>NZ_CP034593.1:1258061-1572577 GCF_003971195.1 Flaviflexus ciconiae | reverse complement strand
CAAAGAGACTTGAGTACCTCACGAAGTTCTTAAAAGCTGCGGGTCCAAAGATTCTTGAAAAGACCCCCATTCTGATTATTGATGATGAGTCCGACCAAGCCACACCTGATTCTTCGAATGAAAAGTCTGACTCTCCAACTCCGATCAATCAGCATATGCGCAATATCTGGGACTTGGTCGAGAATGGGACGTATGTAGGTTATACCGCAACACCCTTCGCTAACGTATTTATGGACCCTGAGGAGGAGGACGGTCTATATCCTGCCGATTTTATGATCCCGCTTCCGACTTCGGAATCATACTTCGGCGCCGAAGAATTGTTTGGGCTGAAGAATGCGGATACAAACGCGCCGGACGTCATTCGAGAAATACCGAAGGGTGAGCTTGAGTTCCTGATGCCCCGCAACAACCGGGAGAATCAGACCTTCGCGCCCCAGGTTACTGAGTCGCTTGAGAAAGCTATCCGATGGTTCATTGTGGGAGTTGCAATCCGTCGGCTTCGAGGGCAAATGAACCAGCACTCGACGATGTTGCTACATACAACACATCGAACTGAAGCCCATTTCCGCCTCAGAGACGCTGTAAAGCTATTTCTGGCGAAGCTTGAAAAGGAGGCGTTGGACGGGGACGTCAGTAGCTTTTATGACACCTTCGTTTCCGAAGTAAATAAAGCTGCTGAACTCTACACAGGTGATGATCTTGCTCCAACCTGGCCGAAAGTACAAGAGCAGATCGGAGCAGTTCTACGTACGCTAACGGTTGCAGTCGACAACGGATATGCCGACGAGTTTGAGAGATTGTCATACACAGGGGATAGAGCCAAGACTCTGATTGTTATTGGCGGCAGCACACTGTCACGTGGCTTAACACTGGAAGGACTGTTCGTTTCGTTTTTCACCCGGACTTCGAATACCTACGACACACTTCTGCAGATGGGACGATGGTTCGGGTATCGGTCAGAGTATGAAGATTTACAGCGTATCTGGGTTAGTGACGGCTTAGATAGTGATTATCGTTTTCTCGCGCAAGTCGAGGCTGATCTCCGGATTGAGATTAGCCGACTTACAGCCTCAGGACAGACCCCGCGGCAGATCGGTGTCCGAATAAAGCAACATCCGGGTCGGCTACAAATCACGGCGAAGAACAAGCAGAAACACGCAAAAAAGGTTGCTGTTGACTTTGAAGGATTCCGACTTCAGACAACTGCACTTGACGTTAGCTCTTTGGAAAAGTTGGATAGAAATCAGTCTGCGGCAGAAGAACTCCTTGCCGGAATTCTCGCGTACAAGAATGCGAGCGACGCGGTGAGTCGTCATCAGCCAATTCTTTTTGAGGGCGTCCCGTTCGCATACATCGATAAGTTCCTGGCGGAGTTCAAGGTTCACGACAAGCACAATAAGTTGGTTCTAGAAGCGATGGAATGGACCAAGGAAAAGCTACCAGAAACCCCTTGGAACGTGGTTATTGCGTCAGGTAACGGATCAGACACTTTCGAGTTCGAAGGCTTTGAAGTCAGGAAACCGATCCGATCAGTGCAAAAGATCAAGAATGAGGATGAGGGGCTCTCGTTAGAAGTGGGAGCTATGATGAGCGGTGGTGACCTGATACTCGACCTTGAGATTCTTGGACGTGCGGGGCCAAAGAGGGAATCGCCATTAAGCAATGCCCAACAGTTTGATTTGCGGGCTACGACGGCAGGTGGCGACGGATATGGATTGTTAGTTCTGTATCCATTGAGTGGAAACTCGCTATTGCCGGACCGCGAGATATCCCTGAATAAGAAAATCCTCGAGGAACATTCTGTTTCAGACGGGCGGCAGATTCCTCAAGTGTTTGGACTGGGATTAGTTGCGCCGTTCGATGTCGACAACGTTGTCAAGAATAAGGGTGTGTACTTTGCCGTTAAACCCGCCTACGTCGACGAAGTTGATGAAGAGTACGAAGTTGACATTCCGAATGATGATGAGCGGGATTATGAAGGGGACACGGTGTGAGAACACGTGAGACTTTCTTAAGAGCCAAGCGTTCTGGTACAGACGTAAGTGCCGGAGAAGCAACGGTACTTCTCCATGGGGATCCTGGATCCAAGTATCGAACATGGGTAGGGCTTGACCGTGAAGGTAGAGCGGTAGCCTATTTCGAACTCGGTGATTCAAGCTTGAAAGGAGCGTTTAGTGCAAGTCGGGTTATTCTCGTGGAGCCGGCGACCCTGTCGTTTGACGACGATCCCACTCGTTTAAAGGTTGCAAAAGTGGCCTGCCTTGAACCAAGGCTCGATGAGGTGTTCCTTGCGTTTATGGATGAGGTCGTCGAAAACGTCAAGATGGATAATCCAGTCGAAGTACTCTCACTCGCAGTCTCTGCGTGGCGAAGGTTATTACAGAAGGCTCAATCGACGTTGAAGTTGACGGCACTCACTGGACTGTATGGGGAGTTACTCTTCCTTGAGAATCTTGTTCGGGTCAATGGTGTGTCAGCAATTAATTGTTGGCAACGATCAGGAAAGGATCCGCAAGATTTTATTAGTTCGAACTGCCGGGTAGAAATTAAGACTTCGCGTTTCCAAAATCGCCAAGCTGTCAATGTCAATGGCTTAAAACAGCTCGAACTACCGCGAGAAGCTGCTCTGTACCTAGGAGTGGCTGAGGCGGAACAGGATGGGGGCGGTGAACGGATCGATGATGTTATTGAGCGATTACTGGATTTGAATCTAGATCGTCAGCGTCTAGTAGACAAACTAGCTGATGCCCATTATGTGATTGGTATGCCAGAAGGCCAAGAAAAGTTCACTTTAGTTTCCTGGCGGTTCTGGCGTATCGATGAGGATTGTCCTGTACTCAACTTATCCTCGGTTTCTCAAAGTGTATCCATGGCAATTTCCGATGTGAAGTATGTGCTTAATCTATCAGCACTCGGAGAATCTTCATCCGATTTTGACTTCACCAAACTTAGTGATCTAGAGCAGACGGAGTCTAAGTGACAGCACTAAAAATCTTCTCACTCGACCGAGGTCCTTCGGTTGTGACAAGTGGTGGGCGGGGTAAGTTGTTGCGGACCGCAGCGGACTTAACCAGACTCGAAATTCTCGTACGAGAGACGCTACAGAACTCCTGGGATGCTCGTCTTCCGGGGAAGGCTCCAACTTATGGCGCCAGGATTCATCGGGCGTCCACTGAAGCAAGAGAGTCCCTTAGAGATCGTATTTTTACCGGGCTTTCAGCGCCCTTAGGAAATCTGGCATCGGTACTCGATGATGATGAATTGAGATTGTTGGAGATCTTTGACCGAGGAACTAGTGGTCTTGATGGGCCAGTCCGTTCTGGGCAAGCGCCGGATCCAGGTGAGGCAAACAATTTTAACTCATTCGTTTTTGACATTGGGACAACTAAGGAAGGGGAGAATACTGGGGGTACCTTCGGGTTCGGAAAGACCGCGACTTTTGAAGTTTCGCATGTGTATAGCGTCGTATATTGGTCAGTCTGCAGACTAGCCAATGGTGATTTAGAGCATCGACTGATTGCCTGTATGCAGGGTGATCCTTTTGAGCACGGTTCGAAACGCTTCACTGGTGCACACTGGTGGGGTGATCCGGGTAGCGAAGAAATTATTCCCTTATGTGGCGCTGAAGCTAAGGCCCTGGGTGAGCGGATTTTTGAGCGTAGGTTCCATGAAGGCGAGACAGGTACTTCGATCCTCGTAGTGGCCCCGGAAGTAAGGATTGAGCCTGAGGACGAAGAAGAGGAAACGGCTGAACGAATCGAAGCTTGTAGCACCGCGCATGAACGCCTCTTGATAAATCAAATCGCCAGTGCGTTGGCGATACATGGCTGGCCGAAAATTACTCAAACGCCCAGTGGGGGAGAATCCCCAATGTCATTCGATCTCGCCTACGATGGGAGTCCCGTAGATGTGGTCAACCTGGTACAAGAGAGGTTCGGCGGACACGCACTTTCCCTGAATGAGGTTAGAAAACGAGAACTGTCGATTAAGCAAACTGCCGACACAAATATAAACCCGTTGGTGAGAACCAAATTTGAAGAAATAACACTCCGCCCGCGAATAAAGGGCAACTCAAAGCGGTCCGATTATTTTGGATCCCGGACGGATGCGACTTCAGGCCATTTACACTTAAGAATGTCTTTGGCGCCCCCGGATTTGGGGGCAGAGGGTAGTCTCCCGTTCCCTGCAAATACTATCGCGTTTATGCGGTCTCACGCGGAACTTGTGGTCTATTATGACCGACTCGAGGGGATCGACCTTGGGCCGATCTCCATTTCTGGAGTTTTCAAACCAACACCCGAATGTGACCACCATTTTGCTCAAGCAGAACCGTCGACTCATGATAGCTGGACTCCGTCGACTGCTGATTCTGAGGTTTCGTCATACGTGGTCGAAAAATCGTTGGAGCAAGTGAAGCGCAAACTTCGTAGATGGATTAATGAAGTGAAGCCTGCGGCCCAGCCGAGCGCACTATCGGTACGAGATGTAGCAACTTCCTTGCGGAACTTCCTACCCTCCAGGGACGCGGATCCTGAGGCTATCAATGGAGTTAGGCGGACCGGTAGTCACAGGCGGGGTGGCCAGAAAGAGCGTATAAGACCTCAGCTTGAATATGTGGTAAGCACCACGACGGATGCTGGTCGGGGGTACTCAATTACTTTTTGGGTGAAAGGAAATGGTTCAAAGAGGGTCGGCGTAGATCTTAACATTCATGCAAAGACCTCCGAAGGCAGAATCCCTCTCGATAATGATGGGTGTGCAGTTACGTGGAGTGGTGCGGTGGCGACGGATGAGAACATATTCTATGCAGAGTATGAAGATGGTGCCAGAGGTGAAATTAGAATTGAGCTTTGGCAAGTTACGGCGATTGAAGTTCACACAAGCCTGAGAGAGGTGGATCTTGAGGATTAATCTCTACCCCTTCCCACGAATTGATTCGGATGTGAGCTGGTCACCAACGAGCTTTCTAGTTAATGATGAACCCGTCGAAAAGGACGATATTGCCGAGCGATGGGATTGCAACTCGCAACTTAGTGTTCTCACATCTGTTCAGGTACCTTCGTCCGTCATACAAGCAATGCAGTTGTCAGAGATAAAGCTTGTTTTAAGTGTTAGCTGCCCTAGTACGTCCGAAACCTCTGTAGAGGTTTCATATCCTACTGTTGTTGCGCAAAAGTATAGTTTTCAAGCAGTAGTCACTGTGGGGGGCCATCAAATTGCTCGAAAGTTAAACATCCGAGCAATGCTGGTTGCACCGGAAGGGATAGAAAGCTGGCTGTCGCGGCGAATACTTGCCGAACTCAATGAGTCGATAAACCTGGAATCTTGGGTAGATGGTTTCCCCACAATTGCAATGTCGTTCGAGGAGAACCACCGTCCTAGAGCGCCTTGGTCGATTAATGTCGAGGCCACAAGTCTTGAGGACCCATTTGTTCATGCATTTCGCCTGGAGCTCAACACGGACAATCTTCTGGTAAGCGATCTAATCGCCGGAAAGAATGTGCCCCGGGTCGGTAACGCTCTCGATGCGTCAATTCTACGCGTGCTCATCGACACTTTCCGGCGGCTTTTTAAAGACTCTG
Organism: Flaviflexus ciconiae; assembly: GCF_003971195.1. Lineage (NCBI taxonomy): Bacteria > Bacillati > Actinomycetota > Actinomycetes > Actinomycetales > Actinomycetaceae > Flaviflexus > Flaviflexus ciconiae. The sequence continues at coordinate 1,566,995 of NZ_CP034593.1, read as the reverse complement.
GTAGGCGTCAGTGTCTCGACGACATTGTCATTGAGTACCCAGAATCAGTCGCAGCTGCAGCTAATCAAGCGAGTAAGGATTTTCTGAGTCGACCGATTACTGAAACATTGTCCTTAGCTGAGCATCGGCCGGATGAACTCGAAACTCTCATTAATGCATCAACGAACTTGCTGGGGGAGAAACGGTGAATCATCGAACGTTTCCTAGGCTAATGCCTGAGCAGGCTCATGAACGCCGATACCACATGCAAAAGGCACGGTCCGCCACTGAGTTTGATAGAGATCGGCTTGAACAAACGTTGAAGGGTGCGCGGGTTTATCCCCCGACAGGAAGTGTCCGAATCACCGAGTCCGAGTTAATCATCATTCGGACCGGCTTGGGCTCAGTGCTAAACGGTTCCGCTTGGCAAAGTAAGTCACTTTCGAAACGGGATCAAGACCGAGAGTTCGACCTAGTGGTCGGTAGGTATTTCCATTTGCTAAGAGAATCCTCAGAGGGAGAATTTGGAAACCCTCATGTTTGGGACTTTCTTACGTTGATTCTTTTGCCAGACTATGCGAATTGGCGGGTACCACCAAGGAGTGCTGAATGGAAAGCTCGTCTGACTGGAGCAAATCGACGTCATGTTTTTTCGCGACTGTGGGCACGTTGGAACCTCCTGGGAGCGGAGTTGGTTGAATCCGGGGAACTAAGGGCTGATGACTATGTTCAGATTCTTGAGCGGGACACGATTAAGAGTAGTCGGCCTATTGCCCAGCGGTATGCGAGGGCGATCATTAATTCCGGGCTGAGTGGTGACCAAAGAAAATCATATGCGAGAGCCTTCGCTGTGCAACTCGAACAAGTGTCGGGGCTAATCGATATTTCTTTCGTTGATGAGAATTATTTGGACGCAGTCTTCCAACACGTTGCAGATCGAGTTGTAAATTATTGACCCCATGGGCCCAACGGTCGTTATCTAGTGCCTGGCTATTGATCAGTCTAGGTCCCAGCACAGAATCGACATAATGAAAGGCAACTCGGATGGTGAATTGGAACCGCGACGAGATACTGTTTGCAGCGGATCTGCTCGTCAGAAACTACTGGGTTGCCCCTCGCCGCACTGATTACAGTGTGGAAGTTTTATCGAATCCACTAATCAATTCTGCCTGGATCCTTCCCCGAATGTTGAGGTACCAGATAAGTACCGAAGTGCTGATAGTGTGCATCGGAAGATCGAAGATTTGCGTACTGCGGATCCCAAGTACCGCGGCCGGATCACTAAGGGTGGTCAACTCACCTGGGACATTGCGGAACGATTCCGAAATCTGCCAGAGCGAATGCACGATGAAGGTACGGCGGTGCGGACGGCCCTGGAATCTTCTTCGGCTGTGAGTGCATTTGCCTTCGCAGATTCTGAAAGTGTGATCGAGGGAGACCTCTTAGCTCGTTTATCCTTTCTGAGGGAGCGTGCTCCAGAGCTACGAGCGAGGAAACTATCTAATGAGATCCAAGCAGGACGTCCTGTCGCTTTCGAGGACTGCGCGACTAGTATTAGCGACGTGGATGTAGCGCGGGGTCAGGAAGATATTGAGATACACTACTTAATTCCCTCACAGGCAGTTAGGTTCATTTAGCCGAAGTTAGAAGACTTAACTCTCCTTTGTGCAGATTGTCATCTAATGCGGCACCGTAGAGAATAGGTTCCTGAGATTAGTGAAGCGATGCCACCGCGAACCGTATCAGTGGCAACGCTTAAACGTAAAGCGTTCATTTTATGTCGGAGCGCGCCAGATCTAGCGTAATTTGCCTGTCCGTGGCATGTACACAATCGCGTCCAACGGCACGGTGTTGGAACGGACTCCCCGTATAATATGTCAATAGAATAGTGGGAGTGCAACTAAGGATGTCGGGATAGTAGGCTGACAAATTCGGTCCGCTACTGATGAGAGTATGAAGCATGGCTTTGGGAAATGATCTGAGTGTTCTTGAGATTTGTGCTGGCGCAGGTGGCCAGTCCTCCGGCTTGGAGAATGCCGGATTTGGACATGCGCTGGCAGTAGAAATTGATAAGGATGCGGCTTCGACGCTACGTCTGAACCGCCCGGATTGGAACGTCCTTGAGGCGGATGTCAGAGAGGTTAGTGGTACTGATTATCGAGGTATTGATCTCCTGGCTGGCGGTGTGCCGTGCCCTCCCTTCTCGATCGCTGGACAGCAGCTCGGGGCCGATGATGAACGAGACTTGTTCCCCGAGGCGATGCGGCTTGTTGATGAGGCACGGCCAGAGGCCGTAATGCTTGAAAATGTTCGCGGGCTTGCGACAGCGCGATTCGCAAATTACCGGCAGTCAATTCTCGATACTCTGGATGAGCTCGGTTACGAGGCCGACTGGCAGTTGCTGTACTCGAGCGAATACGGTGTGCCGCAGCTCCGACCGCGCTTTGTTTTGGTGGCATTCAAGAAGGGTAACCTTGAGAATTTCAAGTGGCCAAGTCCCGCTGGCACACCGCCTTCCGTAGGGAAGGTGCTTAAGCCGCTTATGGCAGAGCGAGGATGGCTCGGTGCCACGCAGTGGGCTCGAGGTGCTAATGCAATCGCACCGACCCTTGTCGGGGGCTCTAAGAAGCACGGCGGGGCGGATCTTGGGCCGACGCGTGCTAAAGAGGCGTGGCTTAAGCTTGGCGTGAATGGCAAAGGCATTGCTGATGAGGCTCCAGGTCCCGACGAAGCAATGGACCACATCCCCAAGCTCACGAACATTATGGCGGCAAGGGTTCAGGGCTTTGATAAGAAGTGGCGGTTTGCCGGACGGAAGACGTCGGTTTACCGCCAAATCGGAAATGCGTTCCCGCCGCCGGTAGCCACTGCGATCGGTGAGTCGATCGCAGTAGCAATTGGTGCATCATCTGAAAGCTCACGCTCAACGAGGGGGACACAGCTTCGTAGCGTTAGCTAGTCCGAGAACCTCCAGTTGGGCTGTATGCGATATATCGTGTGCAGCCCATCATCGGATTATCGGAGCATCGACGGTGATTCTGTCGTCGTCATTCTTAAGGCGCCACCACGAGCCATCAATCAATGATCCATTATGAGGATCGGCAGGGACCACTTGAACGCTCACAAACTCGCCCGGCTCGGGGACAGTGGCTCCAAGCCCCTGTGCAATGTTGGTCTGCGCCCGATAGTCGCCCCCGAGGATGATGTGACCTTCAGGGCGCAATGCGCTCCTGGCGCCACCATTGTAGCGGACTCGCTTCATGTAGTCGCTTTGTTGCCCAACAGTTGCGATGATGTTCCGACTTAGACGAACATTTGTTGCCTGGCGGAAGAGCTCGTTGATCCGTGCTTGGCCGCTCTTTCTGGGATCCATAATTGCTCTAACAGCTTCGGGTGACAGTAGCTGAAGCGCGTTGGGTTGCATCGGTTGATCTCGAAAGAGCCAGAGTATTCGACTACGCCCCAATTGGTTCAGGCTAGTCTTCCGGTCTCGGTTCGCGCTTGACCGTCTGTTCTCCTTTGTGACGCGAACTAAGCCGACGCTCCAAATCGCGTTCTTGTCGTCGGCAACTGACACGAGAACAATTTCGTCGAAGCTTTCACCGGGCAACATCCATGCCCCTGTGTGAGAGTACTTGGAGTCGACCTCATGATCGGCAATCTTGTAATCGAGCTTGTCGCCATCCAGGAACTTGAGCTCACGTTGAAGGTTTATCTCGATAAGTGAACCAAAGTGTGCCTTTTCGGTTTTCATTAACTGGTCAATACGAAATCTCCCAGTGCGCTGACCGTCATATAGCTGATCAAACGTATCGCGGAAAACTCTTGCCATGCGCTTTCCATCAGGATCTTGACTAAGAATAAAGCTAGCAACCTCTTGAACTTCTTCGTCCGGTTGCTCATCTCCATTAGCATCTTCACTCATACAGTAAGAATATTACAGAGTCTCTTTAGCAGTGGCTGATAGCCATGTTTGGCAAGAAAGTGTGGATGACGTCGGAGAAATGAAGTCTGGGTCCCACGCAGGAAATTGCGTGGGACCCAGACTTGAGCTTCAGTGAGATCTTCTCGCGCCGATTGCTAGATCGTCGTGATCTTGGTGGGCTTCAGCCAAACGGCTCCGAGCGGGGGAACGCGGAGAGCCGCGGACTGTGCCCTGCCGTTCCATCCAATCGGGTCGGTTTCGACGGTGCCGTTGGTGACGCCGGATCCTCCCCAAGCGGGGTCATCGGTGTTGAGGACTTCCTCCCAGGTGCCTGAGAAGGGCAGACCCACGCGGTAATTCTCGTGGGGAGTGCCAGCGAAGTTGACGACGACAGCAAGCCAGTCCTTCTCATCCTTCGACTTGCGAATAAAGGAGAGGACGTTGTGATCGCCGTCCGAGACCTCGATCCACTCGAAACCGTGGTTCGTGAAGTCATCGGACCAGAGAGCCGGGGTATCGAGGTAGACCTTGTTGAGCTCGGCGACAAGCGACATGACCTGGTCATGGTTCTTGTTCTCGGTGAGCCACCAGTCAAGGCCCTTCGACTCGTCCCATTCGCCGGTCTGGGCGAACTCCTGGCCCATGAAGATGAGCTGCTTACCGGGGTGGGCCCACTGGTAAGCGAACAGGGCACGGACACCGGCACGTTTCTGCCAGTCATCTCCCGGCATCTTCGAGTACAGGGAGCCCTTTCCGTGCACGACCTCGTCGTGGGAGAGGGGCAGCATGAACTGCTCGGAGAACGCATACACGAGGGAGAACGTGATCTCGCCGTGGTGGTAGCGTCGGTTGATTGGCTCTTCCGCTAGGTAGCGCAGGGTGTCGTTCATCCAGCCCATGTTCCACTTGAGCCCGAAGCCGAGGCCGCCGTTCTCCGTCATGTTGGTGACGCCCGGCCACGAGGTGGACTCCTCGGCGATCATGAGAATACCGGGGTGGTTGCGGTAGGCGGTTGCGTTTGTCTCCTGCATGAAGGAGATCGCTTCGAGGTTCTCGCGGCCGCCGTAGATGTTGGGGCTCCACTGGCCGTCTTCCCTCGAGTAGTCGAGGTAGAGCAGGGAAGCCACAGCATCGACGCGGATACCGTCAATGTGGTACTCGTCGATCCAGTACAGGGCGTTCGCTACCAGGAAGTTGCGTACCTCGTGGCGACCGTAGTTGAAAATCAGGGTTCCCCAGTCGGGGTGCTCGCCGCGGCGCGGATCCGGATCCTCGTAGAGATGAGTTCCATCGAAGTTGGCCAGTGCCCAGGCATCCTTCGGGAAGTGGGCAGGCACCCAGTCCATGATGACGCCGATGCCGGCGTTGTGGAGCTCGTTGATGAGGTAACGGAACTCGTCGGGCTCGCCGAAACGTGCCGTGGGCGCGTAGTAGGACGTCACCTGGTAACCCCAGGACGGCCCGTATGGGTGCTCCGCAATCGGCATGAGCTCAACGTGGGTGAAGCCCAAGTACTTGACGTGGCCGATGAGGTGTTCCGCGAGTTCCTTGAAGTTCAGGTCCTGACGCCACGATCCGAGGTGAACCTCGTAGATCGAAATGGGGCCCTCGAGCGGGTTGGTCGTCTCGCGCTTAGTAATCCACTTGTCGTCATCCCACTTGAAGCGGGCCTTCGTGATGACAGAGGCGGTCAGCGGCGGTTTCTCGGTGCGGCGTGCCATTGGGTCGGCCTTCTGATGCCAGGAGCCGTCCCGGTACTGAATCTCGTACTTGTAGGCCTGACCTTCGGTAGCATCGGGGATAAACAGCTCCCAGACACCGGAGGCGCCCAGAGAACGCATGGCGTGAGCCTTCCCGTTCCAATGGTTGAAGTCGCCAACGACGCGGACCGCGCGAGCATTCGGTGCCCATACGGAGAACGAGGTTCCGCGCGTGGTTCCGAGGACGGACTCGTACTCCTTCAGGTGGGAGCCGAAAACGCGCCATAGCTCTTCGTGTCGACCCTCTCCGAACAGGTAGAGGTCGAGCTCTCCCACGGTGGGGAGGAAACGGTAGGGATCATCCGTGGTGGTAACGAGGTCTTCCGAATATTCGGCGCGCACGCGATAGTCCGGGATCTCCGTGCCCGGTACAACGGCCACCCAGACCCCGTTGTACTCGTGGACCGCTTCGTACTCGCGATCCTCCGTCACAATCGTGACCCCGGTGGCGAGATGACGGATAACGCGGATGGTTACGGAATCTTCCCCAAGGTGGGGTCCGAGAACATCGTGCGGTGCGTGATAGTCCCCGTAGGCGACTGCCGCAAGATTGTCCTGCGAAACTTCTACTGGCTCTAATTCCATGATGACCTCTTTCACCTGATGTTCTAAGGCTAGCCCGTCAAGGTCACCCTCGGAGGGCGAATCCGGCACAGGGTTGCCGTTTTTGCGATGTCCTAGTTTGTCCCCGGAACCGTTCGTGGTCGCGCCGAGCGGAGCATCATTGCTGACCGGTGTGACCGGAGAAACGAGCGCGGGGGAAATGCTTTGTTCGTTGTCTTCACATGCTGAGTCTTCAGCCTCCGTCGCATGCTCTGAGATTTCGCCAGCAGAATGCTTCCCCGATGGACCGGAGCGCTTCTGCGCTGGTCCATCGGCGTTGGTGCCCGCAGTTGTTGCACGACGGTCTGCGCTCGCGGCCCGATGCTTGTCTGCAACGTCCTGACGCTTGTCTGTCGCGTCCTGATGTTCGTCGGTAGCCGTGGCAGCGGCGGTTACTGCGGCGACGTCAGACCGGTTGAGAATGGCGTTCACCCCGGATACCGGGACGTCGACCCAGGAGGGGCGGTGAGCCACCTCGTAGGAGACTTCGTAAAGGGCCTTGTCAAGCTCAAGCGCGGTCAGGAGTGCCTCGGTGCCCGCGGGGATCTCGCCGTAGCCATCAAGGAATGCTGACTGGGCTTTCTCCACCCACGCGGATGCGTGGCCGTGATCTGTGCCTTCGCTGACGAGCTGACCGCTGACGTAGTCGAAGGAGCGGAGCATTCCCGCCACGTCCCGTAGGGCAAGGTCCGGTGCTGTGCGCTCGTCGAGTGGGCGAAGTGGTTCGCCTTCGAAATCGAGAATGATCCAGCCGCGTTCCGGGACGTCGAGGACTTGGCCCAGATGGTAGTCGCCGTGGATCCGTTGCAGATCCGGCCAGTTGGCCTGCTGCTCCGCTGCGGTAAAAACGGCCTCGATTTCGTTACGTCGTGACTCCAGTCTCGGTTCGTCGGAGATCGCCTGTAAGGCTCTCCGGCGCCACGATCCAACAAGGTTCTGTCTGTCGGCGTCTTCGACCGGGTTGGTAGGCATGACGTCCGCGAGAGTGTCGTGGATTGACCGGGTGGCGGTGCCGAGTGCCCGAATCGATTGTTCGTTGAGCGTGCCGCCCGCCGCCTGTTCGGTCATGACCTGCCAGGCGTCTGTTGCGCCCGCCATGAACTCTTGGGCGACCAGGATGTGTCCGGTGACTTCGTGATCGCCTTCCTGCCAGGTGGCGAGAGCCGATCCCGTGGGCGGTGCAACGTGGGGTGACCCGGCGTCCGCCAGTGCCTTGGTCAGGATGACATCCGGGTTGAGTCCCGCGTTGAGAACGCGGAACACCTTGAGGATGACCTGCTGGCCGTTTGCCAGGGTGTAGCGAATTGACGTGTTTGACTGTTCTCCCGTGAGCTTGGCTGAGGCCGTGATGCTAGTTGTTCCGGCCTCGGAGCGCCCCGTCATCGTCCCGCAGTCACCCGTGCCTTCGAGCCACTGCGCAGAGCAGGCCTCGAGGAGGACGGTCTGACCGTACTTCAGGTCCGTGGCGTCATAAACGTACGAACCCTTGTGCTTGGTGATAAGGGGGTGGTCGAACGTTGACGTCGTAACGACGAGGGGAACGATATAGGTCGTTGTTCCCGACTCGACGAGCGCGATCTCGACCCGGGGGTCGCCGGCGGCGAGCACCCATCTTCCCCTGATTCGGATGGTTTCCGCCCTGTCGGAGGAGACGAACCAGCGTTGGGACTGCATCCAGGATGCCAGGTCGGTTTCAAACACGGTGTGCTATTCCTTCTCTAGGGGCTGGATCGGGGAGGGGACGGCAGCCGCTTCGAAGCGGTCTTCGCGGGGCTCCACCTTGGCGGGCATGCCGTCCACCGGTGCTGCTTCCACGAGTTCCGGGGAGGACACGGTGAGCCAGAAGAAATCGCGCGAACCCAGCGTTGCCAGGTAGGTGGCGTCCTCCGTGATATTCGGGAAACCGGCTCCGCCGAACACGTCTGTCGTCCGCCAGTTCCCGTAGCGTTCCGGCAGATTGATTGTTGCCGCACGGGGCGTGTTTGCCATGTTCATGACGCATAGGACGGTTTCGTCCTCGTCGTACCGGAGGTAGGCGAGAACGGCCTCGTTGTCGGTGGGCAGGATCTCGAAGGCACCGGAGCCGAGCACCGGGTGCTGCTTGCGGATCTCCAGCATGCCGCGCGTCCAGTGCAGGAGCGAGGAGGGCTGGACCAGCTGCGATTCAACGTTGACGGCCTGATAGTGGTGGACGAGCGACTGGATGGGAGGCAGGTAGAGCTTGCCCGGGTCGGCGGTGGAGAAACCGGCGTTGCGGTCCGGTGTCCACTGCATGGGGGTGCGTACGCTGTCGCGGTCGGGGAGCCAAATATTGTCTCCCATGCCGATCTCGTCGCCGTAGTACAGGCACGGTGAACCCGGTAGCGACAGGAGCAGGGCGTTTGCCAGTTCGATCTCGGGCCGAGAGTTACCGAGCAGGGGTGCGAGGCGCCGGCGGATACCGACGTTTGCTCTCATTCGGGGATCCTCAGCGTACCAGCCGTACATGGCCGCGCGCTCCTCGGTCGACACCATTTCGAGCGTGAGCTCATCGTGGTTACGGAGGAACGTGCCCCATTGGGCACCCCGTGGAATATCGGGGGTTGCTGCCAGGATTTCCTTAATCGAGGTGGCCCGCTGTTCGCGCAGCGAGTAGTAGATCCTGGGCATAACGGGGAAGTGGAAGCACATGTGGCATTCGGGGGCTTCGTCCGTGCCGTAGTATTCGACAACATCTTCCGGCCACTGATTGGCTTCCGCGAGGAGAATGTGGCCGGGGAATTCCTCGTCCATCATTTTCCGCAGGGACGCAATGAATGCGTGGGTTTGCGGGAGGTTCTCGCAGTTCGTGCCCTCTTCCTCAAAGAGGTAGGGGATCGCATCAAGACGGAAGCCATCAACCCCGATGCGGCACCAGTAGCGGAGCACATCGAAGATGGCTTCCTGTACGGCCGGGTTCTCAAAGTTCAGGTCTGGCTGATGGGAGAAAAAGCGGTGCCAGTAGTATTGGCGGCGCACCGGATCAAACGTCCAGTTCGATGCCTCTGTATCGATGAAGATGATGCGAGCATCCTCGTATTTCTCATCCGTATCGGACCATACGTAGAAGTCTCCGTAGGGACCATCCGGATTGGCCCGGGAGGCCTGGAACCACGGGTGCTGATCGGAAGTGTGGTTGATGACGAGGTCGATGATGATCCTGATCCCGCGGGCGTGCGCCTCGTCGACGAGCTCCGTGAAGTCATCGATCGTCCCGTACTCCGACTTGATCGCCGTGTAGTTCGAGATGTCGTAGCCACCGTCCCTCATCGGGGAGGGATAGAACGGCGGGATCCAGATGCAGTCAACGCCGAGCCACTGGAGGTAGTCGAGCCTGCTGATAAGGCCGCGCATATCGCCAATACCGGACCCGTTCGAGTCGTGTATCGCACGTAGCAACGCTTCGTAGAAGACAGCAGTCTCGTACCATTTTGGATCGTCGCTCAGTCCGGGGCGTCCGAGGTCGCCAAACGGGGAGGAGTTGGTTGTTACAGAAAGGGATGAAGTCACGGAATCCTCACTGACAGGATGTGGGCAGCCGAGCCGTGGGGATCGAGGCGGACGAAGGGCCGCTGCCCCCACTCGAATGTCTGCCCCGTCAGCTCGTCGTCAACGATGATAGAACCGCCATGATAATCATCTCCGAGGCCCAACGTCGAAAAATCAAGATCGATGAGAGCGTCGTGGGTGATAAACGGATCGAGGTTCAGGGCAACAATGACAGTGTCCTGCTTGCCTTCGCCGTCCCTCATCTTCTTCGAGAAGCAGATGATCTTGTCCGACGTTGTCGGATGGATCGTCACGTTACGCAGGCGCTGCAGTGCCGGGTGTGCGGCACGCACGGCGTTGAGCTTCGTCAACAGCGGGGTGATTCCCGTGGAGTCACCCAGGCCGTAGTCGCGCGACTTGAACTGGTACTTTTCGTTGTCGATTTGCTCCTCGGCACCCGGGCGCGCAATGTTCTCCGCGAGCTCATACCCGGAGTAGATACCCCACGTCGGAGCGCCGGTGGCAGCGAGAATAGCGCGGATAGCGAAGGCGGGAACGCCACCCCTTTGCATGTAGGGCGTGAGAATGTCGTGCGTGGTTGGCCAGAAGGCCGGGCGGACCAGGTGATCGGTCTCGTAGGCGAGCTCCATGAGATACTCTTCGATCTCGGTCTTCTCGTTGCGCCACGCGAAGTAGTTGTACGACTGGTGGAAGCCAATAGCGCCGAGCGTTTGCAGCATCGGGGGCTTCGTGAATGCCTCCGCAAGGAAAATGACATCCGGGTACGTCTCGCGGAACTCCGCAAGGAGTCGTTGCCAGAACGGGAGTGGCTTCGTGTGCGGATTGTCGATGCGGAACAGGGTCACTCCGTGATCCGCCCACAGCGTCAGCATGTCCCTGATTGCGACATAGATCCCCTCGGGATCGTTGTCAAAGTTCAGCGGATAAATGTCCTGGTATTTCTTCGGTGGGTTCTCCGCGTAGGCAATCGTGCCATCAAGCCTGGTCGTAAACCATTCCGGATGTTCTGTCACCCAGGGGTGATCGGGGGAGGCCTGGAGAGCAATGTCGAGAGCAACCTCGAGATCGAGCTCGCGCGCGCGAGCAACTAAGCGGTCGAAGTCCTCGAAGGTACCGAGATCGGGGTGGATCGTGTCGTGCCCGCCGTCTTCCGAACCTATGCCGTAGGGCGAACCGGGGTCGCCCGGCTCCGCCGTCAGCGTGTTGTTCCGGCCCTTCCTGTTTGTTGAGCCAATCGGGTGGATCGGGGTCAGGTAGGCGACGGTGAAGCCCATAGCCTTAATGCGATCCAGCTCCTCCGTGGCGGTCTTCAGGGTGCCGGGTACCCAGGTGCCGTCCGGGCGCTGGAATGCTCCCGCGGAGCGGGGGAAGAACTCGTACCAGGAGCCATACAGGGCAAGCTCCCTGTCAACGTTCACCAGGTACTCGGCAGAGTAGGTCATCATGTCCCGCAACGGGTACCGGGACAGCGCATCATGGACGGCGGTTGTGAGACCGTGCGTAAGCAACGAGGCGGGCGTGCCCTCGCCCTTCATAGCGTCGGCAGCCGCCGCGAGCGTCGTGCGTTCAGCAGAATCCGCCGGTGCATTCTCGGCCGCTCGAGTGAGGACAGCAATTCCTTCGTCGATCATGAGCCGCTCGTCGACACCGGCCTCGATCTTGACGGTCGCGTTGTGCTCCCACGTGCGATAGGGATCGGACCAGGATTCAATGTGGAATGACCAGGTGCCGGTCGCGTCCGGGACCACCCAGCCTTCGTAGCGGTTGAGCCCCGGCTTCGTGTCGACCATGCGTACGCGCTGAGCCTCGGTGCCGTCGGGGCGCGTCAGCACCGCTTCGGCACTGAACTCGTCGTGGCCCTCGCGGAAAACGGTTCCACGTACGGGGAAGGCTTCGCCGACGGTGGCCTTCGCGGGCCACCTGCCGTCCTCAATGACCGGCGATACGTCAATAATCGGAATGCGGCCGACGGGTGCGAAAGCCGCGCGCCGCGGGCGTGCCGACTCAGTCGGCGTATCGGTAGAAACAGTACGACGATCCTGGCCTGCAGGCTTCCGGGTATCCCGGGAATTGCTTGAAGTAGTCACGGCATAACCCTATCGAATACCTGTGATCTAGGTTGCATGATTGCCCGTGATTGCGCCAAGCATGAAATCGCTGGGGAAGTGTGGGAGCGCTGTTAGGGGACAGGGAGAGGCGAGTGGGGAGGGAGTAGGGGTAGGGAAGTTCTAAGCGCACTTTGTCGACACCACCGCAACCCAGCGCGGCGGGTGTCAGGAACGACCTTGTTGGACTTGGTTTATGGGGAAGTCGCTCGTTTGGGAACCGTCTCGTTGGATGAAATGTGCGGTGCCGTGCACGAATTAATCCGCGGTGATCAGTTCGCCGCAGGTGGTGGTGGCCTCGTTGAAGATAGCGGAATCTTCAACGCTCAGTTCCGCATTGAGGTCAGCGTCGGCCAGTGCCTGCAGGGCGTTGGCGGACAGGGTGTCATAGACCTGGTCGGTGATGCAGGAGTAGTACTCCTCGAGCACGCCGGCAGCGCTGAGATCTTCTACTTCATCCTCGGCAAGCCCCAGTTCGGCCACGATCATCGTTCGTAGACCGGAGGTGACGTCGTCGTGGCTGGGTAGGCCGGGAACGTCTTCCTCGTCTGCGTCCTCGGACTCGTCTGCTGTTGGGCTGGCCTCGGTGGCTTCTACCGATGGCTCGGGCTGGCCGGGTTGCGGTCCGTCATTGATCCCGGGGCTCAAGCCATCGTCGGTTGGCGACATCGTTGTTTCGGCACTGCCATCGGTAGCAGGGGCCTCAGAGTCGGTCGAACAGCCCGCCGCCACGAGGGGCAGGATGAGCATGAGTCCGGTACGGAGAAGCGCTCTAGCCATAAGTTGAGTCCTTTGCTGGTTACTACAGCGACGATACAACGCGCAGAAAACAAAATGGACGAAATGGTGGGGAGTGCTTCCCAGGAGGGGCCGGCGCAGGGAGGTGGGGAGAGAGCAACGGTTCGCGACAGTGGCGCGGTGAGATGAGATCCACTGTCGGGACGCCTTGCCCCGCAGCACGCGGCTACGGGGCAAGGCGTTGGAAGGTCAGCGGGTGCAGCTGATGTGTCTGCGTTGATACCAGGTGCGCAAAAATTGTTGGTGCCACGTCACATGCCGAGTTCGCCCTGGCAACCCTCGACGGCGTCGTTGACGACCTCCTCGTCTTCTTCGCTGATGTCGACCTGAGCCTCGGCATCGCCGTCCGCGACCGCGTTGAGGAGGTCCGCAGATACCTCGTCGTAAATGTCGTCAACAATGCAACTCGCGTAGTTATCCATCTGCTCGCCCGACACGCCAAAGGATTCGAGAGAGGTCTCATCCATTCCCGTCTGGGCAAGCATCTGGTCGAAACCGGCGAGGACGTCTTCCTTCGAGGGCTTGTCGTCGCCGCCGCAGGCGGCAAGGCCGAAGGGAAGGGCAAGTGCCAGACCCGTTACAACGAGTGAGCGCTTCATGGTGTTGCTACGCATTTTGTCTCCTAATGGAAGTGCAAGTAGTTGACGGCCGGTGAACAAGGCAGTTAAAAGCTGTGCGGGCCGGACAGAAGTCCGGCCCGCACAAGGGTCTAGATGGCCTGCATGCTGATGCGATGCATCAGGCCTGGCGCAGTCAGACAGGGCGGCTTAAGCAGGAGTAGTGAACGGGCAGACATGGCGATAGTAACCGCCAACGAACGTCTACTCATTGCTCTTCCGCCTTAGGCTGTTGTTAGAAGCCGAGCTCGGAGGTGCAGGCCGTGGTGGCGTCCTGGAAGACCTCCTGGTCCTCGGACGGCAGCGAAGCATCCGGGTTGTTGTCGGCAAGAGCGTTGAGGGTGTCGTTCGAGACGTCATCGTAGATGCCGTCGACGATGCAGTTGAAGTAGTCGTCGACGATGTCGCCTTCGACGCCGAGCTGCTCGAGGTCCTCGGTGCCCATGCCCTGGTCGGCGAGCATGGAGTCAAGGCCGGCGCGGACGTCTTCCTTGGAGGGCTTGTCGTCGCCCCCGCAGGCGGCAAGGCCGAACGGAAGAGCGAGGGCGAGGCCTGCTGCAACGAACGAACGCTTCATGGTGTTGTTACGCATGTGATTCTCCTTGAACTCCGCCATGGAAGCGGATCGTAAGCAATTTCGAGAACGAGAATACATGGAATTTCCAGGTACGCGAATGGCAAGTAGGCAATGTTTGCCGTAAAAACCCGGGACGAAGGTCTTATGTCCCCATGCCGGAATAGCGGCGAACCCTCATCTTTATTTCGGACGATTGCGTAAAAGCCCTGATGACGCATGGTGTTTGCGAGATTTCCATCGCCGGTTGATTGTTCAATTATCTGTTGTTTGAGGGTCATGGGTAGTGCCCGGGGAGTTCGGCCCAAAGTGCCCGAAGTTGGCGTGGCGCGAGCCTGGAGGGTAAACGGACGGTGAATATGACGGAGGTGGGACAGCGCCCTGTGCGGGTTGCTGTCCCACCTCAAAGAGTGTGAAGAGCGGGGGCTATTTCGGTGGCAGGAATCGACCTTCGACCGCGTTATTCTCCGCTTCGGTTACCTCTTTACAGGTACACCATCTGGAGGGCTTCGTGGACCTCTCGGAGGGTCTCTTCTGCCTGGGCGTTGGCCTTTTCAATTCCGGCCTTGAGAACGTCACGGACGTAGTCCTGGTTGTTCTCGAGTTCGGTTCTGCGGGCACGGATCGGGGCCAACATTTCGTTGATTGCCTCGGTGGTTACGTTCTTGAGGGTTCCCCCGCCTCCGTTGCCGATCTCGTCGGCAACCTCGACCGGGTCTTTACCGGTGGCAAGCGCCGTGAGCTGGACGAGGTTGGAGACCTCGGGACGGTTCACCGGATCGTAGGTGATCATCCGCTCCGAGTCGGTCACGGCCTTCTTCAGGCGCTTCGCCGTCTCGTCGGCAGTCATGCCGAGCTCGATCGTGTTGCCGCGCGACTTCGACATTTTCTGGCCGTCAAGCCCAAGAACCGAGGGTGCCTCGGATAGGAGTGCCTGCGGTCGGGGGAAGATCGGGTGCTTGGCGCCCTTGGCCCGGCCGTAGCGCTTGTCGAAGCGCTGGGCGATGACGCGGGCCTGTTCGAGGTGGGGCAGCTGATCCTTACCGACCGGCACAATGTTGGCCTTGCAGAACAGGATGTCCGCGGCCTGGTGCACCGGGTAGGTGAGGAGCAGGCCGGACATGGGGCGACCACCCGTCGCATCCAGCTCGGCTTTAACCGTGGGGTTACGACGCAGCTCGGAGTCCGTGACGATCGACAGGAACGGCAAAACCAGCTCGTTGAGAGCAGGGATCTGCGAGTGCGGGAAGATCACTGCGTTCTCGGGGTCGATTCCGACGGCAATGTAGTCGGTGACGAGCCCATAGACGCGATCCCGGATCTCGCCAACGGCGTCGCGGTCCGTAATGACCTGGTAGTCGGCGACGATCAGCCAGCTTTCGACACCCGCGTTCTGCAGTTCGACGCGGTTGCGGAGCGAGCCAAAGTAGTGGCCGAGGTGGAGATTGCCGGTGGGGCGGTCTCCGGTCAGCATCCTGAACGGGGAGGCGTCCTCGGTGATCTTCTGCTTGAGATCGTCGCTGACCTGCTCCGCGTGGCGAAGCGAGGCCGCGTCCATCGTCGACTCGAGATCCGTTGGTTCGAGATCGGTGGTGTCGTCACTGGACATGGGTGATCCTTTCCGGTGGTTACCGGTTGTGCTACTGATCGGGGCCCGGAGCTACCGGAATAGTTACGGGCCGGTGTTGCGGGACTAGTTTAGGCAGGGTTCGATAGGTAAAGACGAATCGACTGCGCTTCGAGAACGATGCTCGAGCCGGGTAGCTTGCGCTCGCGGAAACCGTTTGGCCGGGGCATGGTCGAGTCCCAGGCAAGATCGAAGGGCCTGCCGCGTCCCACGGGGAACGTGAACTCGGTGTCCTTGTTCAGTCCGTTGATGAGGATAAGGGCATCGACGTCTTGGCCCAGTCCGGACCGTAGCATCTGGAAGGTGCGCGAGGATGGCTCGAACCACTTCCACGCCGGCATCTCCTCACCGTCCCGGTCGATCCAGGTGACGTCGGGTAGCGGGTCTCCGTTGCGCGGAGTTCCGGTGAAGAACCCGGTGGGTCGGAATACGCGATGTTCGCGGCGCAGCCGCAGCAGGTAGGACACGGTTGCCTGGAAGTCTTCCTGCCAGGGCGTGAGGCGCCAGTCGATCCACGACAGGCTGTTGTCCTGACAGTACGGATTGTTATTTCCGAACTGGGTGCGGCCAATCTCGTCGCCCGCCGTCAGCATCGGAGTGCCGGCCGAGAACAGAAGGGTGGACATGAGGTTCCTCATCGACTTCTGCCGCTCCTTGCTGAGGAGCGTGTCGGGGCCTTCGGTGCCGTGGTTCCACGACCGGTTGTCGTTCGTGCCGTCCCGGTTGTCTTCTCGGTTTGCCTCGTTGTGCTTGTGGTCGTACGTGACGAGGTCGTGCAAAGTGAAGCCGTCGTGGGCGGTAACGAAGTTGATGGAGGCGAAGGTACCGCGTCCCCCGGGGACGCGGCCGCGCGAGAACAGGTCGGCGGAGCCCGAGAGCCTCGTGACCATCTCGCGGGAGTCGGCGGGACGGTGACCGTTCAGCATGGTGCGCTGGTCGGTCAGCCAGAATGACCTGATTGCGTTGCGGAACCGGTCGTTCCAGTCGGCCATGGGGGAGGGGAACTGCCCGGTCCGCCACCCGTTGTGTCCAAGATCCCAGGGCTCGGTGATGAGCTTGCGGGTACGCAGGACCGGATCGGTCGTCATCGCGACAAAGAAGGGATGGTGGGAGTTGAACTCCCTGCCCTGGCGTCCCAGCGCCACGGCAAGGTCGAAACGAAAGCCGTCAACACCGACCTCCTGGGCCCAGTAACGTAGCGAATCCAGCGACATCTGGATGACGCGACGCAGGCGGAAGTCAAGCGTGTTACCGCATCCGGTGACGTCCTCGAAGTCGCCGGGGTTGCCCGGCGCCTGCATGTAGTACGTCGATTCTCCAAAACCTCGCCAGGAGAGGGTCGGTCCGTCGATCCCGGCCTCGCACGTGTGGTTGTACACGACGTCGAGAATGACCTCGATCCCGGCCTCGTGCAGAAGGGACACCATGCCCTTGACCTCGCGGAGAACCGCCGAAGGCCCCTGGGCCTGCGCAGACTTCGTCGCGTAGGAAGGCTCGGGCGCAAAGAATCCGACCGTGTTGTAGCCCCAATAGTTATCGAGGCCCTTATCGACAAGGAACGGCTCGGGAAGCTTCGCGTGGATCGGGAGAAGCTCGATGGCGGTGATGCCGAGGCGCTGCAGGTGGGCGATGGTGGCCGGGTGGGCCAGCCCTGCATAGGTGCCCCGCAGATGCATCGGCACCCCTGGCATATTCATCGTCAACCCCCGCACGTGCGCCTCGTAAATAACGGTGCGGTCCCACGGCGTGTGGAGCGGGCCCACCTCGCCGTTGTAGGTGTCGTCAACAACAACGGAATGGGGAACGTAGGGAGCGGAGTCCAGCTCGTTGATCTTCCGGGGTCCGGGGACCGGTTGCAGCTCATCGTCGACCTCGTGCGAATAGCAGGCCGGGCCCAAATCGTATTCGCCCGCGACACCGCGACCGTACGGATCAAGAAGTAGCTTCGCCGGATTGTGCCTCATACCGGCGGCGGGATCCCACCTGCCGTGAACGCGGAAACCATAGCGCTGCCCGGGTCGGATTCCCGGGATAAAGCCGGTCCACACGCCAAGCTGAGGGCCGTTTAGCGCATATCTGCGTTCTCGGAGAGAACCGTCTGGTTCAAAGTCAATCGCGCAAAACTCCACCTGGGAGGCCAGTGCCGCCGTGACGGCGACATCGATGCCGTCGGGATGTACAAATACCCCGAGCTGACTGGCATGGGTGCGCGATTGTGCAGTCGGTTCCGGGGCCCTAGCGGTGTAGCGCTTCGGTTCGATTCGATGGGTCAGAATCTGTGTCACCAGCACATTGTCTCACCTCTGGGTACGCAATTGACCGAAGGTGACATAACCCGTCCGGTCCTGCCCGATAAATCCACCCATGGCGGAGATCTCTTGGGAGAACGAGAGGCCGGGTGGCAATCTAGAGGGTATGAGGATTGTTGTCTGTGTAAAACACGTGCCCGACGTCCAAGCCGAGCGAGCCCTGGGAGAATCGGGCTTCCTTGTTCGCGGTGACGATGATGTGCTGAACGAACTCGATGAGAACGCCGTCCAAGAAGCGGTCAATCTCTCGGGTGGTGACGGCGAAGTTATCGCCGTCTCGATGGGACCGGAGGACGCCGTTGACGGCCTCCGTCGCGCACTTGCACTCGGGGCCGACCGGGCCATCCACATCTGCGATGATCGGGCCGCTGGCTCCGATGTTCTCGCCACCGCGCGCGTCCTTGCTGCGACCATCAACAGGCTTTCCGAGGATGGTTCCATCGACCTCGTCGTCACGGGCATGGCGGCCCTCGATGGCATGACGGCGACGATTCCGTCGGCCCTCGCCGCCCACCTTGACCTGCCCGCCCTCACCTTCGCCAAGACGGCCGAACTGGATGGCACGGCCCTGCGGATCACCCGCACCATGAAAGTGAACGACGAAGTCCTCGAGGCGGACTTGCCCGCGATCCTGTCCGTCACGGACCAGGCGAACGAAGTCATGTACCCGAACTTTAAAGCGATCATGGCGGCGAAGAAGAAGCCGATCGACGAGATCGACCTCGATGATCTTGGCCTTGCGGAGGAACTGGCGGGAGTGGCCGGCTCCGGAACGAAGGTGAAGGCTGCGACGCAGCGGCCCCCGCGCGAGGCTGGCGAGGTCTTTAACGATGCTGGCGATGGTGGCAAGAAGCTTGCCGATTACATTCTTGGAGTGATGAAGTGAAACTCGATACCGTCCTTGTTCTGTCCCGCCACGACGGAGAGAACCTTTCCGAATCGTCCCGCGAGATGCTGACCGCAGCCCGCGAGGTCGCAGACCGAGTGGTCTCCGCAACCTTTGGTGCCCCGCCCGTTGCCGAGCTTGCTCGCTACGGCGCCGACGAGATCCTCGTCGTTGACCCGGATACCGTGACGTCCTCGGGAGCCGACCTCAACCACCCGGCAGTGTGGGCGGCCCTCGCTATCGCGGGCGCCGAGAAGGTGTCGCCCCGCGCGATCTTCATGGCTTCCTCCTACCTGGGTAAGGAGATCGCGGCACAGGCTGCCGTCCAGCTCGACTCCGGTGTTGTCACCGACGCCGATTCGGTGAGCGTCGCCGGTGGTCAGCTCACGATCTCCAAGGCCGTGTTCTCGGGAACGTGGGCAACCGATGGCGAGATCATCCGCGGTATCCCCGTCATAGCCCTGCGGCCCACGGCCGTCGAGGCCTCCGCGACCGATAAGGCCGATGCGGCAGTGACCGATCTGGAGATCACAGTTCCCGAGCGCGCCAAGCGCACCCGCCTTATCTCCCGCACCAAGCGCGAAAACACGGGCCCGAACCTCGCCGAATCCCAGGTTGTCGTCGTCGGCGGCCGCGGCACCGACGGAGACTTCGGCCCGGTGAACGAACTCGCCGAGCTCCTGGGTGGCGCAGTGGGCGCCACCCGCGTGGCCTGCGATGAGGGGTGGATCGACCGCTCCGCCCAGATCGGGCAGACCGGCGAAACCATTGCCCCGAAGCTCTACATTGGCCTCGGCGTGTCCGGCGCCGTCCACCACACCTCCGGCATGCTTGCTTCCGAGCGCATCGTCGCCATCTGCGACGACTCCGAAGCCCCGATCTTCGAGATTGCCGACTTCGGCATTGTGGGCGACATCAACGATGTTGTGCCGCAGGCGATCGAGGCGATCCGGGAGGCTGGTCTCTAGGTGGTCTACCTGGACTACGCCGCAACCGCGCCACTTTCCGAGGTCGCGAAGACGGCCTGGCTGGAGGCATCCGCCGTGATCGGCAACGCGTCGGCGATCCACGGGGCGGGTCGCGGTGCCCGCTCGGTCCTCGAGGACGCACGCGAACAGATTGCCGACCTACTTGGCGTGGATGCGGCCGAAGTCATCTTTACCGCGGGCGGGACGGAGGCCGACAACCTGGCGGTCGCTGGCCCCGCCACCCGCGGCAAGGTCCTCACGTCGGCGATCGAGCATCCCGCGATCCGGGAAGCCGCAGAGATCGCCGTCAAGGCGGGTTCCTCTCACGAGGAGATCCCGGTCCTGCCAAGCGGACAGGTTGACCTGGGCGCGCTCGCGGAAATGCTTGATGGCTCTGTCTCCCTGGTGTCGGTCATGGCCGCCAACAACGAGACGGGGATCGTCCAGCCGCTTGCCGAGATCAAGGAACTTGTTGAGAAACATGCTCCCGGTACTCGCCTGCACACGGATGCTGTTCAGGCCGTGGGGTCGATCGATATTCCTGCCGGCTATGCCGTGTCCCTGTCGGGCCACAAGCTGGGGGCGCCCGTCGGCATCGGTGCCTTGATTGCGGCCCGTGACTATCCCCTCATCCCACTCGAAGGCGGGGGTGGCCAGGAACGCAAGGTCCGGTCCGGCACCCACAACGTTGCCGGGGCCGCCGCACTGGCCGCGGCCCTGAAGCAGGCGATCCAGACGCGTGCGGAGAGGGCAGCAATCCTTACCGAGTTCGGGGCTAGAATCACCGCGGTTGCTGAGGAATCCGGCGGTAATAGGAGCGGCGGGGACGTGCCCCGACTGCCCCATATTGTGCACGTGGTTTTCCCTGGAACCGATCCGGAGGCTCTTCTTTTGGGATTGGATATGGCAGGCATTGCCTGCTCGACTGGTTCCGCCTGTTCCGCGGGCGTCTACCGTCCCTCCGCTGTTCTCGCTGCCATGGGATGTGACGATGATGCCTATACTGCTCTTCGGTTCTCCATGGGAGAGGGAACAACGAGCAACGATATTGATCGACTTGTGGCTGCGCTGCCGGGGGCGATCGAGATGGCACGGAAGGCGGTTCGCGCGTGAGGGTTCTGGCAGCAATGTCCGGAGGAGTTGATTCGGCGGTGGCGGCAGCGCGTGCCGTCGATGCTGGTCACGACGTTGTCGGCGTTCATATGGCGCTGTCGAAATCACGAGCCGAGCACCGCACCGGATCACGCGGATGCTGTTCCGTTGAGGACGGCTACGATGCTCGCAGAGCCGCCGACAAGCTTGGGATCCCCTACTACGTGTGGGATCTTTCCGACGACTTTGAAGACACGGTCGTCGATGATTTCCTGTCCGAGTATGCGGCGGGTCGTACCCCCAATCCCTGCGTGCGCTGCAATGAGCACGTGAAGTTTGCGGCCCTCCTCGAACGCGGGCTTGCCATGGGATTCGATGCCGTGTGCACCGGCCACTACGCGGACCTGAGGGACATTGAAGGATCCGACGGGGTCCGCCATGAATTGCACAGGGCGGCTAATCACCCGAAGGACCAGTCTTACGTTCTTGCTGTCATGGGTAAGCAGGTTCTTGGTAATGTCCTGTTCCCGCTCGGCGACGTTCCCACGAAGGACCAGGTCCGGGTTGAGGCGGCCGCACGCGGCCTCGGTGTTTCACTGAAGCCTGACTCCTACGACATTTGCTTCATTGCCGACGGAGATACTCGAGGCTTCCTTCGCAAGAGGCTAGGGGAGAACCCCGGCGACATTGTGGACGAGACCGGCGCGGTTGTTGGGCAGCACCTCGGTGCCTTCGCATACACGGTCGGCCAGCGCCGCGGCCTCGGCCTCGGAATCCCCGCCAAGGATGGTCAGCCCCGTTTTGTCACGAAGATCGACATTGACGCCAACCTCGTTCACGTCGGTCCGGTGGAAGCCCTCGATGTTTATCGCATCGTCGGATCGGACACGGTCTGGCTGGCTCCGGACCTTGATCCCGCCGAGCCGCTCCGCGTAGGTGTTCAGGTCCGCGCCCACGGCCGCGAGATTCCCGCTACGGTTCAATCAGTGGAATCGAAGCTCCTGGTCGACCTCGACGAGCCCCTTCGGGGACTTGCCGCAGGACAGTCCGTTGTCGTCTACGACGGCAGTCGGGTACTTGGTCAGGCAACCGTGGAGGAAACAAAATGATTGATGGCGAACTGCCCCTGTCGAGGATTGAACACGATGCTGATGCTCTGTCACGGACCGATCCGGACCTCCTGACCCGCATCACCTCCGGACGCTTCATCCTCGTGCGGGAAAACCAGATCGCCGCCGATCACGAAGGCCTCGTATCGGTCACGGCCGATGACATCCCCACCGACATGCTCACGTGGGATCACGTGTCCTACCTGGGTAAGACCGACGAAACCGCGTGGTCGGCCCTGCACCTTGACACCACGAACTTTGAACTCGATGCCGAAGGTATGCCCTACGGAGACCGCAGGCTCACGGCGCTGCACCACAGGAACTTTGTATCCCTGCGCAAGATCGGACACCGGCTGACCGGCCTGGAATCCGGCCTCGCCACCATGGGAACCGCCCTCGGTGCGTGGCGTGACGACCGTAAGCACTGCCAGGCCTGCGGTGGAATCATGGCGCCGATGGCGGGCGGATGGGAAGGGGCGTGCCGAGACTGTAACCTCGTCACCTATCCCAGAACCGACCCGAGCGTCATCATGGCGATCCGGGACCAGGACGACAGGCTTCTGCTCGGCCACGCCTCCAACTGGGAACCCACCAGGTACTCCTGCCTTGCCGGTTTCGTCGAAGCGGGCGAAGCCCTCGAGCACGCCGTTGTCCGCGAATCCTTTGAGGAAGCCGGAGTGGAAATTGACCGGCTCGAATACTTCGGTTCCCAGCCCTGGCCGTTCCCGCGCTCCCTCATGGCTGCCTTCCGTGCCTGGACCACCAGCACCATCATTGAAGTTGACGGCGAGGAGATCACTCGGGCCCGCTTCTTCTCCCGCGAAGAATTCGCCTCCGAGATCGCCGCCGGCAACCTCACCGTCCCCATGTCTTCCTCGGTAGCCCGCTACCTCATTGAGGACTGGTACGGCGGAACGCTCCCCGTCAATCGTGACGGAACCAGGAACGAGTGGTAATAACCGGACGGCAATTCACGGTCGGAGCGTTTCGTTAGACCGATTCCGATCGGCAACGTCCAAGCCTCAGCCGTCGATTGCCTGTGCGCAGTGCGCACGAGAGCCTCTAGCCTACATAGGGACTAGCAACGGGGGAGATGAAAGTCGGCTCGACCTGCCCGATGCTGAAGGCTAGTGACCCCGATGTTCCCATGGCGATGGTGGATGCGGTCCGATCGTTGGGCCGGGCACTTCGCATGCACACAATAGTCTCCGCGTTGCACCCGGTGCGAGCCGGTGTGGTTGACTCGCGGGAGTGCCCGGTGGGCGTGACACACTGGGCAGGGAGGAAAAATGGACGTAGAAGAACTGCTGTCGGCGCTCGACCCGGACCAGCGACAGGTTGCGGAGAACCTCAGGGGACCCCTCGTTGTGAGGGCAGGTGCAGGCACCGGTAAAACCCGTGCGATCACCTATCGGATTGCCCACGGTGTTCTCGTTGGTGCCTACGAACCCAACCGCGTTCTTGCCGTCACGTTCACGTCCCGCGCCGCGGGAGAAATGCGCTCGCGGCTCCGAGATCTGGGTGCCCACGGCGTCCAAGCCCAAACCTTCCACGCTGCCGCCCTCCGCCAGCTCTCCTACTTCTGGGCCCACGCCGTTGGCGGCCCCATGCCGCAGATTCAAGAATCCAAGGTTGGTCTCGTTGCCCAAGCGGCAGGCCAACTCGGTATCGGCGTTGACAGAACCACGATCCGTGACCTTGCCGCAGAAATTGAATGGTCGAAGGTGACACTGACCGGCCAGGAAAACTACGTTGAAAAAGCCCGTGCAACCGGGCGCGAGGGAGTGGCCGGGCAAACCCTCGAATCGATCGGCAGGCTTATCGCGGCCTACGAGGAAGCGAAGTCGGCCCGAGGTGTCATCGACTTCGAAGATATTTTGCTCATCCTCATCGGGATCATGGCGGAGCGGGACGACATTGCCCGACAGATCCGCCACCAGTACCGCTATTTTGTGGTCGACGAATACCAGGATGTTTCGCCACTTCAGCAACGCCTCCTTGACCACTGGCTGGGGGAGCGGCGCGACCTGTGCGTCGTTGGCGACGTGTCCCAGACGATCTACTCCTTCACGGGAGCCACCCCTTCCTATCTGCGAGACTTCCGCAAACGCTTCAAGGAAGCTTCCGAGATTGAACTCGTTCGCGACTACCGTTCCACTCCGCAGATCGTTGATGCTGCCAACCGCGTGATCGCCCCAGGGAGGCTCGAAGGCGCTGTCAAACTCCAAGCACAGCGACCGTCTGGCCCCGCTGTTGCCTACCACGACTACGACGATGACGACGCGGAAGCGAAGGACATTGCGAAGAAGATCCTTGCCCTTCAGGAACAGGACGTCCCCCTGTCCGAGATAGCAATTCTCGTTCGCACGAACTCCCAAAGCCAGGCATTTGAAACAGCCCTTGGAGATGCTGGGATCGGGTTTGTCATGAGGGGAGGGGAACGCTATTTTTCCCGCCGCGAGGTCCGAGAAGCCATGGTCATGATGAGGTCCTATGCTCGTTCCGGCGTGGAAAGCACCATGCCCGAAGCAGTGCGTGAGATCGTCACCCAGCTTGGCTGGGCCCGTAAGGCACCAAAGAACACGGGCGCCCAGCGGGAACGATGGGAAGCGCTCAACGCCCTTGTCACCCTGGCCGATGACATCGCGGAAGTACGGGAAGCCGACCTTGCCGGGTTCGTTGCCGAGCTGGAGGAACGCGCCAGTATGCAGAACGCCCCCACGGTCGAAGGTGTCACGATCTCCACCCTCCACGCCGCCAAGGGCCTCGAATGGGATGCGGTCTTCCTGGCAGGAATGAGCGAAGGCCTTATGCCGATTTCCCTCGCGGAAACGCCGGAAGCAGTGAACGAAGAACGCAGGCTCCTCTACGTTGGGATCACTCGCGCCAGGGAACACCTCTTCGTGTCCTACGCGCGCGCACGCTCAGCATCCGGCAGGGGAAACCGAAAGCGCACCAGGTTCCTCGACGGGATCTGGCCCGAAACGGAAAACATCTCCAGAGCCACCCGCAACCGCAGACGAGCAAAGGATGCGGCGCTCGAGTTTGAGCTCAATCATCCAGATGATTTGCGGCTCCTCGAGAGCCTCAAAGCCTGGCGTAAGGCCCAGTCAGCCGAAGAGCGCAAGCCCGCCTACCTCATCCTTGTTGACCGGGTTCTCATGAACATCGCGGCCGCCAAGCCCACCACCATTCACGAGCTTGGCAAGGTCAAAGGCATTGGAACGATGAAGCTCGACCAGTACGGATCGGCAATCCTTCAGATCGTCGACGCCTCATAGGTCCAGCCTGTCGCATCCGCACCGGGGGAACGGCTCGACCGGCTCAAGGTACGGCCATCCGGGAGGCGGCGGTATGTGAAGGATCGACGAGTGCAACCTGGGTTCCAACTCCGGGTGATTAATCAGGTGCATGATTTCGCCAACCACCCAACTCACGGCCTGGAAGGTGCTCGCGGTATCCGCCTCCAAGCGTTGGAAACGGGCGGCCTGATCGGTGAGATGTGGCCAAGCCTCGTCTTCTTTGCTCCGGGCAGACTCAACACATTCGATACATGGGGAGCCGGTGACGAACGGACCAATCTGGATATCGGCCTCGGCAATGACAATGGGAAGGAACGGGACGTCCTCGGCAAGTGCCTTCCGGGCAATGTGACGCGGATAGGTCCGTGACGATACGGCAACAATGATGGTCGTCGCCGGGTCTTCCTGCCGGGCTGGACGCAGCCGTGGTCGGACTGCGGTGTCGCACGGCTTGCCAAAAGATTCGCTCCCCAGCCAGCGGGCCTGAGATTCGGTGACCGGACTGGGGTCGGTGACGTGAATGCTGGCAAGCCCATTCAGGTTAAGGTTCAGGGCTAGGAGGACGCCAACGAGACCCAACCCGTGAATCTCAACCGCGGTACGCGACGATGCAACAGGATCGAGAGTGCCGGCCCGGCTTGCGGCCCGGTACTCGGCCGCCGACATTCCCATCGGTAATGACTTCTCGAGCACGAGCCCAGAACCCTGCACCGAGTTCCAGATCTTCGCCGCTCGATCGTCGTCAATCCGGTGGGTCCGTGCCCACTGGTCAACGTCCTCTCGGGTGCAGGGGCTTCGAAGGAGATTAAAGAGTCCTTCTTCGCGATGATAGATACCGTCGAAAATGGCCCTGCGCTCCGGATAGAGTCCAATCTGAATAGACGTCAATGAGCGCCAGTATAATCCAAGGCCTTGAGGAATTTGCATAGCCATAGCATAGGAAGGCAAAGGGGATTAAACCGGGCTTTTGATGATTAGCAGGCGGAACTGGTGAATGATGTCCGGAAAATGATCTCTGTGGACTCAGGGGAGTGAATTCGGTGCAGTCACGCTGAGCGATGTAGGAAGCAGAGTAAACGGCCGTCAATGATAGCGAGTCGGCGGAGGAGCTGATC
This sequence comes from Flaviflexus ciconiae, assembly GCF_003971195.1. Taxonomy (NCBI): domain Bacteria; kingdom Bacillati; phylum Actinomycetota; class Actinomycetes; order Actinomycetales; family Actinomycetaceae; genus Flaviflexus; species Flaviflexus ciconiae. Next base: position 1,540,698 of record NZ_CP034593.1, on the reverse strand, counting down.
TGAACTTCGGGGACGCCTGCTCCCAGGCGTCCGATGCAAGAAAAACCGGATTAGCGATCGGTGGCGGCCGGATCATGCGGTCGATGGGGCACGCAAGGGTCGGGTGCACGTGATCGTGTGTTGCCTGTCGCCATCCGCTTCAGGGTGTGGGCAGGCCGCATTGACCTGCCCACACCCTGAAGCGATACGAACGGAGTTAGTTCGAGGTCGGTGGGAGGGGCTCCTCCGGGCCGGATGGCTTTTCGCCTGCCTCGTCCTCCGCGAAGATACCTGCCAGCAGATCATCGATTTCCGATTCCAGGTCGGACTCCTGGGTGGTGAAGAACGGCTCGGGGTTATCGAGGTCCTCACTGTCGGGAAGCAGATCGGGGTGCGACCAGAAGTGGTCTCGGGACTCTAGGTCGCCCTTCTCGAGCGCCATCTTCCAGAAAGCTGCTGCCTCGCGGAGTTTGCGGGGGCGGAGTTCAAGGCCAACAAGGTTGCCGAAGGTGACCTCAGCTGGACCGCCGGTCGCGCGCCTACGGGTGAACATTTCTCGGAGCGCGGCAGCGTCGGGAAGGTGACCTGCGGTGGCGAGGTCGGTGACTTCGCAGACCCAACCCTCGATCAGGGCGAGGATGGTCTCGAGCTGGGTGAGGACGCCCTTCTGATCGTCGGTGGGCGCCGGGTTGAAAACGTCGGTCAGGTCGATCTCAGGCATACCCTGCGGGTTGGACATGTCGATGCCGCGGATTTGCTCCTCGACCGCCGCCATGTCGATGTTGATGTCCCGGGCCCAGGCCTCGATCGTGTCGAGCAGGTAGGCGCGAAGCCATGCGGACGAAGCAAAGAGGCGGGCGTGTGCGTGTTCGCGCACCGCGACATAGAGGAAGACTTCATCCTCGGATGCTTCTAGTTCCTCCGCGAATTCGGTGACGTTGGTGGGGACAAGGGCAGTCGTGTGGCCCTCGACAAACGGTAGCCCGGTATCGGTTGAGCCGAAGGACTGCTTGGCGAGCTCACCAAGGGCAGCGCCGAACTGCATGCCGGTCATTGTTGCCATCATCTGGTTGAGGAAGGTGGAGGCCTGTCCGCCAATCATGGCCTTCATCTCTTCAGGCATTTCCGCAATCTGTTGCTCCATGGCGGTGGAGAACGCACGGTTGAGGTTCGCGGCGACCGGTTCGGTCATGCGGCGGAAGGTCGACTGGGCGTGTGCGATCCAGTCGAGGCGGGACCATGCTTGCTCCGGGCCGTAGGAGGACTCGAGGGCCGTTGCCTCGTTAAGCCACATGTTTGCCAGGGCCAGGTTGCTCTTGACCTTTTCAACGTCCGCGTTGGTCAGGGTGTCGACTCCGTCGCGGGTGATGCTTTCGCGTGCTACCTGCTCAGCGATCTTCCAGTTGACGGGACCGTCGGGGGCTCCGGAAAGCATGGAGCGAAGCTGTCCCATGAGGGCCGAAACATCGGGGCCATTGGGATTCATTCGTGCAAAATTAGCGGGATCAAAACCTTGGGATTCCATGGATGCGATGACCTCGTCGGCGGCCTGGTCGCCGAGGACGGCACGCAGCATGTCTTTCCACTGGTCGTCGCGCGGATCCGGTTCGTTCACAGTTTGCTCCTCTTTTTCTTGTGTCCCAGGCTAATCGAGCAAACTTCTACATGCCAGTATCCGCGCTCAGGGCGAAACGCCCGTCCGGCTTGCGTGATATCCCCGGTGAGGGGGCATGATTGACCCGTGCCCTACCGAGATGACAGCCTTGCCCCGACGCCACCCAGAATCCTTTTGGGTGGCGTCGCAGCGATCGGATTCGGGGCACTTCTGACGTGGCAGGCTTTCATGCCAACCACGTATCTTTACCAGGCGCCGGGGCCCGCGCTGTCCGTGACGGAGCTGGAAGGATCACCCGTTATCGTTCTCACGAACACCGATGCTCCTACCTATCCGTCGGAAACCGATCTTCACCTGACCACGGTCTCGACTTTCGGTAATCCCGAGGAGTCGGTTCTCGGCGCGGCAGCGCTCGAGGCATACCTCGATAACGACAAGAACCTGATTCCCGTCCGTGCCCTCTACTCGGAGGAGATCACGACCGAAGAAGTACGAGCATCCAGCGCCGCCATGATGGCGAACTCTCAGATCGATGCGGTTCTCGCAGGCTATGGCCTCGCGGGAATTGAAATCCCCGTGACCCTCACGATGGTGTATGTGGCAGAGGGCTCGAACGCCGAGGGACTTATTGAAGAAAACGATGTTCTTGTCAGCCTGCAGGCCCCCGGCGAGGACGCATACCTCCCGTCGACCTTCCCGCAATTGCGCGAATACCTGGCTGGTATTGAACCCGGCACCGAGCTTGAGGTCACGGTCGAGCGCGGGGGAGCAGAGCGCGTCGTCTCCTTTGAAACGATTGCTCCGACCGACGGTTCTGAAGGCTCGCTCCTGGGAGTCGGTGTGGTTACCGAACCGCAGGAAGGATCCCCGGGAGCCAATATTTCTCTGGAGAACATCGGCGGTCCCAGCGCGGGTCAAATGTTTGCGCTCGAGATCTACGACCAGCTCACCGAGGGTTCGCTCGGCGGCGACAACGTCATTGCCGGCACCGGCACGGTTGACTCACTTGGCGATATCGGGCCGATCGGTGGAATCGAGCACAAGCTGATCGGTGCCCGCAATGCTGGAGCCACCTACTTCCTGGCACCCGTGGAGAACTGCGATGAGGTTATTGGCAACGAAGTCGACGGCATGCAGATCATTGCCGTCGATACCCTTGACGATTCGGTTGAAGCTCTCGATGCAATCAAGGCCGGGGACACCGGTCACCTCCCGACCTGCGAAGGCTAAGAAAAGCTTCCCACGTGGCTCTCGAGGACATGACCGCGGCCGAATAAAGGCTGTGGCTTGGGCGAGCTGTCGGGCAATCGAAGACTAGTTGGCCGCGTGATTGCGGGGGATGTGACGCTCTGGGCCATCAAATAAATTGACGACGTCTGAGACGGAAGTTTCTTCTGCGTTTTAAATACAGTCGCCCCCGACGATGTCGAGGGCGACTGTGTTCGATGCGTTGCGGTAGCGGTTTCGTTGAACGTGACGGTGGGGTTGGCCCCGCGGTTGGACTACTCGAAGGTGGCCTTGAGGGCTGCGACGAGGCCGGGTACGGCGTCGGGGCTACCAACCACGTCGGCATCGTTGTCGTGGGAGCGGGTGCGGACCGCGCACCAGCTGTGCCCCTCACGCATGTAGCCCACCGCCATCCGAACATCCTCGCGTTCGGGATGCTCGGAGAGGGCAATAAGAGCGCGTTGCGGGTCCTTGGGAAGGTCCATTTCCGCGGACGGCGGAACAATGATGCGCTCGGCGACAATCGCCGCGCCGTCCACCTCCTCGGGCCATGCTAGTTGGGCCAGAAGCTCTTCCAGGGTTGACGCCTGGGGGAGACCCTCCTGCTCGACTGAGAAGAGGGTATTGGGGTCGGTGATCGCGTTGACCGCGACATCGGCGGGCAACTCTTCTGCTAGTTCCGGTGCCTTCTCAAGGGCAGGAACGGCTTTGACGATCGCAAAGATGCGGATCGGAGCGTCCCAACCGTCCGTTGCCACGAACTTCTCAATGTCGGTAACGGCGTCTTTCAGGGCGGCTACCTTCGGGTCAAGGGCCTTGGGTCCATCGTTTTCCATAGGTACATCGTTGCATATGGGAGTTTCCTTACGTGCTTCGTGGCTCCCAGATTGGTGCGATACGGTAGTGGGGTAAATCTTCCGCATTATGGAGAACCCTGTGACAACTTCTTCTTTCCCGAATCGCCCGTGGAGCACGGGCGGAGGCTCCGGGACCACCTCGAGAGCCAATAGCGGCGGCGGGGGCGGAGGAGCCTTCATCCCGACCGTTATTGTCCTCGGCGCCCTGCTTTTCCTCTTCGTCATCACGGCGAATGTCTGGACCGAGGTGCTCTGGTTTGATCAGCTCGAAGCCGTGCGCGTCTTCTGGACTCAGTGGGGAGCGCAGATCGGCGTTGGTGCCGTCGCTACCCTTATCCTCGCCATTGTTCTGTGGCTCAACATGAAGCTCGCGTACCCGGCTGATGGCATTCCCGAGCCGGGGGCAATCAGGAACCGCAATCTTGACCCCTACCGGGACGGCATCAGCAAGTACCGGAAGCTGACCTTCTACGGACTTCCCGTCGTCCTCGGCCTTATTTTCGCGGCAGGGACCGGTGCGCAGTGGCGCACGGTCCTCATGTTTATCAACCGTGAACCGTTTGGCATGAAGGACCCCGAGTTCGGTCTCGATGTTGGCTTCTTTGTCTTCACGCTCCCGATGCTGCAGCTTCTCCTGTCCTTCATGGTCAAGCTCCTTGTCGGCTCGTGGATCGTCGCGCTCGTCATGCACTACCTGTACGGTGGCATCGACCCGACCCAGAAACCGCTGTACGTCTCGAAGAAGGCCCGCATCCACCTGTCGGTCCTTGGCGCGATCTCCTCGCTCGTTGCTGCCGGCTGGTTCTGGCTGTCCCGATACGAGCTCCTCATTGGCGACAACTATCGCTACGCGGGTGCGTCGTTCACCGACGTGCAAGCATCCCTCCCCGCTCGCGAAATCATGACCGGCATCTGCGTCATCATCGCGGGTATCTTCGTATGGGTTGCTGTTAAGGGCGTCCTGCGCGTCGCTATCGCGGGTATCGCAGTCGCCGTGATCGCCCAGATCGTGGTGGGCACCGCATACCCGGCTCTCGTCCAGCAGTTCCAGGTACAGCCGAACGCTGTTGAGCTCGAATCGCCATACATTCAGCGCAACATTGATGCGACCCTCGCGGCCTACGGCCTCGATAACATTGATCAGACCACGTACAACGCGGAAACCGAGGCGACCGCGGGCCAGCTCCGCGAGGACTCCCAGTCGACGGCTCAGATCCGTCTGCTCGATCCAAACATCGTTTCGCCAACGTTCAACCAGCTTCAGCAGAACCGCCAGTACTACGGTTTCGCCAGCCAGCTGGCTGTCGACAAGTACGAAATTGATGGCGAGGATCGCGATACCGTGATTGCGGTTCGCGAGCTCAACCTCAACGGCCTTGGCGACGACCAGCGCACGTGGGTTAACGACCACACGGTCTACACGCACGGCTACGGCGTCGTTGCCGCCTTCGGCAATACCGCTCAGGACGATGGTCGTCCGGCCTTCTACGAGCAGGGGATCCCGTCCGTTGGTGAGCTCGGCGAGTACGAGCCCCGCGTCTACTTCGGCCAGAACTCTCCGGACTACTCGATCGTCGGTGTCCCCGACGGTGCGGACGCGTGGGAGCTTGACTACCCGAACGATGATGCCCCGAATGGTCAGGTGAACAACACCTACTCGGGTGATGGTGGCCCGAAGATCGACAACATATGGACGAAGCTTCTCTTCGCCACGAAGTTCCGGGACCAGGAGATCTTCTTCTCCGACCGTGTCAACGAGAACTCGCAGATCCTTTACGACCGTGATCCCCACACTCGTGTGGAGAAGGTTGCCCCGTACCTGACACTCGACTCGAAGGCATACCCCGCCGTTGTCGACATGGATGGCGACGAGGAAACGGCCAAGGATCTGGTATGGATCATCGACGGTTACACGACGACAAACCAGTACCCGTACTCGGCACGCGAGTCCCTCGAGGACGCCACGACCACGACGGATCCGAACAGCCAGATCGTTGGCTACATCCCCGAGGAAGTGAACTACATCCGTAACTCCGTCAAGGCCGTTGTGAACGCCTACGACGGTTCGGTCACCCTGTACCGCTGGGACGAGGACGATCCCGTCCTCAAGGTGTGGGACAAGATCTTCCCCGGCCAGCTCACCGACATGAATGAAATGTCGGGCGACCTCATGAGTCACGTCCGCTACCCGGAGGACCTGTTCAAGGTTCAGCGACAGCTGCTTACCCGTTACCACGTGAAGGATGCTGCTTCGTTCTACTCCGGTGGTGACTTCTGGAATGTTCCCCCGGACCCGACGGTCGGCGAGGGTGCCACGACGACGGCTCAGCCGCCGTACTACCAGACGCTGCAGATGCCGGGAACGGACGAAGCGACCTTCTCACTGTCGACCTCCTTCATCCCGGGCGGTAACACTGACAGGAACGTCCTCACGGGCTTCCTCGCGGTCAATGCCGATGCCGGTAGCGAAGCGGGAGTCAAGGACGAGGACTACGGTCAGCTCAGACTGCTCGAACTGCCGCGTGACCTGACGGTCCCGGGCCCGGGCCAGGTCCAGAACAGCTTCAACGCCAACGCTGAAGTCTCGCAGGAACTCAACCTGCTCCGACAGGGTGGATCGACGGTTCGTTCCGGTAACCTCCTGACGCTTCCCATGGGTGGCGGCCTGCTGTACGTCCAGCCGGTCTACGTCCAGGCGTCGCAGGGTACCTCGTACCCGCTCCTCCAGTACGTCCTCGTAGCCTTCGGTGATCAGGTTGGATTTGCTCCGACGCTCGACCAGGCACTCGACCAGGTCTTCGACGGAGACTCCGGTGCCGAGGCAGGGGACTCGAACGTGGATGCGGAAGAGCGCGAGGAACGGGCTGAGGACGCAAAGGACGGCGCCACACAGGAGCCGACCGATGATGCGACCGAGCAGCCCACCGAGGAGCCGACGGACGAGCCCACCGAGGACTCGACCGGGCCGACGCAGGTCGTTGGCTCCGCGCAGGAACGTCTCGACATCGCGTTGCGTAACGCACAGGACGCCATGGAGGACTCGCAGGAGGCCATGCAGTCCGGCGACTGGGCAGCTTACGGCGAAGCCCAGGATCGTCTCGATGAGGCGCTCGAGCAGGCAGTCGAAGCCCAGCAGGAGCTCGACGGTGAGAACTGATAATCACCGCTCCTCGTGAGCGCACCAGGGAGGGCATCCGCACACACGCGGGTGCCCTCCCTTCCTAAGTCCGTACGCCATAGTCGGCGTGAATTCGCGGAATATTGCCTGTGTGAGAGGGCTAACGTAGCTCCTGCCTTGAGAATAATCCCAGCCTCACCTAAGGTAGAGAAGTCGCCGCGGGGTGGAGCAGTTCGGTAGCTCGCCGGGCTCATAACCCGGAGGTCGTAGGTTCAAATCCTGCCCCCGCCACCAAGTGGCAAAGGCCCAGTTCGAAAGAACTGGGCCTTTGTGTTTCCCAGGTAGAGTTGGTGCCGGTCGCGAGCCGAGTTGGGTTTACCCTTGGTCTGGCCTGAAACTCACGGAAAGGACCGAGGCATGATCCCGTTGCTGGTTGGTCTTAGTATCGGTATCGTCGTCGGATTGCTCGGTGCCGGTGGAGGCATCCTTTCGATCCCGGTCCTCATGTACGTTCTTGACCAGCCGGCGTACGCGGCAGCCATTGGCTCCCTGCTGGGAGTGGCGCTCACATCGGCCGGATCGCTCACGATTCACGTCCGTCAGTCCAACGTGCGGATCAAAGAGGGATTGGTGTTCGGCACCCTGTCGGTTCTCGGTTCATTCCTGGGTGCCAGGGCATCCCTTCTTATTGACGACCTCCTCATTGTTCGCGTCTTCGCCATTTTCCTTCTGCTTGTTGCAGTTCTGTTTGCGTATAACACGGTGCGGGGATCCACGAAGGTGGCTCCGCCGCGGGATGGGCCGATGACGTGGCGGGAGAAGCTCGGCCTCATTGCCGTTGCCACGGTGACTGGTTTTGCCACGGGACTGTTCGGCGTTGGCGGGGGATTCATGGTTGTCCCAGCCCTCGTTCTCATCATGAAAATGACAATGCGGCACGCCGTCGGCACCTCCCTCCTTGTCATGGTTATCTCCTCCCTCGTGGGAATCCTTGGCAGGCTTCCATTCCAGGGAGATCTCAACTTCCAACTCATCGGCCTCTTCGTCGCGGGCTCGATTGTCGGCGGACTGATCGGTTCCGTCTTCTCGTCAAAGATTCCCCAACGTGTCCTCACGGGAACATTCGCTGTTCTTGTCGCCGCCGTCGGCATTTACACGATGTGCCAGAGCTGGTTCTAGGCGGACATTTGGCTCTGAAATGAGAGGTGGCGGCGTACCGGACCGTAACCGATTCGTTTCAGAACAATCCTCATCCACTGTGGCTTTATCCATCGAGGCGCCCAGAACCTGGGAGGTACTTGGGTGCGATGCCTCTGCACCTCGTATTCAGTATCGTGGAGGCGTAGATTGGCTGGCCCAGGCTCTAAGGAGGAGCAATGTCTAGCATCAATGATCCAGAACTGTACGAGTCCCTACGCGAAGACGGTGCGTCCAAGGAGAAAGCCGCACGGATTTCCAATGCGGCCGCCAATGAAGGTAGGTCGAATGTAGGCAAACGCGGGGGAAGAGCCGATGACTATGAAGATCGAACCGTGGATGAACTGAGGGACCGGGCGAAGGAACTCGGCCTCACCAACTATTCCTCCCTCAAGAAGGACGAGCTAATCAAGAAGCTCCGGAACCACTGAGTCCGCCTCCATCGTCACACAGGGCTTCGCTACTCAACCAGGCATTTTACTTCGCGACCGGGCACCCTCTTCCCTCAGAGTGTGCCCGGTCGCGCCCTGCGCCGAGGAGCGCGTAAAGATCACAACGCCCGCACCTTCCGGTTCCATTCGGTGTTTTGCACAGTTCCCCGCCGACGGTATTTATCCACGAGTAATTGGAGGCGGCGGCGTGTGCCGCTCAGTACATGGCAGTCTGATCGACGGAAGGCTGGATGCTAGCCCACGGGGTTGCTTGCTGGCGGGGTGCCGATCGGGAGGAAATGCGTTGACTGTTCTGCGACCCCGACACGAGGCGATTCCGGCCCTCTCGTCCCGCCCAGTCTTTCAAGGGCTGAGTATCGTCCTCGTTGTCGTCCTGGGGCTGGCTGCGTTGCTGTTCCCAACCGCAGCTGACTGGTACTCGCGCCTGCGTCACGCTGAGGAAATCGGCGGTTACGAGCGGGTGGTCAGCGGGCTGGAAAGCCAGAAGAAGGAAGAACTGTTGCACAGCGCCGAGGCGTACAACGCCACCCTGTCACCCGACAGCCTCACGGATCCCTATGCGGTCGCGGGCGGTTATCCCGCCGGGCTCAGTGTTGAGGAAACTGATTCGGTCACCTTTCCCGCTGCGTATGGGACCCAGCTTGCCGTGGAAGGCTCGGATGCGATTGGGCGGGTGCGCTACGGGGAGGTTGGGATCGACCTGCCGATCTATCGCGGAACGGGCGACGACGTGCTGCGTGCGGGAGCCGGGCACCTGGTTGGCTCGTCGCTACCGGTGGGTGGTTCGTCGTCCCATACAGTTCTCACCGCGCACTCCGGCCTTCCGAATGCTCGGCTGTTCACTCCGCTACACGAAGCTGAGGTGGGCGATGAGTTCTTCGTTGAGGTGCTTGGTAGAGTCCACCGCTACCGAGTGGACGACATTGCCATCATTGAGCCCGATGAGCTCGACGCGATTCACATTGTCGCCGGGCGTGACTACGTCACCCTTTTCACTTGCACCCCGGTCGGGGTGAACAGCCATCGACTGCTCGTGCGGGGCGAGCGCATCCCTCAAGAGGACACTGACACGGCGGTAGGGGAGACGAGTGCGGCCGCCGGCTTCCCGTGGTGGGCGCTGATCTTTACAACGGGGACCGGAGCTACGGTGCTCTTTGTTCGCACGGGCGGGCGACGATAGCGTTTAAAAATATCGGGCTCCTCGGACAAACCTGTCGCTACGACCTGTGAGAGTGGCGCAGTTGGCGTCCATTTCGTCCGAAATTGGGATGATGGTCCCGACGGTAGCAGGGCAATGTTAGCTCCGTCCGAGATGCTCAGTAAGCCCGAGAAATCGGTGATATATCAATGAAATCTCACGAATTCGGAACTGTAACTTTAACTAATCCATTTTTTAGGGTTTTCGGGTCTATCCACGTTTTTTCCTGCTTTTCAAGTGATTAACCTCATTGTTGCGGTTTGTCCGGATTCGCTCAGATCTGACGTGATTGTTGATTTTGCGCGGAAAACTCACTGGGGCCTTTGATGATCGTTGAAGCGTCAACGAAAAAGCATTAACGAAACGGTGGCATTTCCTAAATAGGTTAGGTTAGCCTAACAACTAACGAAGTCTGTTCGTTTACTGATGCCTATACGAAAGAGTGCAGATGAAAACTCTGTCCGGTACCCGCTCTGGCCTGGTTGCCATGGCGGCTGTTGCAGCCCTGACGCTGGCTGCTTGCTCCGATGACGCCGACACCGATGAGGATGCGACGATCCCGGAGGAGACCTCTGCTGAGACGTCGGACGATGCGGATGTAGATGCTGAGACCGAAGACACCGAAGGTTCCGACGACGCGGCAGGTGCCCCCGCCGCCGAGGTGACCGATATGGGTGGCAACACCGTCGCCATCCCCTCGGATCCGCAGTCGATCATCGCAACCGACAACCGTATCTTCACGACGCTTGCCGAGTGGGATGTTGAGCTGTCCGGCGCACCGGTTGATCTCATGCCGAGGGCGAGGATATTCTCTCCGTCTACATCGACAACCCGGATATCGAGAACATCGGTAACCACCGTGAGCCCGACCTTGAGGTCTTCGTGACCGCGGCTCCGGACCTGATTCTCAACGGCCAGCGTTTCACGCAGTACGAAAAGGACATCCGCGGCCTGATCGGGGATGACACCGCTTTCGTCAACACGGACATCGATATCGAAAACAACACGATCGATGAAGAGCTTCGCGCTCTTACCACCCTCCTCGGTGATGTCTTCGGACGTCAGGCCGAGGCTGAGCAACTCATTGCCGACTTCGACGCCTCGATCGAGCGCGCCGCTGAGGCGTATGACCCAGAGTGGAGCGTTGTCGGTCTTCTGGCCTCCGGCGGCTCCATTAATTACGTGGCCCCGTCCACCGGCCGAGCAATCGGACCGGTCTACGACGTTCTTGATCTGACCCCGGCTCTCGACCGCGAAGGCTCGACGAACCACCAGGGCGATGACATCTCCGTTGAGGCGATTGCCGAGTCGAACCCCGACTGGATTCTCGTCCTCGACCGCGACTCCGGTGCTAGCACCGAAGACGCAGCGACAGCGCAGGAGCTGATCGCCGACTCGGAGGCACTGCAGAACGTCACCGCGGTTCAGGAAGGAAACATCATTTACCTGAACCCGAACTTCTACACCGCTGAAGATATCCAGCACTACACCGAGCTCTTCAACGCCATGGCAGACGCCTTCGAGGCGAACTAGCATCCATCGGGATTAAGTGATTCGCCCGGGGCAGCATCCGTTGCCCCGGGCACAACCCGGCCAGGGGCCGGAAGGAAGAATTGTGGTCATCTCAACTGAAACCAAGAAGACGCCAAAGGTGGAACGCGGCGTCATCGAGATTGCGGGCAAGCGACGGTTCCGTAAACCCACGGAACGTGGCGCTCTCGCAATCGGCATTGCGGTGACCATTGGCCTGGTTGTCCTCTCCCTTTTCGTCGGTGTCTACGACGTGTGGAGCACGGAGGACGGCTGGTGGATGTTCTTCATTACCCGCGTTCCGCGGACCATTGCTCTGATCCTGGCCGGTGCGGCCATGGCTATTTCCGGGCTCGTCATGCAGCTCATGACGCAGAACCGGTTCGTTGAACCGTCGACGGTTGGTACGACAGAATGGGCTGGGCTTGGCCTGCTCGTCACCATGATTCTTTTCCCGGGCGCCTCGATCATGGTCCGCATGATTGGCGCCATTGGCTTTGCCTTCTTCGGCACCATCGTTTTCTTCATGTTCCTGCGGAGAGTGACACTGAAGTCCTCTCTCATTGTTCCGATTATCGGAATCATGCTGGGCGCGGTTGTTGGATCCGTCTCCACATTCATTGCGCTTCAGACCGATCAGCTTCAGAATGTGGGACGCTGGTTCTCCGGTTCATTCACCGAGGTTACGAGGGGTCGCTACGAGCCGCTCTGGGCAGTCCTCCTTCTTCTCATCATTGTCTTCTTCATTGCGGACCGTTTCACGGTTGCTGGCCTCGGCAAGGAAGTCGCGACAAACGTTGGCCTCAACTACAACGCGGTGATCTTTACCGGCGTCACGATCGTCGCGGCAATCACCGGCGTGGTCACCGTCGTCATCGGCTCCCTGCCGTTCCTTGGCTTGATCGTCCCGAACATGGTGTCCCTGTTCCGAGGCGACAACCTGAGGACGAACCTGCCCTGGGTCTGCATCGTTGGCATTTCTATCGTGACCGTGTGCGACATTATTGGCCGCACGATCATCATGCCGTTCGAGATTCCGGTTTCTCTGATCCTCGGTGTTCTCGGCGCGATCGTCTTTGTGTTCCTTCTCGTGAGGCAGCGTCGATATGGCTAGAGCAGCAACACTGTCGATCTGCGATAAAGAACTGAAGGAGTTGAGCATGAACCCGCCGAGCAACAAGCTTGAAGACCTGCCGGTGATTGATTCGATCATCGCTCCGGCAAGGCCCGTCAAGGTGCCGAACACGGTGGCGGATATCGTGCCCGATTCTGTCACCGACGAGCCCGAAGCGGCGGCAGAGCCCAAGCAGAAGGCTCCGCGTAAGAAGCGTTTCGTGCGCTCCACGTGTTCGCGCGGTGCTCATTCGGGCCCCTTCACCTCCACCAAGCAGCGGGTTCGCTACACACTCGTTATCGGAATCCTTCTTGCGCTTGCGGTTGTCACCACGTTCGGCGTGCTCGGCTACGACAATGGCATGGAGTTTGGCTCGGAAGGCTACTGGAAGATCGCTGGGATGAGGGCGGAATCGCTCGTCGTTATGGTGATCGTGGCACTCTGCCAGGCGTTTGCCACCGTCAGCTTCCAGACCGTCACCGCCAACCGGATCATCACGCCGTCGATCATGGGCTTCGAATCCCTGTACACGGTGATCCAGACATCCGTCGTGTTCTTCTTCGGCGCCTCCGGTGTCATGCTGACCATGGGAATGACGCAGTTCATTCTCCAGGTTGGCCTCATGGTTGCCTTCGCGGGCGCCCTCTACGGCTGGCTGCTGTCGGGCCGGTTCGGGAACATGCACATCATGCTTCTCGTTGGTGTTGTTATCGGTGGCGGCCTCGGCTCACTCTCCACCTTTATGCAGCGTGTCATGGACCCGAACGAGTTCGATGTCCTTACCGCTCGGCTGTTTGGAAACCTGTCGAATGCCGACTCGGATTACTTCCCGCTCGTTATTCCTGCCGTCCTTGTCTGCTGTGTCCTGCTGTGGATGAAGGGCCCCCGCCTTAATGTGCTGGCACTCGGCAAGGACGTCACCAGCAACCTCGGTATGAACCACAAGCGCGAGACGATGAAGGTGCTCCTGCTTGTCTCAATCCTCATGGCGATGACGACCTCGCTCGTCGGCCCCATGACCTTCCTGGGCTTCCTTATTGCGACGCTCGCGTACTCGATGACCGACACGTACGACCACCGCCTGATCTTCCCGGTGGCAACGCTCCTCGGCTACGTCGTCCTCAGCGGGGCCTACTTCATTCTTCGACACGTTTTCTACGCTGGGGGAGCGGTCACCGTCATCATCGAGATGGTCGGCGGCCTCGTCTTCCTCATCGTCATCATGAGAAAGGGACGCCTGTGATTAGGCTCAAGGAGCTCCTCAAGGTCTACAGCGAAGAGGTCCAGATTGGACCCGTCACGCTCGACATCCCCGAAGGCGGCATTACTGTCCTGGTCGGCCCGAACGGTGCCGGAAAGTCCACCATCCTCACGATGATTGGCCGACTCCTCGACATCGACAGTGGATCGATCGAGGTCGCTGGCATGGATGTGAAAAAGACCCCCTCGAAGGAGTTGGCTAAGAAACTGTCGATCCTCCGCCAGGAGAACCACTTCATCACGCGTCTCACCGTGCGTCAGCTCGTCGGCTTTGGCCGTTACCCCTACTCGCAGGGACGCCTCACGGTTGAAGATGAGGAGCACATCAGCCAGGCCATCGAGTTCCTCAACCTGACCGAACTGGAGAACCGCTACCTCGACCAGTTGTCGGGCGGTCAGCGTCAGCGCGCCTACGTCGCCATGGTGCTTGCCCAGGACACCGACTTCCTTCTGCTTGACGAGCCGCTCAACAACCTCGACATGCAGCACTCCGTCCAAATGATGAGGCAGCTCCGTCGCGCCGCTGATGAACTGGGCAAGACGATCGTTATCGTCCTCCACGACATCAACTTCGCAGGCAAGTATGCCGACTACATATGCACCCTGAACGACGGCAAGGTCACCGAATTCGGTCCGGTCGACGAGATCATGCAGCCCGAGGTTCTGTCCCGCGTCTTCCACACCGAAGTCAAGATTCTCGAAACTGAAGAAGGTCTCGTCGCCTCCTACTACTAGAAACTAAAAAGGCGTGCTGCCCGAACAGGGAAGTAGCGCCGCTGGGGTGCGCGTGTGGCGTACGCCCTTGATATCGCCCCAACCAACGGCCTATAGTTAGGCAAACCTAAGTTGACTGGAGTTACATGACCCGCGAGCGCCCCAACCGCCCGACCACGCACCTCGAGGTGATCTCGAAGGAGTGGCTGACGCCCGACATGCTTCGACTTGTTGTCGGCGGCCCCAACTTCCCGGCCTTTGTCGATAATGGCTTCGCTGATGCCTACGTCAAGATTGTCTTCGATCACGAGGGTCGTCCCTACCCTGAACCCGTTAATGTCAGTGCCCTCAAGGCGGAACTTCCAAGCGACCAGTGGCCAAAGACTCGTACCTACACGGTGCGTTCGGTTGACCACGACAAGCAAGAAGTTGCCATCGACTTTGTCATTCACGGAGACGAGGGGCTTGCTGCCCCGTGGGCGGTCGCGGCTGAGCCCGGCGATCTCATCCAATTCATGGGTCCCGGCGGTGCCTGGTCACCCGTCGAGGATGCCGATTTCCACGTCTTCGTTGGTGACGAATCTGCTGTACCCGCCATCGCGGCGGGCCTTGAGCGACTTCCTGAGGACGCGGTCGGCGCCGTTGTCCTCGAGGCGTCCGAGCACATGCTGGAGATCTCCAGCCCCGCAGGCGTATCGATCGACTGGTTTGTGCGCGGTGAAGCCGCCTACGACCCGGATGCTCTGTCGAAGCGCGTGCGCGCACTCGATCTCGCACGTCGCGAAGGCCAGGTGGCTGTCTTCGCCCACGGTGAGCGTGAGGCCATGAAGGGCCTACGCCGCGTGTTCAACGAGCTTGAGATCCCCAGGGAACGCCTCTCGATCTCCGGCTACTGGGCGAACGGCCGCGTGGAGGATGTCTTCCAGGCTGAGAAGCGTACCGACATCGGCAAAGTATAAGGGCCGAGTTGCCGGACTGGGTGCGAGCCGAGTCTGAATAAACGTGACGGGGGTCGACCAATTGGTCGGCCCCTTCGTTTATTTCGAGCGAGCAGCTGGAGTCCATCGCGTGAATAACTCGATCCGTTCCTGATTGTCTAGCCCTGTCGACACTGCCTTTCCCGCCTGGTGTGTCGGTGCGTGCGCTTGCGCGGGTTAGGCATGCCGGTTTCCTCTCTGTCGCACGCGTGGCGGGTGGCGTGTCCTGCGGTGGAGCGGGGTCCGGGGCGCTTGACCACGCATACCCCAGGGGGTATATTTGGTTTTGTTGTATCGCACGAGCTTGAAGGCTGAAATGAAGATTGTTGTTGTTGGAGGAGTTGCCGGTGGCATGAGCTTCGCGGCGCGTGCCCGAAGGTTGAACGAGTCGGCCGAGATTATCGTTCTTGAGCGTGGCCCATACGTGTCGTTCGCGAACTGCGGTCTGCCTTACTACGTCAGTGGCGAGATTGAAGATAGAGCGAAGTTGCTCGTCCAGACCCCGGAGTCACTTGCGGCCTCCCTGAACTTGGATGTTCGAACGGGGCACGACGTCGTCTCGGTCGACGGGGAGGGCCGTCGACTGCTTGTTCGCACCGAGACTGGTGAAGAATCTATTGACTACGACAGGCTCGTTCTGGCACCTGGTGCGAAGGCGATCCAGCCCGATATTGCGGGCCTAGGCCAGTCTTCCCGCGTTCACACGCTACGAACTGTCGATGACGCGATTGCGATCAGGGGCAAGGTTGATTCGGGTGTGCGAAGGGCCGTTGTTCTCGGTGCTGGCTTCATCGGTGTTGAGGCTGCCGAAGGCCTTGCTATGAACGCGCTGGAGACAACGCTGGTAGAGCTTGCCCCGCAGGTGCTCCCTCCGTTGGATGCTGAGCAGGCTTCGCTCGTCGAATCTGAGCTGAAGAGCATGGGCATTGCGGTTCGCACGGGCGTCGCGGCAACCGAGATCAGGTCCGGCGCCGAAGCCGACACGGTCGTGCTGTCCGACGGTTCGGAGCTTGTTGCCGACGTTGTTGTTCTTTCCGTAGGGGTCCGTCCCGACACCGCTTTCCTTGCGGATTCGGGGCTGGAGATGGACGGGGGAGCACTTGTGGTTGATGAGCATGGTCGCACGTCGCTTCCCGACGTATTTGCCGTTGGGGACGCCACGGTCAGTACGGATGCGGTGACCGGGGTTCGCCGACCGGTGGCGCTTGCTGGCCCGGCCAATCGCGCAGGGCGCCTCGTTGCGGACTTTGTCATGAGGCCGGAAACCGCCCGCCCTATCCCGCACCCCCTCGGGACCGCGATTGTGCGTGCAGGAAACCTGACCGCGGCCATGACGGGAGCGAACCGGCGTTCTTTGGTCGGTGCCGGAATTTCCTTCCACACGCTTCACCTGCACCCTGCCCAACACGCCGGATACTTCCCCGGGACCAGCCAGATCCACCTGACGGTGCACATCCGTCAGGGTGATGGCCTGATTCTCGGGGCTCAGGCCGTGGGTGCCGATGGCGTCGATAAGCGCATCGATGTGCTCGCCACGGCAATGAAGGGCGGGGCCCTTATCGGTGATCTTATCGATCTCGATCTGTCATATTCGCCGCCCTATGGCCAGGCGAAGGACGCCGTCAACCTTGCTGGCATGGTCGGATCCAATGTTCTCGACGGCACACTCTCCCTCTGGTACGCGGAGGATCTCGACGGTGTACGCGACAGTGCGCTGATCCTCGATACCAGAACCGATGGCGAGGTGGCCACCGGTATGATTCCCGGTGCTCTCCACGTCCCGCACACCGAATTGCGTGGCAGGATTCATGAGGTTCGGGATGCTGCGGCAGGCAGGCCCGTCCGTGTCATGTGCGCCTCGGGGGTGCGCTCGGCAATCGCGCACCGGGTTCTTGTGCAGAACGGATTCGATTCGGCCTCGCTGTCCGGCGGCATGCTAACGCTCCGCGCTGTCCTTGGAGAGCGTGTCGAAGAGGTTCTGACCGCGCCCGCGAATGTTCGATAGGACTGAGCGTCATGGCCGGTAAGCTTCGCGACAAGCTCTCGGGTGAGCGCATCCTCGCGGGAGTCATCGCCACTATTCTTGCTGTCGCAACCGCCGAGCTCTCCCTTGAGAACCAGGTTGCCGCCCTTGTGGCGGCGGCCGCCGCGATCTCCGCGGCCCGGCTAGCTATTCGTGGCAACTGTTTGGGTGGCTCAGTTTGCGGCACCGTTTCCGGGACCTGTCGGGTGCCGGAGACTACCGCAGTACAGGCTGAAAGCGAGACATAATAGGGATGTATAGGGAACGACTGCCGGGAATGCGGCGGAGAGGAAGAAGCCGTGAAGGATGAAGTAGCGCAGCGGAAGATTGCGAACCGGCTCAAGCGAGCAAAAGGGCAGCTCGATGGCGTTATCGCAGCCGTCGAAGGCGGAAGCTCGTGCAAAGACGTTGTTACCCAACTGTCCGCGGTGACGCACGCGCTCAACAGGGCAGGATTCCTGATCGTCTCCACGGCCATGGAGAACTGCATCTCCGATCCGGAAGGAACCGAGGAGCGAGAAGGTCTCACCACCGAGGAGCTCGAGAAGCTCTTCCTGGCACTCGCCTAGTCGGGAATGATGCCTGGCATGATGCAGTTGGCTACGGCACGGTGGGAACTCCGAGCGCGATGAAACCAGAACGTCTGTTGCCCCTCACGCGGTGACAGCCATAACGAAAAGTCGATAGAAGAGAAAGTTGATGACGCGATGTGCCGAGCAGTCACATGTAAGACCTGTGGCAAGACAACATGGGCCGGTTGCGGCCAGCACGTAGACGACGTGAAGCGGGGCGTTCCCGCAAGTAACTGGTGCAACGGCCATGACAACGACGAGGAAAAGTCCGGAGGATTCTTCTCCAAAGTCTTCGGCCGGTGACCAGAATGGGCCCTCCGATCTTCTGAGTTTCAGCGGACATAGTCTCTCTCTGTGAGCCCAGTGGAGCTTCTGCTTTTCGCTTTGCTCCCGGCCTGCCCCAGCCGGTTGAATAGTGGGTGGTCAGCTGCCCGCTACGGTGCGGGGTCGCGGGTTGGAACGGAGGAGCGTTATCGCAGAGCAGAAGAAGCCGAAGGCTCACCGCTCCACGAAGGCAACCGGTTCAAACCGGACGGCCGGGCAAGTCGCGGCAGATCGAAAGAAGTCAGCCGGCTCGCGATCCTCTCAGGGGACCGGTGTGAAGCGAAGGTCATGCCAAACGAGCCGGAAGCACGCCTCGACAAACGGGCGCAGGCGTGGCCGATCCGGTGCCACCGCACGCGGAAACGATGGGCTCCTACGGGTGGGGATTGCGCTCGCGGCCCTTGTTGCGGTGGGTCTTGTGCTGTTCTTCGCGTCCCGAGTTGAGCGAACTGAACCTGTTGACCCGGAGCCGATTTCTCCGTCCGTCCCCGTCGTGGAAGCTGGCGAGAGCGGCGAACAGTTCGGCGATGCTGGGCTTGCTCGGCTGGTCGATGACGAGTGGGTGGCGGCTGCGTCTGACGCAACGGGGATTCCCGAGCGCGCGTTGAGAGCTTATGCGGGGGCGGAAATCGCGTTCCGGCTGGAAGGCTCCACCTGCCAGATTGACTGGGCGACGCTTGCCGGCATCGGATACGTGGAATCCAGGCACGGGACCCTCCAGGGTGGGCTTATTGACGGCTCGGGCCAGCAGGTGCCAGAGATTGTCGGCATTCCACTCGACGGGAGCGGCTCAACGGCGAGCGTTCCGGACACTGACGGGGGAGTGCTCGACGGAGATGCGGTGTGGGATCGCGCCGTGGGCCCCATGCAGTTCATTCCGTCAACCTGGGACTTCATTGGTGCTGACGGCAACCTGGACGGGGTCAAGGATCCGCAGCACATTGATGACGCCGTGTTGTCATCGACCAGACTGCTGTGCCGGGTGGGCGGGGACCTGTCCGATAGCAGCAGCTGGATCGAAGCCGTCTGGTCGTACAACCGAAGCGTGGAGTACAACCGGGCTGTCACAGACGCCACAGACCGCTACCGAAGTGCGGTCGAAGGACTGTAGGTGCGGGACAATCCGCGTCATTCTGCCATTTAGCTCATTTCGGCAGGTTTGTGTAGATGCTGTAAGTCCCGAATCGTGACTAACTACACGCACGGTTTTTTCCGTGAAAAGTCCGATTTGGGACCCCCGGCCCAAGAAAATCCCGGGCGCCTTCCTAGTCTTAAAATACCAACAAAAAGGGCGTGACCCGCCCAGTGTGACAGGGTGTGACCCACCCTCCGGGAAGGAATGCAATGAGCATTATTAACGAAACTAAGGCATGGCAAGGATTCGAAACCGGAGCCTGGATTGAGCATGTCGATGTTCGTGACTTCATCCAAAAGAACTACACGCCTTTCGAGGGAGATGACTCCTTCCTTGCTGGGCCGACCGAACGCACACTGAAGATTTGGGAAATCCTTTCCGACATGTTCCCCGAGGAGCGCGAACGCGGCGTATACGACGTTGACGCCAAGACGCCCTCGACGATCACCGCTCACGAACCCGGCTACATTGATGAGGGCAACGAGGTCATCGTTGGCCTTCAGACCGATGCTCCTCTCAAGCGCGCCATCATGCCCTACGGCGGGTGGCGCATGGTTGAGGGTGCTCTCAAGACCTACGGCTACGAGGTTGACCCGCTCCTGAAGGAAGTCTTCACCACTCACCGCAAGACACACAACCAGGGTGTCTTCGATGTGTACCCGCCGGATGTTCGCAAGGCTCGTTCCTCCCACATCGTGACCGGCCTGCCGGACGCCTACGGCCGTGGCCGCATCATCGGCGACTACCGTCGCGTGGCGCTCTATGGCGTCGACTACCTGATTGAAGCCAAGAAGGCCGAGAAGGCCGCTCTCGATAACGAGCGTTCGGTCGAGGATGTTATCCGCGACCGCGAGGAACTCGCGGAGCAGATCCGCGCACTCGGTGAGCTCAAGGAAATGGCACAGTCCTACGGCTTCGACATCTCCCAGCCCGCGAGGACCGCGAAGGAAGCGGTCCAGTGGCTGTATTTCGCCTACCTGGCTGCGGTGAAGGAACAGAACGGCGCCGCTATGTCGCTTGGCCGTACCTCGACCTTCCTCGACATCTACTTCCAGCGCGATCTTGAGGCTGGCCTCATTGACGAAACCGAGGCCCAGGAAATCATTGATGACTTCGTCATCAAGCTACGCATCGTCCGCTTCCTCCGCACCCCCGAATACGATGAGCTGTTCTCGGGCGACCCTACCTGGGTGACCGAGTCGATCGGCGGCATGGGTAACGACGGCCGGACGCTCGTCACGAAGAACTCGTTCCGTTTCCTCCAGACCCTGCACAACCTGGGCCCGGCTCCCGAGCCGAACCTCACGGTTCTCTGGTCGGACAAGCTCCCCGAGGGCTTCAAGGCTTTCTGTGCTCGCACCTCGATCGAGACCTCTGCGATTCAGTACGAGTCCGATGAGCTCATCAAGGACAGCTGGGGTGACGACGCCGGCATTGCCTGCTGCGTGTCCGCCATGGCCATCGGCAAGCAGATGCAGTTCTTCGGCGCCCGCGTCAACCTTGCCAAGACCCTCCTGTACGCCATTAACGGCGGTAAGGACGAGGGCTCGGGCGTTCAGGTTGCTCCCGAGATGCCGGCGGTGGAAGGCGACGTTCTCGACTACGACGACGTTCTTCAGAAGCTTGACGTCATGATGGACTGGCTTGCCCAGACCTACGTGGATGCCCTCAACTGCATTCACTACATGCATGACAAGTACGCCTACGAACGCATCGAGATGGCACTGCACGACGCAAACATCCTGCGCACCATGGCCTGCGGTATTGCCGGTCTCTCCGTTGCGGCCGACTCGCTGTCCGCCATCAAATACGCCAAGGTCAAGCCGATCCGCAATGAAGACGGCCTCGTTGTCGACTACGAGACCGAGGGTGACTTCCCGACGTTCGGTAACGATGACGACCGCGTCGACGAGATCGCTGTTGCGCTCGTTCGTAGCTTCATGGAGAAGATCCGTAAGCTCCCCACGTACCGCAACTCGCTACACACCCAGTCGGTCCTGACCATCACCTCGAACGTGGTCTACGGCAAGCACACCGGCAACACCCCGGACGGTCGCCGCAAGGGTGAGCCGTTTGCGCCGGGTGCAAACCCGATGAACGGTCGCGACACCCACGGCATGCTGGCCTCGGCCCTCTCGGTCGCCAAGCTTCCCTACTCGGAAGCCCAGGACGGCATCTCCCTGACCAACACGGTTGTTCCGTCCGGCCTTGGACGTGACCTTCCTGAGCAGGTCCAGAACCTTGTCGGACTTCTTGACTCCTACATGGGAGCCGAAGGGTTCCACGTCAACATCAACGTGCTCAACCGCGACACGCTGTACGACGCCATGGAGAACCCGCAGAAGTACCCGCAGCTCACGATCCGCGTCTCCGGATACGCCGTGAACTTCGTGCGCCTGACCCGCGAGCAGCAGCTCGACGTCATCTCCCGCACGTTCCACGAGCGCGTATGACCGACGGCGTCACTGGTATGGCCGCACCCGAGGCCCTCGACATCGAGGTGCCCCGGGTGGCCGGATCCGGCATTGACGGCCTCGACCCCGCACCGGAACTCGACCGTTCAGCGCACCTCCAGGCGGTACGCGAAGGCAGAGTAGGTTCCGTTCACTCGTGGGAGCTCGTCACGGCCGTGGACGGCCCCGGCTCACGGATGACTCTGTTTCTGGCCGGGTGCCCGCTCCGATGCCTCTACTGCCATAACCCTGACACGCTCAAAATGAAAGACGGCGAACCCGTCACCGTTGAGAGCGTGATGAAAAGGGTTCTGCGCTACCGCGGAATCTTCAAGGCAAGCAAGGGAGGGCTGACCATCTCCGGCGGAGAGCCGATGATGCAGCCCGCGTTCCTCAAGAACATTCTTCGTGAAGCCAAGAAGCACGACATTCACACGGCAATCGACACGTCAGGTAACCTCGGGCACTACATGCTCGACAAGGACCTGGCCGACCTCGATCTTGTCCTTCTCGACGTCAAATCAGGAATCCCCGAAACCTATCGGGACCTGACCGGTCGCGAACTCCAACCCACCATCGATTTCGGTGACCGTCTCGCCAAACTCGGAAAGGAAATCTGGATACGCTTCGTCCTGGTACCAGGATGGACGGACGCGCCCGAGAATATCGACGCAGTCGCGAAGATCATTACCCGGTGGCCGAACGTTTCCCGCCTTGAAGTTCTACCCTTTCACCAGATGGGAAGAGATAAGTGGGAGACCATCGGAATCCCGTACCGACTCGATGACGTCGAACCGCCCTCGAACGAGGAAGCGGACAGGGTGCGCCAGCGCTTCCGCGATCTCGGCGTTTCCCTCGTCTACTAGACCGATGGCCCAGTGCCGCCGGACATATAACTAAAGATCCTGCTCCTGAGATTCGTCACCTCACGAGCCCTGCCATACACCAATGGCACGAAGGCCGGTCCTTCTACTTTTCCCGGGGTAGGAAGACCGGCCCTTCGCATCTCAAAACCTATCCGCTCGTCGAACATCGGCAGATGTCATGACGCGCAAAGCCCCAACAACACAATGACCTACGAAGAGGCGCATGATGATGAGCCACTTCCCACGGCTCCTGCAGGACCAGCGCACTACCGTGAGCGTGATACTCCCGGTCTTAGCTGCTCGGCTAGCCGCGTGAAGTATTTCTCGTGGTCGTCGAGGGAACGAGTCCACAGCTCCTGCGCTGACTGCGTGGAGCAAAGGTATTCGCGTTCGCGTGCCAGGATGGTCTGATATTCATCGATCCAGATGAGGGCTTCGGTTGCTGTTTTCTCGGAGAACCTGACCCAGTTCATCGTCCCGTGAATACGTAGGAGCGAGTAGCGGTCGACGTTATCGCAGTCGCCAACCGAACGAGCAAGAAGCGACGGCGCGTGATCGAACAGGTCATGGCCCGGGAAATCCGGTGATTCGGGATCGTAGTTCCATTTCCCATCCGTATGCATCGCAATGCCCTGGCAGATTTCCGTTATCCGTGTCTCCTCAAGCCCGAGCTCCTCAAGGATGGGCCGAGCGAGGATTGCTCCCGCCCTGCCGTGATCAACGGGAACCGTTGCATCAAACTTGCCGATGTCGTGCAGGAGGCAGGCGAGCTCAAGAATGTCAGGATCCATGCCTTCCCGTTCGGCGACAACGCGTCCAATGTGGGCGACTCTCAGGCAATGCTCGTAGCGGTAAAGGACCTGCTCCCGGTTGAGGGGAAGACCAAACAGGTGATCGTGCAATGCCTGGCGTGCTGGCTCGAAATACGGAGAAGTCACGAAGCAAGTATAGATGCGACCCACCTGCAGGAGTGCCCGACATTTTGCTTCCAGCGACATACTGCTCCTGAATTCTTGCCGACCTAATGCTTCCGCGTTTGCGCCGGCCTATCGGTACTGCCCAGGGGTGCGGCGCAGGATAACCCGCGACCGCACCGATCTTGCCGTCAACTGTGGTGGATCTTCAATGGTGGGGAACTACCACAGCACCGGTTGTTTCACTCTGGCTGAGTTACCCTATTCCGTAGCGATGGCCTCGAGGACGTCGAGTCGTGCTGCTCGCCGTGCCGGCAGGATCGAAGCGAGTGCTACGACGATGATGGCGAGGAGCAGAATGATGCCGAGGGTGCCCCACGGGATCGCGAAGATCGCATCAGCATCATCGGCGAGGTAGGTCGTGAGACCAATGGCGACCGGGACACCAACGACGATGCCGATGGCGGCGCCGAGAACAGAAACGATGATCGACTCGATGACGATGGAGCCGCGCACCCCACTCTTTGACAGGCCGATTGCTCGTAGCAGTCCGATCTCGCGCGTCCTATCGGCAACCGACAGGGACAGGGTGTTGACGATGCCGAGGGCCGCGATAACGATCGACAGCCCGAGGAGGGCGTAGAGCATGGTGAGAACCATGTCGATGCTCTGACCGATCATGCCGGCAAGGTCGTCCTTGTCGAAGATCTGGTACAGGTACAGGTCATCAACGGAAGCAATGACCTCTTCCTTGACCTCCGTGATGTCGTAGCCGTCTGCGACGTCGATGAGGATCACGGCGGTGTTGATGCCGTCGAGCTGCAGGGTGCTGAACACGTCTTCCGAGACGTACATCTCCGTCATGATGATCTCCGTGGAGACAATCGCGCCGATCTCGAATTCGACCGGGGCACCATCTGCTCCGTGCAGGCTGATCGTATCGCCAAGGCCAACGTCCTGCGAGTCCGCGAAGCTCTCGTGGATGGCGAGGTTGCCGTCCGTGAACGCAGTCATGTCACCCTCGACGAACACGAGGGCCAAAGCATCCACCGCATAGTCGGACATGGAAACCACGTAGGCCGGGGCCGGCTTCTCGCCCGGGATCATGGCACGACCAGTGTCAACCGACGTGTCGACCGACGCAACACCGTCCACCTGCTCCATACGTTCCACACCGACTGAAGGATCGGAGATCGGCAGGTTCGTCATGGAGACGAGGTCTGCCTGGATGGCTGAGTCGGTGATGTCGGACCGGGATGCCTTCATCGACGTGGCAAGGGTTGCTCCCGTGGCGACGAGGGCGACACCGATCATGAGGGCGGAGGCCGTTGACGCGGTCTTTCGCGGGCTGGCCTTCGTCGATTCGGAGGCGACCTTGCCGAGGATCGGGGAGATTCTGCGGAACGGCCACCCGAGGACCGCCACGGCGGGCCCGACCAGGGTCGGCGTCATGACGATGAGGCCAACGATGATGAAGAGGGCTCCCACCCCGAGCAGGGTCCCTGCGGGATCCATGGCACGCAGGGCGCCCGCCGCGAAGGCCACAACGCCCAGGGCAACGATGGTGCCGCCGATGATTGTGCGTACCGTGAGGGGTTTCTCGGCAGCTCCCGAGGTTTCCCTCATGGCTTCGATCGGGGGAGTGAGAGCCGCCGACCGTGCCGGCCTGAGGGCCGCGATTACGGTGACGATCACACCGATGATGATCGAGGTGATGATGATCGACGGGGTCATGATGAGGTCGGCATCGAGTGGCATACCCCAGGCCTCGAGCCCCCACCTGATGAGGAGGATCAGGCCCTGACCGGCAATGACGCCAACGAGGGAGCCGATGAGCCTGATGATGATGGCCTGGACGAAGACAACGACGAAGACCTGGCTGGGTGCCGCGCCAACGGCACCCAGCAGGACGAACTCCTTTTGGCGCTGACGAACCGAGATCCGGAACGTATTCGCGATGATGAAAATGCCGATACCGAGGGCCAGAAAGACGAAGATCAGGAGGAAGGTGTTGACCATGTCCAGGATCGACGAGATCGGCTCCTGGGTCTCCACCCACACCTCGTCCGCCGTCAGGACAGTGAAGTCACCGCCGAGGACGTCGCTGACATTGTCCCGGGCCGCGTCCGGGTCGGCACCGTCTTCGAGCACGACGGTCATCTCAGAAACGGTTCCGCCGGGACTGAACGACTCCTGGGCGAGTCCAGTGTCGATCACGGTGACGGAGGTGGCCGCCACCGATGTTCCTTAGGAGACAATACCGACAACCTCCACGTCCATCGGATTGCCGTTGATGAGAAGAACCGTTTCGTCACCCACCCACAGGTTGAAGCGCTCGGAGGTGCTCTCCTCGAGAGCGATCTCGTTCTGGGACGCGTGCCCGCGGCAGTCCGTGACAGTCCCCGTGTCGATTGCTTCCATCCACCCAAAGGCCAGTGCGGGTGCCTGAGCGAAGTTCGCTGGCTGTCCTTCCGCATCGAAGACGATTGCGTTGCCCGCGAAGGAAGGATAGGCGCCGGAGACGCCCTCGATGTCGTGAATCTCGTCGGCGACCGTGATGTCGCTGGGAGCGTTCCCCACCTGCGTAGCATCACTCGTGTTGAGCTCTTCACCGCGAACCGTCAGGTTATCGGTGATGGTGCCCTCGGTGAGGTTATCGAATGTCTCCCCGAGCACGTCGCGGAAGGCGAGGGTGCCGGACAGGAAGGCGATGCCGAGCATAACGGCCAGTGCCGTGAGGAAGAATCGGCCAAGCTGCGCGCGGCTTCCGCGCATCGTTACTTGCCACATGACTACCGACCGTCCCGCAGAGCATCCAGGGCGCTGTCGCGCGTCGGGTTGCGAAGCTCGCCCAAGATCTGGCCGTCGCGAAGCATGATCACCCTGTCCGCCCAGGCCGCGGCGTCCGGTTCGTGAGTGACCATGACGACCGTCTGGCCGAGCTCATCAACGGACTTGCGAAGGAACGACAGGATCTGTGAGGTTGCTTCCGAGTCGAGGTTACCGGTCGGCTCATCGGCCAAGACCACGTCCGGGGAGCCAACCATGGCACGCGCACACGCGACGCGCTGCTGCTGACCACCGGACAACTCGGTTGGCCGGTGCTCGAGACGATCGGCAAGGCCGACCGTGTCAACAACGTGATCGAACCGCTTTTGGTCGATCTTCCTGCCGGCGATCGTTGCGGGTAGGAGAATGTTCTCGCGTGCGTTGAGCGTGAGCACAAGGTTTAAAGGCTGGAAGACAAACCCGATGCGGTCACGCCGGAGCTTCGTCAGCTCCGGCTCCTTCATTGACGTCACCTCTTTGCCGTCAATCGTTACGGTGCCGGCGGTGGCTCCCTCGAGGCCAACAATGCTGTGCATGAGGGTGGACTTGCCGGACCCTGAGGGGTCCATAATCGCTGTCAGTTCACCGCGACCGATGTCGAGGTCGATTCCCCGGAGGGCGGGAACGATGGTGCTACCGCGCCCAAAGGTCTTCTCAAGATTACGTACGTTGATGACCGACTGGTCGATCGGGGCAAGGGTGGTAGTGAACGCGGACGTCGACACGAGGTCTCCTCGGTTCACTGTCTTTCAACGTTTTCGGTCAAACAGAGAAAAGTAACCGGAAGAATAAGGATTGACCTTGAAATACCACTGAGACGGCCCCTATTCACTCAGGGGATCGGTCTCCCAAGGTGATGAACCGCGCCGGGAAAGTGCCGTAAAGCGGTACTTCATCCCGTTTTTTGCGGTGTGCCAGCCCCGGTCCGGGTCGGCGCTGACAATATCCCAGCCCGTGACGGGAAGAGGGGGAGCGAAGGCGTCTGCGCCCTCGACGGTGATGTCGATATCGGTCACAACAATCCCGTCGAGAAGGGGGATCGATGCCTCGTAAATCTGTGCGCCACCCATGACCCAAGCGAGCTGATCACCAACCAGTTGCTGGGCCTCTTCCAGGGAAGAAACAACATCGCATCCGGGGAACAGTCGGCGCGTGCGCGTCACGACTATGTTGCGCCGCCCGGGGAGCGGACGATACTTCTCCTCAAGGGACTCGTACGTGCGCCTGCCCATGATCACGGGATGGCCCGTGGTCAGCCGCTTGAAGTGAACAAGGTCCTCGGGCAGGTGCCAGGCCATCGTGCCATCCCTGCCGATCGCCCGGTCGTGTGCCTGGGCCCAAATAGCGACGAGACTCATACGGCCACCGGTGCCTTAATTGACGGATGGTGCTCGTAGCCCTCCGTGAAAATGTCGTCCATGTCGTACTCAAAGATCGACGGAGCTTTCTTCAAGTTCAGGGTGGGGAAGGGGAACGGCTCTCGCGAGAGCTGCTCCTTGACCTGCTCGATGTGGTTGTCGTAAATATGGCAGTCGCCCCCGGTCCAAATGAACTCGCCAACCTCAAGACCCGTCTGCTGAGCCACCATGTGAGTCAGCAGAGCGTAGGATGCAATGTTGAACGGAACGCCCAGGAACAGGTCGGCGCTACGCTGATACAGCTGGCAGGACAGCTTCCCGTCAGCAACATAGAACTGGAACATCGTGTGGCACGGCTGCAGAGCCATCTCATCCAGGTCAGCCACATTCCACGCGGACACGAGGATCCGGCGCGAATCGGGAGTGTTACGGATCTGGTCAATAACTCGCTGGATCTGATCAATATGCTGACCATCAGGGGTGGGCCACGATCGCCACTGGTAGCCGTAAACGGGACCAAGCTCGCCCTTTTCATCGGCCCACTCATCCCAGATCGTGATGCCACGTTCCGTCAGCCAACCAATGTTTGTATCCCCGCGAAGGAACCAAAGCAGCTCGCCCTTAACCGCCTTCATCGCGACGAACTTCGTCGTGATCCGCGGGAAACCCTCGGACAGGTCAAACCTCATCTGGTGACCGAACACCGAACGGGTTCCCGTCCCGGTGCGGTCCGTCTTGCGATTACCGTTCTCCAGAACGTGGCGGAGCAAATCTTCATAGGCCGTATTCACCCCACCAGTGTAGGACAGGCGAGCGAGCTCAGAGAGGGAACCGTGTCAATACTCATCGAATGCAGTAGCCCCAGTGGGCACCCCGCTGCCGTCAACCCGGCGACCCAGCCCGACCGACTCGGCGCGACAATGTGCGCTTGGCTTTCGATCTGGTGGGCGGTCGGTGCGGATAGGGGAGGGTGCAGAAAAGGGCCGGAACGGCGAATACTCGCTGTCCCAGCCCTTTTCTGGCTGTGTGTACTAGCTGGTGCGCTCGCGGCGCGGGCCAACTACGCGTCGATGGTCTTGCTTTCGCTGTTCGCGTTCACTGCGATCTTGCGGGGCTTGGCCTCATCGGCGACCGGGAAGGTCAGGGTGAGAACACCGTCGGTGTAGTTGGCATCGATCTTGTCGACTGCGACGCCGTAGCCAAGGGTGAGCTGGCGGGCGAAGGTACCCGTCGGGCGCTCCTTGGAGAGCCACTCGATCTCGCCCTCCCGTGCCTTCCGCTCGGCGCGGATCGTCAGGGTGCGGTCATCAATGTCGATATCGATTGTTGAGGGGTCCACGCCGGGCAGGTCCAGCTCGGCCACGTACTCGTCACCGGTGCGGATCAGGTCCATCGGCATACCGGGGACGGACGGGCGCGTAAAGCTCGAGGAGAACATGCGCTCAAGGTCGTGGAAGGGATCGTTTCGCTTTGCCATTATGTCACTCTTTTCTCTCAGGGTCCTCCACCTGTTCCTTACCTCTGACCAGGCTCTCGGACCGACTGATATAAGTATCGAACTAGATTCAATAAGAGTCAAATAAAGTTGAGCGCCCTTCGCTCAAGGTGAACTGCATGTGCTGGATTGGCTCAATTCCTGTACTCCGCGAGTCCGCCAGGAAAGGTGAGATGAAGGTCTGCTCCACCGCCTGTTGAGGAATGCGTGAAGCTTTCAATCTGAAGTTGCCCTGGGGATTCCTAATGTGAGTCCCGGACCCGCGCCCGGCGTTGCCGGTGATGGGCCGGGATAAGCATTCGGAAATCGTGAGAGTCACCGGGCAAGCGGAAGAACCGAGCTATTAGAAGCTAGCTATTCTGTTGGGTGGGTTTGGTCGTCCCGTGGCAAACGTATCGGGACCCCGGTTGGGATCCCGATACTACCGATTCATGACGTGCGACTAGAAGGCACCACTTACGCGGAAGAGTTGCTCGTGTCCCTGAATTCGTAGGTGTTCTCGGCGGACGCTTCGAGGGTGCGTCCCACGGTGCAGTTGCGTTCGACCGCTCCGTCAACCTTCTTCTTTAAGGCAACGAGTTCGTCCTCGCTGAGGCCCGACAGGTCGAGGGAGAAGACGGTTTTGATAGCCGAGTAGCGGTTCTCTTCTTCCATGCGTTCCGGTTCGACATCGAGCACGACGTGGACGTCGTCTCCGAGTTCGTAGGTGAGCCGGTGATCCATTGAGAGACCAACACAGGTAGCACCTGCGAGCTGGAGGAGTTCTCCGGGGGAGAAGACCTCCGGTGCTTCGGGGTCACCGATCTTAACGATCGCGCCGCGGTCGTTCGTTGCTATCCATTCGCGGACCCCTGTCCGCACGGCTTTCATGATGCCAGGATGGCGTTGACGAGCTTCTGGTCACCCTCGAGAATGCCATCGATCTTCGAGGCGGCGATCTTCTCGATCTTGGCACCGACAAAAGGCATGTTGACCTTCACTTCGCCAGAGTACGTGCAGGAGGTGGAATCGCCGTTGGCGGTCAGCGTCTGGGTGAGGGAGACCGTGACGGGGAGGGATCCTACGTCGACCGTGAAGTCGGCCCTCGCAACGTCCGGGCCCGTGCCGTCCCAGGTCTGGGTGATCGTTGCGATGACATCGCGGTTGATCAGGCGGCGGAACTTATCGGGAAGCTTCGCGGCGGGGACCGTGACAACCGTGACTGCCTGTGGCGCAGTTTCTGCGTTCGTTACGGTGTGCTGGGGTGCGTCAAGGTCGCCTGCTTCGGTGCGCGCGCGGGCGAGTTCTTCGGAGATCAGCACCCTTTGAACGGATACGAGATCGGCGGAAAATGAGATGGTCCGTTCGAGATGCATATGTTCTCCTGTCGCGACGGGATAGGCTGGCAGTGTGCCAACGCTCTCCAACATGATAAATCAGGCAGGTACCCTCGACGCTGAGGGTGTCGAGCATATCCACCACCTCGTCGGTGACTGGCATCCGCTTGCCGATATTTCCTTCTCAGACCTCTTCATCGCGCTTCACACGAAGGACGACACGTTCCTCATAGCCTCGCATTGTCGGCCAGCCACGGCCGGGACCATCGAGGGTGAAGACGTCGTGGGCGATAGTGTTTCCGACAGCATCGAGCGTGCCGTCCGCAAGTCCTTCGAGACCGGCGAGATCCTCAGAACGGGTGTGGATCACCTGCGTTTCACGATGGTCCCGATTCGCGTGCCGTCCGGGAAGACTATCGGTGTCCTGGTAGTCGTCGCCGATGATCGGACGGATAGGATGCCGGACGCGGTGCAGAAGAACTACCACGAGATCGTGGAAAGCCTGCTCCACATGGTGTCCCGCGGGGACTTCCCGGCGGATGCTGCACCGTCTTCGTTCCGACATGGAACGCCGCGCGCCTCCGACGGCCTTATCCACATGGATGCGGAGGGAGTCGTTCTCTATGCCTCCCCGAATGCTCTGTCAGCATTCCACCGGCTCGGTGTGCGGGGCAGGCTCCCCGGGAAGGTACTGGCCGAGCAGGTCACCGACATCATGGAGTACAGCTCCAATGTTGATGAGATGCTTCCCGTCGTCATCCTCGGCAGAGGTACCTGGGCAACCGAAATCGAATCGCGGGGAGTTGTTCTTTCCCTGCGCGCCATCCAACTCAAAAAGAACGGTATGAGGGCAGGGGCTGTCCTCATGTGCCGTGATGTGACGGAGATCAGGCGCTCTGAACGCGAGCTCATGACGAAGGATGCGATGATCCGGGAGATCAACCACCGGGTTAAGAACAATCTGCAAACCGTCTCGGCCCTGCTACGGCTACAGGCGCGACGAGCATCGGATCCCGGTGCAAAGCAGAACCTTGAGGATGCTCAACGCAGGATCTATACCATCTCCATGGTCCACGAAGCACTCGCCGCCACGGGTGCCGACAAGGTCGAATTCGATGAAACCTTTGCCCGCCTTATGAGGCTCGCGGCCGGCGTGGCCACAACCGGCCAGCACGTCAGCACCCGGTTCGAAGGATCCTTCGGAAAAGTTCATGCCGAAGAAGCAACTTCGCTTGCCGTCGTTCTCAACGAGGTCATCACGAATGCCGTCGAGCACGGCTTCAAGGGGCGGGACGGCTCCATTGTCGTCACCGCCGACCGCCAAGGGGACCAGCTCGATGTGCAAATCATCGATGACGGTGTTGGTATCAAGGACGGTGAACGCGGCAGTGGCCTGGGTACCCAGATCGTTGAAACAATGATCCAGTCCGACCTGCTTGGGGATATCTCGTGGAATCCCAGGCCTGAGGGGGGCACGACCGTCAAGATCCACGCCCAAATGCGTCGTCGCGACTAGGCCTACCCGGCGCCGTCCGCGAGTGCTTCGAGGCCCTGCACAGTTTGGAGACAGGCTGGATTTGGATCCGGACACCCGTGACGCTCGAACGCAGTCCAGGAATCTAATCCCCGTCGGTGGCAGAATTCCGATCCCATCAAGCGGGGGACGCTGCTCCATTTAGGTACGAGTTGTGAGCCAAGCTTGGTGTGGGCGGGTGAGTGCTCGGTATCAAAGCAATAGAGAAGTGGCGACCAGCTGAACTGGTCGCCACTTCTCTATTGCTTTGCGTTAGGAAGCGCGGCGAGCGCGGGCGTTGCGACGCTTGAGGGAGCGACGCTCCTCTTCGGACATGCCACCCCAGACACCAGCATCCTGGCCGGTTTCAAGAGCCCACTTCAGGCAGGTGTCGCGCACCTCGCACCGGTTGCAGACGGCCTTGGCCTGCTCAACCTGAGCGAGAGCTGGACCCGAGTTGCCAATCGGGAAGAAGAGCTCGGGGTCCTCGGTGAGGCAAGCCGCGCGGTGGCGCCAATCCATAGATAATCGTCTCCTTAAAGATCCGGCGTCTGTAAACACCGGATGAACATCTAGTTCATTACCTTGTCATGAGGATCGCGAACGGTAAAGAGTTTTTTGACGTTCAACACCGGTGCATTCAGTCACAGCGTCGTGACGGTACTATTGGCACATGCTCAATGGAAAGTCGATGCGTACGGAGACAATTGCGGCAATTGGGGTGGGCCTCGAAGCGCTTGTTTTGTGCATCTGGTCGATAACAGTGCTGGTCTCGGGCTTGTCGGGAGAAACCGTTGTCACCGAAGACGGTAGCGAAACGACCCTCGGCATCTTCATGCTGATCGTCGGCCTCATGCTTGGTGGCATCGCTATTGCCGTCTGGAAAGACGTTCGCTGGGCCACCGGCCCCGCCATCACCCTCCAGGTTCTCCTCATCGGCGGCGCCGTAATCTCAACCGACTTCCTCAACATTGCTGCCCTCGGTGCGATCATTCTCTTCGCGGTTCTCGTTGGCATCGCCCTCATAGCCGTCCGCCGCAGACAGTTTGCCGACGGTGATGGCTTCTAAGCGCGCGTTGAACAAAGGGCTTTCTAAGCGCACGTTGAACTATGCGCTTTGCGCAGGTTCGGCACCGTGGGCCGACATGTCGGGCTCGGTGCCAGACGCTGTCGAGAGAATCAATTTTATTGCACGGGCCCGGGCACATGGTGGCTATATCCATGCGCCCGGGCTCGTTTTATTCGAGTGCCTTGACGGGTGCCTTCACCGGTCACGTTATTGTCATGGGCGGAGGTCGTGTTCTGCACTAGCCGATAACGTCCTCGGCTGGGATCTCGACGATGTTCTCGGGGCTGTTCACACCGACCTTGCCGACGTCCTTGCGGACGGGAATGGCGTTGAGATCGGGGTTCGGGTGGGAAATGATCTCGAGGGCCGCGTCGGGGTTTTCCTCCTGAGGATCGAGCCAGTCTGAAAAGTCCTCCTGGTCAAGGATGACCGGGACGCGTTCATGAATATCGGCCAGTTGTTCGGCGGCCTTCGTGATGATTGTTGTTGACAACAGCCAGGCGTCGCCGTCCTTCCACCACGAGTAGAGGCCAGCGAAGGCAAGGGGCTGACCGTCGGTACGCGAGATGTAGTAGGGCTGCTTTGCGCTCCCCACCTTCTTCCACTCGTAATAGCCATCGGCCGGAACAATGCAACGACGTTTCTTCAGCGATGGTGCGAACGACTTCTTCTCCGCAACCGTCTCGCTTCGCGCATTAATCATCTTCGCGGAGAACGACTTATCTTTCGCCCACGGCGGGAGCAGACCCCAGTGTGCCAGGTGAGCTTCCCGTGATAGTCCGTCGTCGTACCGTTCAACAATGATCGGCACACCGGTTGTTGGGGCAACATTCCAGTTCTGCGGGCGTGCCGCCACGTCCTCGGTGATGACATCGAGGTCAAATAGGCCGGGCTGCTCATCAAGACGAGTAAAGGTTGCATAGCGTCCGCACATGTGAAACAGCCTAATGGAGTAGCGAATACGACAACAGTGCGACCGCGTCCACACGTCCCTTGGCCGGTTCGTTCGCCAATTCTTGCCCCGCGCCTGGCAGGTGGCCGCGCTAAGCTATCTGCGTGACCATGAAAGACTTCTCCGAAGCCGCTGAGCGCTGGAACGAACTGGCTGACATCCTCCGGCCCGCACAGACCGCCTACTACAAAGACCAGATGGGCGAATCGCCGCTGTCGGATGCCGAATACGACAAGCTCATTCGGGAAATGAGGGGGATTGAGGAACTCTATCCTCAGCTCAACACCCAGGATTCACCCACCCGCGTTGTCGGTGCGGTTATTGACGAAGGAGATCGCGGAGAAGAAGGCGCCGATTCCCCGGCAACATTCTCACCCGTCGTACATCGGGAACGCATGTACTCGCTCGAGGACGCGTTCGACCGGGACGAAGTGAAAGCCTGGTTCCAGCGAGTCTCTCGGGAGGAAGGAATGGCGACCTCCGATGTTGAGGTTGTCTGCGAAGCCAAGATCGACGGACTCGCTGTGAATCTCCGGTACGAGAACGGCCGGCTCGTTCAGGCCGCTACCCGCGGGGATGGCACAACCGGTGAGGATGTTACCGCGAACGTCGCCACGATTTCCGTGGTTCCCCAGGAATTGACCGGTGAGGGATATCCGGACCTTATTGAAATCCGCGGGGAAATCTTCATTCCGCTCGAAGACTTTGCGGTGTTCAATCGGAGGCTGGAAGAAGAAGGCCTGCGAACATTCGCAAATCCGCGCAATGCTGCGGCGGGTTCCCTCCGCCAAAAGGATCCGGCGGTCTCCGCGTCGCGCCCACTGTCTTTCATCGCCCACGGCATCGGTGCTGTGGAAGGCTCCACCACTCCGGTAGAGAACCAGCTTGAAGTGTACGAGCGGATGGCAGGGTGGGGTATCCCGGTATCTCCCTACACGCGGGCGGTCACGGGCCTCGATGCTGCCCTTGGTTTTATTGACGATCTGGGAACCAGACGCGGTGATCTCATCCACGGCATGGACGGTGCCGTTATCAAGGTTGCCAGCCGTGCCATGCAGCGCGAACTCGGCTACACGTCCCGCGTGCCCCGATGGGCGCTTGCCTACAAGTACCCGCCCGAAGAGGTGCACACGAAGCTTCTTGAAATCGGTGTTCAGGTGGGCCGCACCGGCCGCGCTACTCCTTACGCCATCATGGAGCCGGTCCTGGTCGACGGCTCGACCGTCTCCCAGGCAACCCTCCACAATCCTTCCGAGGTTGCTCGCAAGGGCGTCCTGGTCGGTGACACCGTTGTCCTTCGCAAGGCGGGTGACATCATCCCCGAGGTTGTCGGCCCCGTTTATCAGCTCCGCACTGGAGACGAAAAAGAATGGGTTATGCCGGCCGAGTGCCCGGCCTGCGGCTCGGTGCTGGCGCCAAGCAAGGAAGGGGAGGCCGACTGGCGTTGCCCGAACGCAAAGTCGTGCCCTGCCCAGCTCACCGAGAGACTTGCTCATGTTGGCTCCCGCGGTGCCCTTGATATCGAGGCGCTCGGTGACGAAACAGCTCTTATGCTGACCAATCCCGATGCTCGCAGGGAAGCCGCAATTGCCTCCCTGATTGCCGGCCACAACCTGACAATTGATGGCAGAAAAGTTTCGCTTTCCTCCAGAGTTGCGAAGGACGCGATTGCCGAGTTCGGTGAACCTACCCCCGGGCAAATCCATCCGGGAATACTCGAAGCGTTGGGGATCCCGAAAGAGCAGAACCCGGTACTTGAAAAGGAAGCGGGCCTGTTCGACCTGACGGCGGAGGACCTGAAGAACGTCTTCGTGTGGAGTGAGCACCGCGTCAAGGGAGAATTCCTTGGGGACTACCGCTACGCACGTGCCGCCTGGACAAAGCCGACCGTTGATAGGGAAGGCAACGTCAAGAAGAAATCGGTTCCTTCGAAGACAACCGAGACTCTCATGC
Source organism: Flaviflexus ciconiae (assembly GCF_003971195.1). NCBI lineage: Bacteria > Bacillati > Actinomycetota > Actinomycetes > Actinomycetales > Actinomycetaceae > Flaviflexus > Flaviflexus ciconiae. Next base: position 1,504,688 of record NZ_CP034593.1, on the reverse strand, counting down.
GGGAAATTGACACGGCAAAGTCGAAGGACCTATGGCGCAAGATTGTCGCCCTGTCCATTCGGCACGTGGGCCCGACGGCGGCGCGGACCCTTGCTTCACGCTTCGGTTCCCTCGATGCGATAGCCGAAGCAAGCTCGGAAGAACTTGCAACTGTCGATGGCGTTGGCCAGACAATCGCCGAATCAATTCGCGACTGGTTCGAGGTCGACTGGCACCGCGAGATCGTCGAGTCGTGGCGAGCCGCTGGTGTGGTGTGGGAAGACGCGGCCGCTGAAGAGTTGCCCCAAACACTGGCGGGTCTCACGATCGTGGCCACCGGATCCCTGGAGAATTACACGCGGGATTCCGTGAAGGAAGCAATTATTGCACGCGGTGGTAAGGCCTCCTCATCGGTCTCCAAAAACACCAGCTATGTCGTAGTTGGTGAGAGCGCGGGATCGAAAGCCACCAAGGCGGAAGAACTTGGACTGCGGATTCTCGATGAGGATGAGTTCACGGCACTGCTTGCCGGCGGGCCGGAGGCCCTAGCCGAGTAGGTGAAGAACCGGCTGGATGGAATTTCTCTTCGATCCGGTCGCCGACCTGCCGCGAGAATCGGCAGAATGCCTCGACCCTCCTGCTTCGGTTGGGGAGGAGGGTCGAGATGTTCAGATTTGAGAACTGAATGGTCCGAGAACCACAGGGAAGACGGAGTTCTCAGCTGTTGAAGCTGGCTAAAGGATGATGCCGAGCGGACGGAGGATACGCTCGAGGACTCGGGCGAGGAACGGACGGCTTTGCCATTCCTTGGTCGTGAGTTCCCGGGTATTTGTTAGGTCGAGTTTGAAGATCTTTTCCATAAGGCTCGCGTGGGAATCGGAATATAGCTCCACGTTGATCTCGTAGTTCCCGCGCATCGACAGTGCATCGATGTTAGCCGTACCAACCGTTGACCACTTGCCGTCCACGGTCATTGTCTTGGAGTGAACCATGGCTCCCTGGAAGAGAAAGATACGAACCCCAGCATCGAGCAGTGCCGCATAGGAGGGACGTCCCACCCAGTCAGCAACAATGTGGTTTGAATACTCCGGGAGTAGAACGCGGACATCGACGCCTCGCTCTGCGGCAGCGATCAGGGCTTCCTGAAGGTCACGGTCAGGGATGAAGTAACCCATCGTGATCCACGCGTGGGACGCTGCGCGGTCGAGTGCGTCCAGATAGATCGAACGGATCGGGTAGGAAAGCCTCGAGGGCAGGTTCTGAACTGCTCTCAGTCGGGAGCTCCACTCCGTTGTTCCCCTGTCGGTCAGGCGCTTCTCCCGCCGAGGACGGTGCGAGTTCCACATGTCGACAAAGGCGTTCTCAAGCTCCCATGACTGCGGGCCCTCGAGCCGGATGTGAGTATCACGCCAGTGATCGGCATAGAGCTGACCGATGTTGTATCCGCCAATATAGGAGATCTTTGAGTCAACGATCAGGAGCTTGCGGTGATCCAGCCCGGAGTGGCGGATCAGGCCGAGGAACCGACCCGGGTGCAGGAACGGGAAGCGGAGCACGTGAAGGTGGTCTATTTTCGGGAAGTGGCGGAAGCGGGGATCCTGATTGAGGTTCCCGAACACGTCAACAATGACGTATGTTGAAACACCTCGCTTGGCGGCGTTGATGATGGCTTCACGGAACCGCTTGCCAATGTCGTCGGCCTTCCAGATATAGGTCTCGAAGTAGACGGACTCCGTCGCATTATTAATGTCTTCGAGCATCGCGTCATACAGGTCGTGCCCGAACGTATAGGTTGTCACCTCGGTGCTTGTAACCGCGGAGGTCTTCGGTTTGAAATGAGGAAACTCGCCCGTGGGAGGTTCACGGCGTTTCCTGCGCTCATCGATTGCCGTAACAATGCCGACAGCTGTTATTTGAAGCCCCACTGTGACGGCCAGTGCCGTCTTCGCGCCAGACCACAGGCGCTCGGCCGACGGCATCGAGAATCTCTTCATGTCAAGCATTGTACGGAAAGCCGACGGCGCAGTCCCTACAAGCGGGCCGTAGACCGAAAAAGAGGGCGATACTGAATCCCCGAAGCGTTCTGCGCGGAATCCCGCCGGAAAGTTAGACGGGTCCGGTCAGGTTACGGAATCGCGCATCCGGTTAAAGAAGCGTGAAGATGGTCGCGGGAAACTGCGCGGTGGGAAAGTGGTCGGTCGTGTTGCTCGCCTCGTTCTCGGACGTTGGATCACGATGGAGTGCTGTGGGCATTAGACTGACCCCATGTCCTCTTTTTCTACTGACGAGGTCGCCCGCATGGCGTCGCTCGCACGCATAGCCCTGTCCAAGGAGGAGATCGAGCGTTTCGCTGGCGAACTGGCCGCTGTGGCCGATGCCGTTGCGCGGGTCTCCGAAGTTGCAACCCCCGAAGTTCCCGCCACCTCGCACCCGATTCCGCTGACGAACGTCATGCGTGAGGACGAGGTTGTCGAAACCCTCGACCGCGAGGAATTCCTCGCGCAGGCCCCGGCAAGCGAAGACGGACGGTTCCTCGTCCCGCAGATCCTGGGGGAGGAAGCATGAGTGAACTGCTGACAAAGACGGCTCTTCAACTTGCCGACATGATGGCGGCTGGAGAAATCACCTCTGTTGAACTGACCAGGGCCAGCCTGGACCGGATCAAGGCGCACAACCCGACGATTAATGCGTTCCTGCACGTCGACGAAGAAGGTGCTCTCGCAACGGCCCGCGAGGTCGACGAAAAGCGCGCGGCGGGGGAGAATCTGGGACGCCTTGCCGGCATTCCCATCGCCATCAAGGACAACCTCGTTATCCGCGGCATGCCAACCACGTGCGGTTCAAAGATGCTGGAAGGCTGGCTGCCTCCCTACGACGCCACCGTGATTACGAAGATCAAGAACGCCGGCATGCCGATCGTCGGCAAGACGAACATGGATGAATTCGCGATGGGTTCGTCCACCGAGTTCTCCGCCTACGGCTCCACGAAGAACCCGTGGGACACGGAGAGGATCCCAGGTGGCTCCGGTGGCGGTAGCGCCGCGGCCGTCTCCGCGTTCATGGTTCCCCTCGCCCTCGGTTCGGACACCGGTGGCTCGATTCGTCAGCCCGGTTCCGTCACCGGAACGGTTGGCGTGAAGCCCACCTACGGGGCCGTCTCCCGCTACGGCCTCATCGCCATGGCTTCATCGCTGGATCAGGTTGGGCCCGTTGCTCGCACGGTTGCCGATGCTGCCGCACTGCAGGAGGTTATCTCGGGGCACGACGAACTTGACTCGACGTCACTCGATGTCGAGGTTCCCGCCTTTGAAGACATTGTTGCCCAGGTGGGCGCGGACAGGGTCAAGGGCCTGAAGATCGGCATCGTCGAGCAGCTTTCGGCAGATGGCTTCGAGCCCGGCGTTGAGGCGGAATTTGAAGCGACTGTTAAGCGGCTTGAGGATGCCGGCGCGGAGGTCGTTAACGTCTCCCTGCCCTCGTTCGAGTACGCGCTGTCCGCCTACTACTTGATCATGCCGGCGGAGGTCTCCTCCAACATGGCACGCTTCGATGGCATGAGGTTCGGGCTTCGGGCGGAGCCCGAGACCGGTCCGGTCACCGCCGAGCGCGTCATGGCAGAAAGCCGTGGCCAGGGATTTGGTGCTGAGGTCAAGCGCCGCATTATTCTCGGCACACACGTGCTGTCGTCCGGTAACTACGACGCCTACTACGGTGCGGCCCAGAAGGTTCGCACCCTTGTCCAGCGGGATCTCGATGAAGCATTCTCGAAGGTCGACGTTCTCGTGACCCCGACCGCGCCGACCACGGCGTTCAAGTTCGGCGAGAAGATCGATGACCCGATGGCGATGTACCTTAACGACCTGGCAACAATCCCCGCGAACCTTGCGGGTACACCCGGTCTGTCTGTTCCGTGCGGGCTTTCCGAAGGAATGCCTGTTGGCTTCCAGATCCTGGCCCCGGCCTACCGGGATGATCTGATGTACGAAGTTGCCGCTGCCGTTGAAGCCAGCGCCGGTGAGATTGCGGGCTCGTGCCCCGCGAAGGAGTGGGAGAACAACTGATGACTGAACTTCTTGAATTCTCCGAGGTCGTCGAGCGCTTCGACCCGGTCCTCGGCATTGAGGTCCACGTGGAGCTCGGCACGAAAACCAAGATGTTTGATGGTGCGCCGAACGCATTCGGCGACGAACCAAACACCCTCGTGACCCCCACGTCGCTGGGCATGCCGGGATCGCTCCCGGTCGTCAACCGCACGGCCGTTGAATACGCGATCAAAATAGGGCTCGCTCTCAATTGCTCCATTGCGGAGATGTGTCGCTTCGCCCGGAAGAACTACTTCTATCCGGACCTGACGAAGAACTATCAGACCTCCCAGTCCGATGAGCCTATCGCCTTCGACGGCTGGGTCGACGTCGAGCTCGAAGACGGAACCGTCGTTCGCGTCGACATCGAGCGCGCGCACATGGAAGAAGACGCTGGCAAGAACAGCCACGTCGGCGGATCCGGTCGCATCCAGGGAGCCGAGTACTCCCTCGTCGACTACAACCGTGCTGGCGTTCCCTTGGTCGAGATCGTCACCCGCCCCATCCCCAACACCGGGGGACGCGCCCCCGAGGTTGCGGCCGCATACGTTCGCACGTTGCGCGATATCTTCCGTGCGCTTCAGGTGTCTGAAGCAAGGATGGAGAGGGGTAACGTCCGCGCCGACATCAACCTCTCGCTTCGCGATACTCCCGAGTCGCCTCTCGGCACCCGTACCGAAACGAAGAACGTCAACTCCTTCACCGCTATCGAGCAGGCCGTGACGTACGAGATGAGGAGGCAGGGCAAGGTCCTGTCCGACGGCGGCACTATCACACAGGAAACCCGTCACTTCCACGACGAGGATGGCTCCACGTCCTCCGGTCGTGAGAAGTCGGATGCTGACGACTACCGTTACTTCCCAGAGCCGGACCTTGTTCCCGTCGCCCCCTCGAGGGAATGGGTAGAAGATATCCGCCAGTCCCTTCCAGAACTGCCGAACGTCAAGCGCCGCCGTCTTCAGGCGGAATGGGAGATCTCGAATCTCGAGCTACGCGACCTCGTTAATGCTCAGGCGCTCGACATTGTGGAAGCCACCGTCAAGGCAGGTGCAACGCCGGCAGCCGCCCGCAAGTGGTGGACCGGTGTCATCGCCCGCTACTGCAACGAGCAGGGAATCGAACTCGACCAGGCACCCGTCACGCCAGCAGATGTTGCCGAGCTCGACGGACTCGTTCAGTCCGGCAAGCTCAACGACAAGCTCGCCCGCCAGGCGCTTGACGGCACCCTGGCAGGAGAGGGAACACCCACCGAAGTTGTTGCCAAGCGTGGACTCGAAATCGTTTCCGACGATTCTGCCCTAGAAAAGGCAGTTGACGATGCGATGGCAGCAAACCCGGATGTTGTTGAAAAGATTCGCGGCGGCAAGGTCCAGGCAGCCGGCGCTCTCGTCGGTGCAGTCATGAAGACGACGCGCGGCCAGGCCGATGCTGGCAAGGTCCGCGAGATCATCATGTCGCGCTTCGAGTAATCAAAAGCAATGTCAAGAACGGGGTCCCATCGGGGCCCCGTTCTTGACGTTCTGGAGTAAACAGGGCCTCAATAATGAGTGACTCAGATCAGTAACTAGGGTCACCCGAAAATAATTTGACGGTGGGTTGGTTGGGGGCCTAGATTTATGAGGTTGCTTCCGGCGTTGGTCGGGGGGAATGCCTCTGGTTCTTTGGGTTCTGGTGGGGGATGATGGTTTGGATCACATGGTTTGGGCTTGATTTTCCTGGTGGGGTTGGTAGGATGGAGAGGTTGCTCCGGCGGGGGTCGTCTTAACGGATGATGAACGTTTGTGGGTTGCTTGTTTTGAATCTCAATAGTGTGTCGTTTTTTGATTGTTTTTTTGTATTTTTTGTTGATTTTTTTGTTTTGTTTTTTTGAGAGTCGTTTCTGGCTTGATGCAATGTTTTTTGCGGAGAGTTTGATCCTGGCTCAGGACGAACGCTGGCGGCGTGCTTAACACATGCAAGTCGAACGATGAAGCTGGCAGCTTGCTGTTGGTGGATTAGTGGCGAACGGGTGAGTAACACGTGAGTAACCTGCCCCCTTCTTCGGGATAAGCTTGGGAAACTGGGTCTAATACCGGATATTCTGCGATTGCCGCATGGTGGTTGTGGGAAAGATTTTTTTGGTGGGGGATGGGCTCGCGGCCTATCAGCTTGTTGGTGGGGTAGTGGCCTACCAAGGCGTCGACGGGTAGCCGGCCTGAGAGGGTGACCGGCCACACTGGGACTGAGATACGGCCCAGACTCCTACGGGAGGCAGCAGTGGGGAATATTGCACAATGGGCGCAAGCTTGATGCAGCGACGCCGCGTGAGGGATGACGGCTTTCGGGTTGTAAACCTCTTTCGATGGGGAACAAGGCCATATTTTTGTGTGGTTGAGGGTACCTGTATAAGAAGCGCCGGCTAACTACGTGCCAGCAGCCGCGGTAATACGTAGGGCGCGAGCGTTGTCCGGAATTATTGGGCGTAAAGAGCTCGTAGGCGGCTTGTCGCGTCTGCTGTGAAAACGCGGGGCTTAACTCCGCGCTTGCAGTGGGTACGGGCAGGCTTGAGTGTAGTAGGGGAGACTGGAATTCCTGGTGTAGCGGTGGAATGCGCAGATATCAGGAGGAACACCGATGGCGAAGGCAGGTCTCTGGGCTATTACTGACGCTGAGGAGCGAAAGCATGGGGAGCGAACAGGATTAGATACCCTGGTAGTCCATGCCGTAAACGTTGGGCACTAGGTGTGGGGCCTTTGGTTCTGCGCCGTAGCTAACGCATTAAGTGCCCCGCCTGGGGAGTACGGCCGCAAGGCTAAAACTCAAAGGAATTGACGGGGGCCCGCACAAGCGGCGGAGCATGCGGATTAATTCGATGCAACGCGAAGAACCTTACCAAGGCTTGACATACACTGCGATGTTCCAGAGATGGGGCAGCCTTCGGGGTGGTGTACAGGTGGTGCATGGTTGTCGTCAGCTCGTGTCGTGAGATGTTGGGTTAAGTCCCGCAACGAGCGCAACCCTTGTCTCGTGTTGCCAGCATGTTGTGGTGGGGACTCACGAGAGACTGCCGGGGTTAACTCGGAGGAAGGTGGGGACGACGTCAAATCATCATGCCCCTTATGTCTTGGGCTTCACGCATGCTACAATGGCCGGTACAGAGGGTTGCGATGTCGTAAGGCGGAGCGAATCCCTTAAAGCCGGTCTCAGTTCGGATTGGGGTCTGCAACTCGACCCCATGAAGTCGGAGTCGCTAGTAATCGCAGATCAGCAACGCTGCGGTGAATACGTTCCCGGGCCTTGTACACACCGCCCGTCACGTCACGAAAGTTGGCAACACCCGAAGCCCGTGGCCTAACCTTTTTGGGGGGAGCGGTCGAAGGTGGGGCTGGCGATTGGGACGAAGTCGTAACAAGGTAGCCGTACCGGAAGGTGCGGCTGGATCACCTCCTTTCTAGGGAGTTTTTTCCCGAAATCCACTTGATGCTTGTAACATGCACTGTTTGTTGGTGTGTGGGTGTGGGGTGGTGGCGATGTTCCTGCCGATGGGATAGCGATTGGTCTGCTGCTGGAGTGCAGGCTACGAGGCAAAGATTTTCTGCAAAGATTTGGTATGGGAAAGTTTTTCATTGAACGGCATGCTGTTGGGGTTTGGGGTTAGCAGCCCTGGTTGCTCTGTCATGGAAACAATTTTTTTGGTTGTTTGTGTGGTGTGGGTGGGTTGTTTGGTAACTGTATAGTGGACGCGAGCATCTTTGGTTTGTGTGAATCGAAGAGTTTTTTAATGATGTGTTTTGTTGTGTAATTTTGTAGGGGCGTTCGGTGGATGCCTTGGCACTGGGAGCCGAAGAAGGACGTTGTAGCCTGCGATAAGCCTCGGGGAGTTGGCAAACGAGCTGTGATCCGAGGGTGTCCGAATGGGGAAACCTGGCCCACGTTATGGTGGGTTACCCGCACCTGAATGTATAGGGTGTGTGGGGGGAACGCGGGGAAGTGAAACATCTTAGTACCCGTAGGAAGAGATATTCCGTGAGTAGTGGTGAGCGAAAGCGGATGATGGCTAAACCGTGTGTGTGTGAGAGCTTACGGGCGTTGCGCATGCGGTGTTGTGGGATCGTGTTATGGCCCTCCGTAAAGGGGTCGAGAGTCGTGTGTTGTGGTAGTTGAACCTGGTGGGAAACAGGGCCGTAGACGGTGAGAGCCCGGTAGATGAAACTGCAGCATGTGTTCTTATGCGTCTCCCAAGTAGCACGGGGCTCGTGGAATCTCGTGTGAATCTGCAAAGACCACTTTGTAAGCCTGAATACTCCCTAGTGACCGATAGTGGATAGTACCGTGAGGGAATGGTGAAAAGTACCCCGGGAGGGGAGTGAAATAGTACCTGAAACCGGGCGCCTACAATCCGTCAGAGCCTCCTTTGTTGGGGTGATGGCGTGCCTTTTGAAGAATGAGCCTGCGAGTTAGTGGCATGTGGCGAGGTTAACCCGTGTGGGGTAGCCGTAGCGAAAGCGAGTCTGAATAGGGCGTTTGAGTCGCATGCTCTAGACCCGAAGCGGGGTGATCTACCCATGGGCAGGGTGAAGCACGTGTAAGAGCGTGTGGAGGCCCGAACCCACTTCTGTTGAAAAAGGAGGGGATGACCTGTGGGTAGGGGTGAAAGGCCAATCAAACTCCGTGATAGCTGGTTCTCCCCGAAATGCATTTAGGTGCAGCGTTGCGTGTAGCGTGCTGGAGGTAGAGCTACTGGATGGCTGATGGGCCCCACCGGGTTACTGACGTCAGCCAAACTCCGAATGCCGGTTACGTTTGCGTGGCAGTGAGACTGCGGGGGATAAGCTTCGTAGTCGAGAGGGAAACAGCCCAGACCATCGGTTAAGGCCCCTAAGCGTGTGCTAAGTGGGAAAGGATGTGCAGTTGCAGTGACAACCAGGAGGTTGGCTTAGAAGCAGCCACCCTTGAAAGAGTGCGTAATAGCTCACTGGTCAAGTGATTGTGCGCCGACAATGTAGCGGGGCTAAAGTACACCGCCGAAACCATGGCAACACTTTGTTGAGTGTTGGGTAGGGGAGCGTCGTCATTGTGGTGAAGCCAGGGCGTGAGCGTTGGTGGAATGGTGACGAGTGAGAATGCAGGCATGAGTAGCGAAAGACGGGTGAGAAACCCGTCCGCCGAATGACTAAGGGTTCCAGGGCCAGGTTAATCCGCCCTGGGTTAGTCGGGACCTAAGGCGAGGCCGACAGGCGTAGTCGATGGACAACCAGTTGATATTCTGGTGACCGGCGAAAAACCGTCCAATGCTGAGGTGAGGGATACTAACCATCCAAACCACTATCAGGCCCTTCGGGGTGTGGTGGTGGTGCGCGTGGGACCTGATCTTACGGTAGGCAAGCGTATTAACAGGGGTGACGCAGAGAGGTAGCCACCGCGTGTCTTATGGCTTGGCACGTTTAAGGACGCAGCCCGTTTCCTAGGTAAATCCGGGGAACATGGAGGGTGAGGTCTGATGATGACCCCTTTATTGGGGGAAGTAGGGTGATCCTGTACTGCCGAGAAAAGCCTCGACGTGAGGTTTGAGCCGCCCGTACCCGAAACCGACACAGGTAGTCAGGTAGAGAATACTAAGGCGTTCGAGAGAATCGTGGTTAAGGAACTCGGCAAAATGCCCCCGTAACTTTGGGAGAAGGGGGACCTGAACCTTGAAGCCATTTTCTGGCTAGGGGTGAGGGTCGCAGAGACCAGGGAGAAGCGACTGTTTATCAAAAACACAGGTCCGTGCGAAGTCGTAAGACGATGTATACGGACTGACGCCTGCCCGGTGCTGGAAGGTTAAGAGGACTGGTTAACTCACTTTTGTGGTGGGTGAAGCTGGGAATTTAAGCCCCAGTAAACGGCGGTGGTAACTATAACCATCCTAAGGTAGCGAAATTCCTTGTCGGGTAAGTTCCGACCTGCACGAATGGCGTAACGACTTCTCCGCTGTCTCGACCACGAACTCGGCGAAATTGCACGACGAGTAAAGATGCTCGTTACGCGCAGCAGGACGGAAAGACCCCGGGACCTTTACTATAGCTTGGTATTGGTGTTCGGTGCGGCTTGTGTAGGATAGGTGGGAGACTGTGAAGCATTCACGCTAGTGGGTGTGGAGTCGTTGTTGAAATACCACTCTGGTCGTATTGCACATCTAACTTTGGACCATGATCTGGTTCAGGGACAGTGCCTGGTGGGTAGTTTAACTGGGGCGGTTGCCTCCTAAATGGTAACGGAGGCGCTCAAAGGTTCCCTCAGCCTGGTTGGTAATCAGGTGGCGAGTGCAAGTGTACAAGGGAGCTTGACTGTGAGACTGACAGGTCGAGCAGGTGCGAAAGCAGGAACTAGTGATCCGGCGGTGGCTTGTGGAAGCGCCGTCGCTCAACGGATAAAAGGTACCCCGGGGATAACAGGCTGATCCTGCCCAAGAGTTCATATCGACGGCATGGTTTGGCACCTCGATGTCGGCTCGTCGCATCCTGGGGCTGGAGTAGGTCCCAAGGGTTGGGCTGTTCGCCCATTAAAGCGGTACGCGAGCTGGGTTCAGAACGTCGTGAGACAGTTCGGTCCCTATCCGCTGCGCGCGTTGGAAACTTGAGAAGGGCTGTCCTTAGTACGAGAGGACCGGGACGGACGAACCTCTGGTGTGCCAGTTGTACCGCCAGGTGCATGGCTGGTTGGCTACGTTCGGAAGGGATAACCGCTGAAAGCATCTAAGCGGGAAGCCTGCTTCAAGATGAGGTTTCCATCCAACCTTCGGGTTGGTGTAGGCCCCCTAAAGACTATGGGGTTGATAGGCCAGATGTGGAAGCACTGTAAGGTGTGGAGCTGACTGGTACTAATTGGCCAAAAGATTACACAACACCATAAAACACTTGGTGAAAAGATTTAACGAGTAAGCACTACTGCTGTGTTCGCGTCTACTGTACGGTTACCATCCAACCCACACGCGTGGGGTGACGTAACCTATAATCAAATATGGTTTAAAGCTGTTGTTACTCCGTGTTTTTGGCGGTGGCTATAGCGGTGGGGAAACGCCCGGTCTCATTCCGAACCCGGAAGCTAAGCCCACCAGCGCCGATGGTACTGCACTCGGGAGGGTGTGGGAGAGTAGGACACCGCCGCCATTATATTTACGGTTGAGGGCCCCGCATTCGTGCGGGGCCCTCTTCGCGTACCCGGAAGTATGCCAGGAATTTTTGCTCCCTGCGGGGGTCTCAGCGCGGAGGCCATCGTTTGGTTCGATGCTGCGTCTACATGACTGTCGCAACTGCTGGATGTCGGGAAGCGGGCGGCATTTGCGAGGAACGTGTCATGCCGTAGCGATGTGTAGTTGGAACGCATATTCAAGGGGCCAATAACTTGTGGGCGGATAGAGGTTGAAGGGCTGGTGGGCGAAGAAGTCACCTGTCCGGAATGTGCAGCAGTGACATGTAGTGCAGCTCTGGATCGGGTGCGCGTTACTGATGAGGTGACGGCCCCCTCCCAGCGAGTGGCGTTGGGGCTTCGAACTCGCGTGATGCTCTGTTGCCAGCAGTGTGTCGTCATGATCGCCGGTTCAGGATGGCTGGAGGATTGCCGTTGCGCGCGTGCCTCTGAAGTTCCAGGATCCGTCGATCGCAAGATGAGGAGGATTCGTGTGGCGGATAAGCTGCATTACCTGTCTTGTTGATGGTGGTTTGTTGCCGGCTGTAGTCGCCGGGAATCGGGGGAACTGCTGCTTAGGCCAAATCGTCTCTTGTTGGAGTATGGTCCACCGCGTCTTCGGTTCGCTGTTTGATCGGCGCAAGATGCAGTGAACAGTCGTCGTTTGCTCACAAGGGAGGGAGCTACTAGTGATCTGCGAGCATCTGGTCGGATCTGCCAGTTCAGCGCAGTGCCGTAGCTGAGAAGGGGAACAGCTATCTGTCAGTGCTGGATCATCCTCACCGAGCTCCAGCTTCAGATGTCACTGTTTGCTTCCGGATCATCGTCTGACGTCGTGTGCTTAACGGTGGGACAGCCGCGTTAGAGCTAGACGCACGATCATCGCAGCGCTCTACCGCAGGATCCATTCAGTCCGCGAGGCGTGACGATACTCCTTAGAAGTTGGATCCGGTTCCGCATAGGGGGGCACCGTATTCTTTGAGCTGGGTGGGATGTTGACGCTCAGTACATACTTGCCTGCGAGTTCGCCCAGCACGGTTACCGGCACTGCCGTCGGCGACTGGAAGGGTTGGCCCGGTTGCGATTGAAGGGTGGCAGCGAAGAACTTTCTTGCCTGTCGCGCATGGACGGGGCATCAGCTGCCGCGTCCCCACGGTCGCCTCATGGCAAAGACGCATCTTCAGTGCTCGGGAGAGTGCCAGCTACCGTGCGATCAGAGTCGTAGCGCACGGCCGGCATAGCTGTAGCGAACAACAAGTTGCGTCATTGCGGGGAGATCTGTCCCACGTTTCGGGCGGGTGTCTTGGTCAGGGCGGCGTGCGGAGCCTCAAGGCAACAGTCTCCCAGGGAGTAATAATGGGTTTGCCTATGCCAGACGGATCGCATGCGGCAGTAAGGAAGACCGTCTGCAAGATGAATGCCGGGACAAGTCGGGGCTTGCGGTGACATGCCAATGCGTGCTGTGGGACACTTTCCTCGAGCTCCCAGCTAACAGAGGACAACTGAGACCAGTTGCCCTTGCGTTGTCGCCCGGAGCGTTTTGTGGCCGAAAATTAGCTTAGTGGGGGAGCGCGAATCTGCGTTTCTGCAGGTAAACACGGGTTTAATGGGGTGTGACCTGGATCGGTGTGGAGGGTCACTGTCGAGGAATTTGACGGTGGGTTGGTTGGGGGCCTAGATTTATGAGGTTGCTTCCGGCGTTGGTCGGGGGAATGCCTCTGGTTCTTTGGGTTCTGGTGGGGGATGATGGTTTGGATCACATGGTTTGGGCTTGATTTTCCTGGTGGGGTTGGTAGGATGGAGAGGTTGCTCCGGCGGGGGTCGTCTTAACGGATGATGAACGTTTGTGGGTTGCTTGTTTTGAATCTCAATAGTGTGTCGTTTTTTGATTGTTTTTTGTATTTTTTGTTGATTTTTTTGTTTTGTTTTTTGAGAGTCGTTTCTGGCTTGATGCAATGTTTTTTGCGGAGAGTTTGATCCTGGCTCAGGACGAACGCTGGCGGCGTGCTTAACACATGCAAGTCGAACGATGAAGCTGGCAGCTTGCTGTTGGTGGATTAGTGGCGAACGGGTGAGTAACACGTGAGTAACCTGCCCCCTTCTTCGGGATAAGCTTGGGAAACTGGGTCTAATACCGGATATTCTGCTTCCGCCGCATGGTGGTTGTGGGAAAGATTTTTTTGGTGGGGGATGGGCTCGCGGCCTATCAGCTTGTTGGTGGGGTAGTGGCCTACCAAGGCGTCGACGGGTAGCCGGCCTGAGAGGGTGACCGGCCACACTGGGACTGAGATACGGCCCAGACTCCTACGGGAGGCAGCAGTGGGGAATATTGCACAATGGGCGCAAGCTTGATGCAGCGACGCCGCGTGAGGGATGACGGCTTTCGGGTTGTAAACCTCTTTCGATGGGGAACAAGGCCATATTTTTGTGTGGTTGAGGGTACCTGTATAAGAAGCGCCGGCTAACTACGTGCCAGCAGCCGCGGTAATACGTAGGGCGCGAGCGTTGTCCGGAATTATTGGGCGTAAAGAGCTCGTAGGCGGCTTGTCGCGTCTGCTGTGAAAACGCGGGGCTTAACTCCGCGCTTGCAGTGGGTACGGGCAGGCTTGAGTGTAGTAGGGGAGACTGGAATTCCTGGTGTAGCGGTGGAATGCGCAGATATCAGGAGGAACACCGATGGCGAAGGCAGGTCTCTGGGCTATTACTGACGCTGAGGAGCGAAAGCATGGGGAGCGAACAGGATTAGATACCCTGGTAGTCCATGCCGTAAACGTTGGGCACTAGGTGTGGGGCCTTTGGTTCTGCGCCGTAGCTAACGCATTAAGTGCCCCGCCTGGGGAGTACGGCCGCAAGGCTAAAACTCAAAGGAATTGACGGGGGCCCGCACAAGCGGCGGAGCATGCGGATTAATTCGATGCAACGCGAAGAACCTTACCAAGGCTTGACATACACTGCGATGTTCCAGAGATGGGGCAGCCTTCGGGGTGGTGTACAGGTGGTGCATGGTTGTCGTCAGCTCGTGTCGTGAGATGTTGGGTTAAGTCCCGCAACGAGCGCAACCCTTGTCTCGTGTTGCCAGCATGTTGTGGTGGGGACTCACGAGAGACTGCCGGGGTTAACTCGGAGGAAGGTGGGGACGACGTCAAATCATCATGCCCCTTATGTCTTGGGCTTCACGCATGCTACAATGGCCGGTACAGAGGGTTGCGATGTCGTAAGGCGGAGCGAATCCCTTAAAGCCGGTCTCAGTTCGGATTGGGGTCTGCAACTCGACCCCATGAAGTCGGAGTCGCTAGTAATCGCAGATCAGCAACGCTGCGGTGAATACGTTCCCGGGCCTTGTACACACCGCCCGTCACGTCACGAAAGTTGGCAACACCCGAAGCCCGTGGCCTAACCTTTTTGGGGGGAGCGGTCGAAGGTGGGGCTGGCGATTGGGACGAAGTCGTAACAAGGTAGCCGTACCGGAAGGTGCGGCTGGATCACCTCCTTTCTAGGGAGTTTTTTCCCGAAATCCACTTGATGCTTGTAACATGCACTGTTTGTTGGTGTGTGGGTGTGGGGTGGTGGCGATGTTCCTGCCGATGGGATAGCGATTGGTCTGCTGCTGGAGTGCAGGCTACGAGGCAAAGATTTTCTGCAAAGATTTGGTATGGGAAAGTTTTTCATTGAACGGCATGCTGTTGGGGTTTGGGGTTAGCAGCCCTGGTTGCTCTGTCATGGAAACAATTTTTTTGGTTGTTTGTGTGGTGTGGGTGGGTTGTTTGGTAACTGTATAGTGGACGCGAGCATCTTTGGTTTGTGTGAATCGAAGAGTTTTTTAATGATGTGTTTTGTTGTGTAATTTTGTAGGGGCGTTCGGTGGATGCCTTGGCACTGGGAGCCGAAGAAGGACGTTGTAGCCTGCGATAAGCCTCGGGAGTTGGCAAACGAGCTGTGATCCGAGGGTGTCCGAATGGGGAAACCTGGCCCACGTTATGGTGGGTTACCCGCACCTGAATGTATAGGGTGTGTGGGGGGAACGCGGGGAAGTGAAACATCTTAGTACCCGTAGGAAGAGATATTCCGTGAGTAGTGGTGAGCGAAAGCGGATGATGGCTAAACCGTGTGTGTGTGAGAGCTTACGGGCGTTGCGCATGCGGTGTTGTGGGATCGTGTTATGGCCCTCCGTAAAGGGGTCGAGAGTCGTGTGTTGTGGTAGTTGAACCTGGTGGGAAACAGGGCCGTAGACGGTGAGAGCCCGGTAGATGAAACTGCAGCATGTGTTCTTATGCGTCTCCCAAGTAGCACGGGGCTCGTGGAATCTCGTGTGAATCTGCAAAGACCACTTTGTAAGCCTGAATACTCCCTAGTGACCGATAGTGGATAGTACCGTGAGGGAATGGTGAAAAGTACCCCGGGAGGGGAGTGAAATAGTACCTGAAACCGGGCGCCTACAATCCGTCAGAGCCTCCTTTGTTGGGGTGATGGCGTGCCTTTTGAAGAATGAGCCTGCGAGTTAGTGGCATGTGGCGAGGTTAACCCGTGTGGGGTAGCCGTAGCGAAAGCGAGTCTGAATAGGGCGTTTGAGTCGCATGCTCTAGACCCGAAGCGGGGTGATCTACCCATGGGCAGGGTGAAGCACGTGTAAGAGCGTGTGGAGGCCCGAACCCACTTCTGTTGAAAAAGGAGGGGATGACCTGTGGGTAGGGGTGAAAGGCCAATCAAACTCCGTGATAGCTGGTTCTCCCCGAAATGCATTTAGGTGCAGCGTTGCGTGTAGCGTGCTGGAGGTAGAGCTACTGGATGGCTGATGGGCCCCACCGGGTTACTGACGTCAGCCAAACTCCGAATGCCGGTTACGTTTGCGTGGCAGTGAGACTGCGGGGGATAAGCTTCGTAGTCGAGAGGGAAACAGCCCAGACCATCGGTTAAGGCCCCTAAGCGTGTGCTAAGTGGGAAAGGATGTGCAGTTGCAGTGACAACCAGGAGGTTGGCTTAGAAGCAGCCACCCTTGAAAGAGTGCGTAATAGCTCACTGGTCAAGTGATTGTGCGCCGACAATGTAGCGGGGCTAAAGTACACCGCCGAAACCATGGCAACACTTTGTTGAGTGTTGGGTAGGGGAGCGTCGTCATTGTGGTGAAGCCAGGGCGTGAGCGTTGGTGGAATGGTGACGAGTGAGAATGCAGGCATGAGTAGCGAAAGACGGGTGAGAAACCCGTCCGCCGAATGACTAAGGGTTCCAGGGCCAGGTTAATCCGCCCTGGGTTAGTCGGGACCTAAGGCGAGGCCGACAGGCGTAGTCGATGGACAACCAGTTGATATTCTGGTGACCGGCGAAAAACCGTCCAATGCTGAGGTGAGGGATACTAACCATCCAAACCACTATCAGGCCCTTCGGGGTGTGGTGGTGGTGCGCGTGGGACCTGATCTTACGGTAGGCAAGCGTATTAACAGGGGTGACGCAGAGAGGTAGCCACCGCGTGTCTTATGGCTTGGCACGTTTAAGGACGCAGCCCGTTTCCTAGGTAAATCCGGGGAACATGGAGGGTGAGGTCTGATGATGACCCCTTTATTGGGGGAAGTAGGGTGATCCTGTACTGCCGAGAAAAGCCTCGACGTGAGGTTTGAGCCGCCCGTACCCGAAACCGACACAGGTAGTCAGGTAGAGAATACTAAGGCGTTCGAGAGAATCGTGGTTAAGGAACTCGGCAAAATGCCCCCGTAACTTTGGGAGAAGGGGGACCTGAACCTTGAAGCCATTTTCTGGCTAGGGGTGAGGGTCGCAGAGACCAGGGAGAAGCGACTGTTTATCAAAAACACAGGTCCGTGCGAAGTCGTAAGACGATGTATACGGACTGACGCCTGCCCGGTGCTGGAAGGTTAAGAGGACTGGTTAACTCACTTTTGTGGTGGGTGAAGCTGGGAATTTAAGCCCCAGTAAACGGCGGTGGTAACTATAACCATCCTAAGGTAGCGAAATTCCTTGTCGGGTAAGTTCCGACCTGCACGAATGGCGTAACGACTTCTCCGCTGTCTCGACCACGAACTCGGCGAAATTGCACGACGAGTAAAGATGCTCGTTACGCGCAGCAGGACGGAAAGACCCCGGGACCTTTACTATAGCTTGGTATTGGTGTTCGGTGCGGCTTGTGTAGGATAGGTGGGAGACTGTGAAGCATTCACGCTAGTGGGTGTGGAGTCGTTGTTGAAATACCACTCTGGTCGTATTGCACATCTAACTTTGGACCATGATCTGGTTCAGGGACAGTGCCTGGTGGGTAGTTTAACTGGGGCGGTTGCCTCCTAAATGGTAACGGAGGCGCTCAAAGGTTCCCTCAGCCTGGTTGGTAATCAGGTGGCGAGTGCAAGTGTACAAGGGAGCTTGACTGTGAGACTGACAGGTCGAGCAGGTGCGAAAGCAGGAACTAGTGATCCGGCGGTGGCTTGTGGAAGCGCCGTCGCTCAACGGATAAAAGGTACCCCGGGGATAACAGGCTGATCCTGCCCAAGAGTTCATATCGACGGCATGGTTTGGCACCTCGATGTCGGCTCGTCGCATCCTGGGGCTGGAGTAGGTCCCAAGGGTTGGGCTGTTCGCCCATTAAAGCGGTACGCGAGCTGGGTTCAGAACGTCGTGAGACAGTTCGGTCCCTATCCGCTGCGCGCGTTGGAAACTTGAGAAGGGCTGTCCTTAGTACGAGAGGACCGGGACGGACGAACCTCTGGTGTGCCAGTTGTACCGCCAGGTGCATGGCTGGTTGGCTACGTTCGGAAGGGATAACCGCTGAAAGCATCTAAGCGGGAAGCCTGCTTCAAGATGAGGTTTCCATCCAACCTTCGGGTTGGTGTAGGCCCCCTAAAGACTATGGGGTTGATAGGCCAGATGTGGAAGCACTGTAAGGTGTGGAGCTGACTGGTACTAATTGGCCAAAAGATTACACAACACCATAAAACACTTGGTGAAAAGATTTAACGAGTAAGCACTACTGCTGTGTTCGCGTCTACTGTACGGTTACCATCCAACCCACACGCGTGGGGTGACGTAACCTATAATCAAATATGGTTTAAAGCTGTTGTTACTCCGTGTTTTTGGCGGTGGCTATAGCGGTGGGGAAACGCCCGGTCTCATTCCGAACCCGGAAGCTAAGCCCACCAGCGCCGATGGTACTGCACTCGGGAGGGTGTGGGAGAGTAGGACACCGCCGCCATTTATTCATTAGTAAGGCCCAGGACTCAGTCCTGGGCCTTACTTGTTTATCCCTTTGTTCTGGTTTGCGCGGGTGCTGATGTGAAGCGCTGCAGAGTTAGGTGAGGTACTGCTTCTCGATGCGTGCGAGGGTCACGGCACCGATAGCTCGGAAGGGGTGCAGGGGATCCGGATTTCGGGAGCCTGTTGGGCCTCCCAGCTCCGTATGGGCTGAGGCGGACATAATCGTGTAGGCGTCTTCGTTCGTGAGTCCATGATCCGTGGTCAGGATGTCGAACAGGGATTCGTAGGCCATGATGATGGAGTTCTGGACGGGGTCACCAAGTCCGACCGTAATGATTTCGCTGGCGGTTTCTACCCTTGGAGCACGGAGACGCATGATTGAGCCAGAGGACTCTTTAATGAGGTCGATAGAAACGGTTGCCTCGCCGGCAGCTTCGATAGCCACGAAGGATGATTCGCCGCGGGACATGACTGCGTGCAGGTCGCCGAGGTAGAGGAGCGCTCCCTTAACTTCAATTGGAAGGTAGACGGTGGAGCCTATCGTGACATCGGGAAGATCCATGTTCCCGCCCGTTGGGTAGGAGGGCATAACCGTTGACATGGTGACGTCGGCGGCGGCAACGCCGATGCATCCAATCATTGGTTCGATTGGCACGGAGACCTTGTCTGTGAGCTGTGCATGCGTGTCGGTGAGGCCGATTTCTCGTGTGTAGAACTCATTTCCCATCGGCCTCGCTAGAGCTCCTGCGCCGGGCAGGTAAACGGACCAGGCAACCTTCGAAGGGAAGCTGATGTCGTGAATGGTAACTGCAAGAACGTCGCCGGGCTGGGCACCTTCCACATAGACGGGGCCGGTCAGCGGGTTAATGGTCGCTGTTACCTTGTCCATCGCCTTAAACTCGTGCATTTGCCTATACGCTTCATCGTCCGTTTCGAACGTGATCTTCTCTCCCGTTCCCGGTGCGATTCGAAGCTCAGGATGTAGGTGCGTATGGAAACCGTTGGTCCCATTGTCCTTGCTTAGATAATGAGTGGTCACTTCTCATCCCTTCAATACGTGAACACGTTTTTCTTCCCACCCTATAGATGAATCCGTTCGGGGTGTCCGAGTCGTGTGGACAGGGAGGGAGGAACTGATTGCTTTGGGTTGTTTATAGGGGAGTAGAAGAACATACGTCCGAGACACAGGGCAAGATCCCGCGCAGTTGTAAAGATCCCCTTTTGTGACCCCACGTCGCCGGGGCTTCATGACTTCCAGTCAGTGATGGTGCTCTGCGGGAGGACGGATGGGGCATTTGAGAACGAAGCCGGTACGGACTGATGCCCGCACCGGCTTTGTTAGTATGTGGTGCCAGAGAGTAAGCCCCCGTTTACGATCTAGCGCCTAGAGCTATTTGTTTCTTAGTTGAGCCCGCGGCGTTCGAGGAGTGCCTCGGCGCGGGGCTCGCGGCCACGTACCGCCTTGAACGATTCCAAGGGGTCGCGGGAACCGCCGCGTGACATGAGTTCGTTGCGGAGAATGTCACCGGCTTCGCGATTGAGCCCACCATCATTCTTCGCTGCTTCTGTTCCGAACCACTGCTCAATGTCGGCGACAAGAACCTCTGCCCACATGTACGAGTAGTAGCCAGCATCGTAGCCACCCGAGAAGGTGTGGCTGAAGTAGGTGCTCCGGTAGCGGGGCGGAACCAGGTCGTGGTGCACGGCAAGTTCCTCCAGCGCCCTCTCCTCGAAAGTCTCAATCTCGTCAACAGTTGGTACTTTGTCCGCGGTGAGGCGGTGCCATGCCTGGTCGAGAAGGGCCGATGCGAGGAACTCGGTCGTGGCGAAGCCCTGACCGAAGGTCTTCGAAGCAGAGAGCTTCTGGGCCAGATTTGCAGGCAGGGGCGCACCGGTCTCGTGATGAACGGCGTACTGTGCGAGAACGGCGGGATGGTAGGACCACATCTCGTTGAGCTGACTGGGAAGCTCAACGAAGTCGCGAGGAACGGACGTTCCGGCGGTCGACACGTAGTGGGTGTCGGACAGGAGACCGTGGAGGGCGTGGCCGAACTCGTGGAAGACAGTTTCAACCTGATCCCAGGTGAGGAGCAGATCCTGTCCCTCGGCAGGCTCATCGAAGTTCGAGTTGTTCATGATGACAGGCTTGGTGCCGGCACGGCGCGACTGAGAAACAATCGAATGCATCCACGCCCCGCCGTTCTTGCCGGGACGGTTGTAGAAGTCCGCCTGGAATAGACCGATCGCTTCGCCGGACTCATCGAACACTTCCCAGGTTTGGATGGAGTCGACGTAACCCGCAATGTCGGGGCGGGGCGTGAACGTCAGGCCGAACAGTTTCTCCGCCGCGTAGAAGATGCCCTTCTCGACAACGTTGCTGAGAGCCAGGTATGGCTTCAGAGCAGCATCGTCGACGGCGACCTGCCCGCGGAGCTTCTCCTGGTAGTAGGTGAGGTCGCCAGCATGGAGGCCGTCCCCCGCCTCGTCGGCTTCGGCGAGCGGCCTTAATTCGTCTACTTCGCGGTCCACTGCGGCAACCGCCTTTGCGGCCACGGTGGTCAGCAGGTTGATGATGGCCTGCGACTCCTTTGCCATGCCGCGCTGGGCAACAACCTCCGAGTGGTGCGGCATGCCAAGCAGAGCGGCCTTGCGGGCGCGCAGGGTGGCGATCTCGATGACGATTTGGCGAGTATCTGACGACTCGCGGGCACCAAGGCCGCGGCTCGTTGACGCCGCCAGAAGCGCGCGTCGGGTTTCGGGCTTGGTCAGCTGCGCCTGAAGCGGCTGGTTCGTGAAGTTAAGGAGTGGCAGGGAGTATGTGCCGTCGTCTTGCTGGTAGGAGGCAATCTGCTCCTCGGATAGCCCGGCAAGGTCCGCGCGATCGGTCACGGTCAGCGCATTGTCCCTCATGGCCTTAACGGCCCGCTGGCCAAAGTGAATGTTGAGCTCGGAAAGCTTGGCATCGATTTCCTTGAGAATCTCCTGGTCCTCGGGGGATAGGTCGATGCCGTTCAGGCGGAACTTCTTGAGAATGTCGGAAACAAAGTAGGTTGTCTCCTCGTCAGCGTTGCTCAGATCGATGGTGTTGAAGCGATCGAACAGTCTACGGTCGAGCCAGAAGGCGTTCTCGTGTGCGGAAAGTTCCGGGCCGATCTCTGCCTGGATGGCGTCGAGCTCATCGCCACCAACGGACGAGAAGAGGGTGAAGGCCGGGGAGAGAACTCGTTCGAGTTCTTCAGCTGACTCATCGAAGGGAACCACGGTGTTCTCGACCGTGGCGGGTTCGGTATTCGTCGCAATCTCGTCCCACACCATTCGCTCAGCAGCCATTGCTTGGCGGGCGGCAGGCAGAATGTGCTCGCGCTTAATCGTGGCCCAGTCCGGCACGCCGTAGGGAAGAGTGGATGTGCTCAAAAGAGGATTCGTCATATCCCGATGCTAATGGAGACCGCATATCCACGCGCAGTCGGTACGCCCGCGGCGTGACAGGCCGGAGAAACTTTAAGGTCTTAGCCGCATGGCTTCGCCTCGTGTTATTGCGTTGCCCGGTGTTTTTGCATCGCCCCATCCGGTCGCCTTGCCCAGCCGCCCTGTTGCTTTCTCTTGGTTAGGGGAGGGGGACGTGCGTCGTTAGTGCGCGAGCGGAGGGTTGTTCTTCTTTGCGGCGTGTAGCCCGCCAAGGAAAGGAACCCTGCGTGCCGTTGACGGTGCTGCATCAATATCCTCGGCAAGCTTCGATGCTCGTTCGGTCCCCCTATCCCGCAGGGTTGACGAGATCTTGGCGCGTTCGCCCGGTAGGCGGTTCTGGGACAGCTTGGCTTTACCTTCGATCCGGTCGATCGTCATCGACATGCCAACGATGGCTTTGGAGGCGCGCTCCAGGTACTTCTCCTCGAGGTTCTCCGCCTCCTCTTTATCCCACAGTGCCGTGAGCTCAACGGCGGCTTCCCGGACCCATTCCCGATCGTCGAGAACGGTGACTTCGCCGTGGATAACGACCTGCGTGTAATCCCATGTTGAGGCAACGGAAACTCCTTCCGGCAGGTCGTAGTCGCGGGAGGTGATGTAGTCGTGTGCCCCGGTGAAGATCATAGCGGCGGGACGCGGGAAGTCGGAGCTCTTCCAGTGATCGTTGAACCGAGCCATGTGCATGATCAGGTTGTCCCGCGGAACACGATCGGCATAACAGTCGCATCAATCGTTCCGTCGGCTCTGGCAGTGACGAGCGTTCCCGCTCCCTGTTCCTTCACGAACTCCAAGGCTGGCTCCCGGTCGAGAGTGAAGTAGTGGGGATTCATTGGGGCTCCTCATGGTCGATGAATTCCCACCAGTCTAGGTGCGAACTGCGCAAGGAGACAGTTGCGGGCAAGAAAAACGCCGCGGCCCAGCGCAAAAGAAAGACAGCGTCATCCCGGTCAGAGACTGAGGGTGGTGGCGCTGGGTGAACGAGACGGTTGCGCAGTGCGGTCGATGTCCTGTCAGGTGCCTGGCAAAGCACGTCAGGGAAGGCGGGATCATCACGAATAATGATAGAGTGATAAACGTTCTCATTAGTAGAGTGGTTGGCCTGTTGCCTGTCACTGTGATGCGTGGCGGGTTGATTGATTCCAGATTGGGTAATGCCTAGGTTGGAGTGAGGATTGGCCCGCCACGTGGGTCGTAGGAATGGCGCACCCTCCCTGCCCTGCATCGAGCTTTTGGGTTCCGATGAGTCGGCGGGCCGGGAGCGCCCGGAGCCAAACTGTCGCAGCGTTCGGCGGGGAGGGTGCTGGATGGGATGTCGGATTGAATTCCGGTGATCTCTCAAGGAGCTTGTTTGTGAAGCAGAAGAAAACTCCGATTATTTCGGAGCGAGGCCAACGGGCCGTCATGGTCGTGGCGGGGCTCCGGCTCCTGTCGGCGATCCTCACCGCGGCGGCCCTTATCCTTCTTGGATCGGCCGTCGGAGACGCTCTCGTTGGTAACGAGATTCCCTCCGGAACCTGGATTGGTGCGCTTGTTCTCGGGCTCCTGGCGGGTGTTTGCGCTGTCCTTGAGGCCGATTGCGCGGGCCGTGAGGCGCGGGCTGAGGAGCGGCGGATCCGTAGCGGTCTCCTGGCGACCGTATTCCGTCAATCCGAGCTGCCGAAGAATGCCACCCATGAGTTCACGTCGGGCCGTCTCATTGGGATGATGACGGACAGTGCCGAACGGGTGACTGAATACCGGCAGGTCTACTTTGGTTCAACGATCGCCGCTTTCAGCATTCCGATTCTCACCCTCGGCTACGTTGCCATCGCCATCGACCCCATCATTGGCCTGGGCGGACTGATCGTGTGCCCACTCATTCCTCTGATTGTCATGGGTTTCCTCAAACTGTTCCGCAAGGTGTCGAGCAACTCTCGTGCTGAGCGCGCCCGGCTCACCAGCAACTATCTTGATGCGATCCGCAATCTTGTGACGATCAGGATCTTTGGAGCCGGTCCCCGGATTGAGAAAAAGCTTCGGGACAATGGTGAAGCGAACCGCGGTGCGATCATGAAGCTGCTGGCCGGCAACCAGATTGTCATCATCGTCATTGACGGTATCGCCTCCCTTCTTCTGATCTGCTGGATCGTTTTCCTTACGGCAACGCGAATGAATGTCGGTGCGATCGATGGGGGAGAGGCTGTCACAGTCATTCTTCTCCTCACTCTCCTTTTGGAGCCTCTTGGCCAGGTCGCAGGCTTCTTCTACATCGGCATGGGTGGTATGGCATCCGAACGAGCTATCCGCCGCTACCTTGACTCTCAGCCCGCCGCGCCGAAGCGAGTCGGAGACGCAACAGCAGATATATCGGAGTCTGCTTTCGCAATCGACCTGTCAGGGGTCCGCTACGATTACGGTCGCGGCGAGGTCCTTCACGGAATTGACCTGACCTTGCCGAGGGGAGAAACCGCCGCAATTATCGGCCCTTCGGGTTCCGGCAAGTCCACACTCCTGTCGCTGCTCAAGGGCGCTCTCCCACCCCAGGACGGCACCATCTTCGTTGGCGGCAGAGACCTTTCGGCGCTGACTGCGTCGGAGACAAGGTCACTTACCGCCGGAGTTTCCCAGAGCACCTGGATGTTCACGGGAACAATCGCCGACAACCTCCGCATCGGCAAACCCGATGCGTCGGAGGAGGAGATGTGGGAAGCCCTGAAACGGGCGAATGTTGAGCAGGACGTGAAGTACATGCCGCAAGGACTGCTCACCAAAGTCGGTGAGCGTGCCTCCATGCTGTCCGGCGGCCAAGCCCAGCGCCTGTCGCTCGCCCGCGCCCTGCTGTCAGGCAGGAACATCCTTCTTCTCGACGAACCCACCTCTCATGTGGACATGGAATCGGAAGCCAAGATTATTGATGCGATCGATGACCTGCGCGGTCAGCTCAGCATTCTCATCATCACCCACCGCCCCTCGATGCTCCGGCTTGCGGACAGCGTGTGGGAAATGTCAGACGGCACGCTAGCCAAGGTCAGCGAGGTGGCCCGATGAAACGGAGCGCAAACATCCCCACCAGCAAGATGGGTACAGAGAATGACAACGTCACAGCAAGAGATACTGACAAGATGGTAACTCGCGTGACTGCTGAGACGGCCGCGGAGAGGCCGTCGACTTGGAAGGTCCTGTCGTGGCTCACGTCGATTACGAAGCCCGTGCACGGGCCACTCTATGTCTCCACCCTTTTCCGCATCATCAAGCAGGCCCTGGAACTCCTGATCTTTGGGATCGCGGGATGGGCGATCGTTTCGGCCGCGGTTGATGGTCGCAGCGTTGTTCCGTCACTTGTCCTTCTTATTGTGCTTGCCCTCGGCAAGGCAACCTTCTACTACCTCGAGCAGTTCACCGGCCACTACGTGGCCTTCAAGGCGCTCGAGATTCTCCGCGGCCACGCCTTCTCGGTCCTGTGGCCAAAGGCCCCGAGCATTGTTACCCGCAGTAGGTCGGGTGACGTCCTGACGTCGCTCACAAAGGATGTTGACCGCATCGAAGTGGTCTACGCCCACACCTTCGCCCCGGTCGTCTCGGCCTTTGTCGTTCCGATCTCGACACTGCTCGTCACCGGCGCCCTGGTCGGATGGGAGATCGTGGCAATCCCAGCCGTCTGCCTTGCCATCTCCCTCCTCGTTGTTCCCCTGATCGGAACGAAGAGCGCGATGACACATGCGGACGGGGTGCTCGCGGCTCGCGGTGACCTCAGTGCCCACGTCACCGACTCCGTCTTCGGAGTCGAAGAAGTCGTTGGCTACGGACGCGAGAAGGAACGCTTTGAGGAGATGGATCGGATTGGTGAAACGATCTCGACGAAGTCTCGGTCGGCCGCGCGCTCCGCGGGAATCCGCCGTGGCCTCAACTCCTTCCTGTCGATCATCGTCACCGTCTCAATTCTCGCAGTCGGCTTGGCGGGGAATTACTCGATTGCGGTTGTCTGTGCACTAGCCGTCGGCTCGATTCGCTTCCTTGAAGGCCCGCGCGGGATCGAGGAGGCCGTCGGTTCTCTCGACCGGTCACTCGCCGCCGCCCACCGGCTCTACCGGATCTGCCACGAGCCCCAGCGCGTCGCTGACGGCAACGATGAGCTACCGCTCGATAGGGCACCCGCACTGTCATGGGAAGGTGTCACCTACCGTTATCCGGGGACAGCGGCGAGGCTGATGAGAACGTGCCCCCGGCACTCGACAACATCACCATCGAAGCCCCCGCCGGCAAACGTACCGTCCTGCTCGGCCCCTCCGGATCCGGCAAGACCACAACGGTTCAGCTTCTCCTTCGCTTCGACGATCCAGAACAGGGTGATATCCGTGTCGACGGTACGTCGATCAATTCCCTCACCACGGACTCGCTGCGCTCGCGGATTGCCCTGGTTTCGCAGAAGAACCAGATGTTGGACTCGACGATTATCGAGAACGTTCGCCTCGGTCATCCCGATGCGACAGAAGAGCAGGTCTGGGAGGCCCTAAAGGTTGCCCGGGTCGATGAGGAAGTGAAGGCCATGCCTGCCGGGCTGAAAACCCGCGTTGGCCAGGATGGATCGAAGCTGTCGGGCGGTCAGGGCCAGCGAATCTGCCTGGCACGCGCCCTCCTTACTGAACCCTCGGTCCTAATCCTCGATGAGTTCACGGCAAACCTCAACGCGTCCCTGGAGAAAGAAATCCGGGACGGCCTGGCAGCTACCTTCGGGCACCTCACCATCGTTGAGGTCACCCACCGAGAAGAAGCTGCGGCAGAAGCCGATCATGCGGTTCTCTTCCACCGCGGCAAGGTCGCAGCGTCCGGTAAGCCCGAGCACGTGCTTGAGGCGCGCAGAACACTGTTCGGCGGGCCCGCCAACTCGTAGTACACCGTGGGGTTGCGCCGGTGCTTGACCGTGGGATCGCGCCGGGATTTCGAGCAACTTGCCTATCGGACGCTGTGGCACATGCAAGTGTGGGGCGGATCGGAATGTTCCGATCCGCCCCACAACTCTCTTGCTGGTTGACCTGTGTTTCGTAACCTATGCTTCGAACACCCAGTCGGTGATTTCTGGCATGTCCTCCAGGTGCTCAACCTTGTATTCGTGGTGACGGTCAAGCTGCTTGGTGCACCAGCGCTTCAGGTCGGCGGCGCCCCTGACGGTCCGCTTCGTGTTGTTGAGGGCGTCGATGACGAGCGAGTAGCGGTCGATGCCGTTGCGGACCACCATGTCGAACGGCGTGGTGGTCGTGCCTTCCTCGCGGAAGCCACGAACGTGGAACCGGTCGACGTCGGGACGGCCGTGAACCAGCTGGTGGATCACCCCGGCATAGCCGTGGAAGCAGAACAGAACATCCTGGGTGTTCGTGAACATTTCTGCGAAGTCCTGGTCGGTCATGCCGGTGGGGTGGTCCTTCGGGCGGGACAGGGTCTGTAGGCGAACGACGTTGACGACCCTAATTTTCAGCGAGGGTAGCTGTTGGCGGAGGATCTGGGCTGCCGCAACCGCTTCCATGGTGACGACGTCACCGGCGCACGCAATGACGATGTCGGGATCTTCGCCCGATTCCGGGTCCTCATTTCCGGCCCAGTCCCAGATGCC
This sequence comes from Flaviflexus ciconiae, assembly GCF_003971195.1. Lineage (NCBI taxonomy): Bacteria > Bacillati > Actinomycetota > Actinomycetes > Actinomycetales > Actinomycetaceae > Flaviflexus > Flaviflexus ciconiae. Next base: position 1,477,229 of record NZ_CP034593.1, on the reverse strand, counting down.
GAAGCCCTTGCGGCAGTGCGCTTCTGCTTCGTCCGGGGTGAGCCACTGGAACTGCGGCTGCTTGTCCTGGACGATAACGTTCACGCGGTTCTTCGTGTCGTGCGTATATGCGGAAACCTCGAGGAGGCAGTTCGCATCCGGTGGCAGGTAGGTGCGGACGATGTTTCCTCGCATGTTGACGATCGTAGAGAGGACGCCGGGTCCCTGGTGGGAGAAACCGTTGTGGTCGTTCCTCCAGCACGTCGATGACAGGAGAATGTTGAACGAGGGAACCGGTACTCGCCAGTCCAGTTCGATGGCCTCTTCCAGCCATTTTGTGTGCTGAACGGTCTGGGAGACCGACACCATGCCGAATGCTTCGTAGGAGGCGAAGAGCCCGTGGCGTCCCGTCAGGTTGTAGCCCTCCAGCCAACCGTGGGTCAGGTGCTCGGACAGAACTTCCATGACCCGCCCGTCCGGTGACAGCTTTTCGTCATCGTCGGTGACCGCTTCCATTGTCATCCGGTCCGAAGCATTGAAGACCGCGCCAAGCCGGTTCGAGTTTGTTTCGTCCGGGCAGAACAGTCGGAACGTTTCGGGGTTGCGGCGGTAGATCTCCTCAAGGAACTCGCCGAGCTTGCGGGTCGATTCGGCGCGGAACGTGCCGCGCTCTGCCGGGGCGAAGTCGATGGTGAAGTCCCGCCAGTTCGGCATGTCGAGAGCTCTGTACTCCCCTCCGCCATTACCTGCCGGGTGGGCCGACATGCGTAGATCGCCTTCCGGATTGATTGACCGCACAATATCCGTCGGCATACCCGACTCGTCAAAGAGCTCTTCGGGGCGGTACGACTTCATCCAGTCTTCCAGGATCTTTAAGTGGTCCGGATTTTCCCGGACACCCGATAGGGGTACCTGGTGGGAACGCCATGTTCCCGCTACTTGGACGCCGTCAACGACGTCCGGCCCCGTCCACCCCTTCGGGGAGCGAAGGATGATCATGGGCCAGCGGGGGCGCTCTCCCGCAACGACGCCGTTCGTGCGAGCGTCGTCCTGGATTTCCTTGATCCGTTCGTACGCTGTTCCAAGGGTTTCGGCAAAGCGGTAGTGCATGCCGGGGAGGTCATCGCCTTCGACTTCGAGAACCTCGTAGCCGTGGCCCTCGTACAGCTTGCGGACCTCCTCGGGGTCCTTGCGGCCCTGCACCGTGGGGGAGGCAATCTTCGCGCCGTTCAGGTGCAGAACCGGGAGGACTGCACCGTCGCGCGCAGGGTTGAGGAACGAGATGCTCTTCCAGGAACCTTCGAGAGGTCCGGTCTCGGCCTCACCGTCACCGACAACGCTGAGTGCGATGAGATCGGGGTTATCGAAAACGGCTCCGAAGGCGTGAACGAGAGCGTAGCCGAGCTCGCCACCCTCGTTGATGGAACCGGGGGTGGTGACCGAAGCATGGGAAGGGATGCCACCGGGTGCTGAGAACTGGCGGAACAGTGTCTCGAGTCCGGGGGTGTCCTGCGTGACGTGCGGGAAGGACTCGGTGTACGTGTTCTCCAGGTACGTGGCTGCCACAATCGCGGGCCCGCCGTGCCCCGGCCCCGTAATATAAATCATTTCCTGCCCGGTCTTCTGAATGAGGCGGGAGGCGTGGGCGTAGATCAGGGATAGGCCTGGGGAGGTGCCCCAGTGGCCAAGAAGCCTGGGCTTAATGTCGGATGCCTCAAGGGGCTCGCGTAGGAGCGGATTGGACTTGAGGTAGATCTGGCCAACGGTCAAATAATTGTTGGCCCGCCACCAGGCGTCCACGGCGCGAACCTCCTCGTCACTCGGGTTCTTGAGAGAGGTGATGATGTCGGACATGGTGTTGGTCCTTAATGGTCGACGGCAATGTGCTGGTCGTGATTTGTTGTCTAGCTGTCGCTTTCTAGCTGGCTGTCCCGTCATCCGGTTCGGCGGGTTCGCGAACTGTGATCTGACTCTCTTGGAATCTACCGACATGGCGCGCACTTCTCAACGATTTTCTCGACCGGTATCAGGTAATTGTCATAGTTCGACGAGATGTCGGGGCAGGTTGGTGGTTGGTGGTTTGTGGTTGGTGGGGCCGAGTTCGTGAGTGCAGAGAGCCGCAATATCGCCTCGGTGGAAGGGCGGAATTGTCGGGTGCGGGATACATCGGGGGGACTACGTGTCGCAAAATGCAGGGAACCAGGCGTCGAACACGTGGTGTGTGCGGGAGCGCTGTGCGACGGGGCGTGTGGCGTGTGGGAGCTCGTCGGTGGTGATGTCGGGGCGCTGTCTCGCCTCGTGGCCGCTTCTGTCCCAATTCGTGGGATCGGTCGTAAGGTAATCGGAAGAGTGAGGACAAGGAGTTTCAATGCCACAGCTGCGTTCGGCCACGTCAACCCAGGGACGTAACTTTGCCGGTGCAAGAGCCCTTTGGCGGGCTACCGGTATGGGAGACGGTGACTTCGGTAAACCGATTATTGCGGTTGCCAACTCGTTCACCCAGTTTGTTCCCGGCCACGTTCACCTGAAGGACATGGGCCAGCTCGTGATTTCCGCAATTGAGGAAGCGGGCGGTGTTGGCAAGGAATTCAATACAATTGCCGTGGATGACGGCATTGCTATGGGGCATGACGGCATGCTCTACTCGCTACCGTCCCGCGAGATTATCGCGGATTCCGTTGAGTACATGGTGAACGCCCACACGGCAGATGCTCTTGTCTGCATCTCGAACTGCGACAAGATCACCCCCGGGATGCTCATGGCCGCCATGAGGCTTAACATTCCCGTCATCTTCGTGTCCGGTGGGCCCATGGAAGCGGGCAAGGCCGTCGACGGTGTTATTGACCATCCCGTGAACCTCATCGACGCCATGACCGGCGCAGCTGACGAGTCGATCAGCGATGAGCAACTGTCCGAAATCGAATCGGCCGCGTGCCCGACGTGCGGTTCATGTTCCGGCATGTTCACCGCGAACTCCATGAACTGCCTGACCGAGGCCCTTGGCCTGTCCCTTCCCGGCAACGGCTCGACGCTGGCCACCCACGTGGCACGCAAGGAGCTCTTCCTTGGGGCGGGCCGTCGCATCGTCGACCTGGCTCGCCGCTACTACGAGGAGGACGACGAGTCGGTCCTGCCCCGCAACATTGCCACCCGCGATGCGTTCTTTAACGCGATGACGATGGACGTGGCAATGGGTGGCTCGACCAACACGATCCTCCATATCCTTGCCACCGCAATCGAGGGAGAGGTCGACTTCAACCTCGATGACATCGACGCGATCTCCCGCCAGGTTCCCTGCGTCTCCAAGGTTGCCCCCAACCACCCGGTGTTCCACATGGAAGACGTTCACCGCGCCGGCGGCATCCCCGCGATCCTCGGTGAGCTCTACCGAGCAGGTCTCCTCAAGGACTCCGTCCATTCGGTCCACTCCGATGACCTGAAGTCCTGGCTGGAGAAGTGGGACGTGCGCGGCCCCGCGCCGTCACCCGAAGCGGTCCAGCTGTTCAAGGCCGCCCCCGGTGGCGTCCGCACGACGAGGGCTTTCTCCCAAGCGAATGAATGGGAAGAGCTCGACACGGACGGCGAGAACGGCTGCATCCGTTCCGTCGAGAACGCCTACACGGAAGATGGTGGTCTTGCCGTCCTCAAGGGCAACATCGCCGAAGAAGGCGCAGTCATTAAGACCGCCGGAATCGACGAAGAGCTCTTCCACTTCGAAGGCAGGGCACGGGTCGTTGACTCCCAGGAGGACGCCATCAACCTGATCCTCTCCAAGTCCGTTGTTCCCGGCGACGTTGTTGTCATCCGGTATGAGGGCCCCAAGGGCGGGCCGGGCATGCAGGAGATGCTGTACCCGACGTCCTTCCTCAAGGGACTGGGACTTGGCAAGGACTGCGCACTGATCACCGACGGCAGGTTCTCCGGAGGCACGTCCGGTATCTCCATCGGCCACATCTCACCCGAGGCCGCCGCAGGCGGCGCCATCGGACTTATCGAAGAGGGTGACCGCATTGTCCTCGACGTGCCCTCCCGCAAACTCGAGCTACTCGTCGACGACGAAACCCTGGCCGAGCGCCGCGCCGCCAAGGGATCCACCCCGTGGAAGCCCGCCGCTGAGCGCCCCCGCAAGGTCTCCAAGGCGCTCAAGGCCTACGCGATGCTGGCACGCTCAGCCACCTACGGAGGAGTGCGTTCACTCGACGACTAGCAGATGTGGGCTCGGCTGACCGCTCACGGACGCTGCCAACGAGGTTCCGAACAACGCCGCCCGTAGCGATTAGCGCAGTATTCTGAGACGCGGCCCACAAAGCGCAAAATATGACGGTAAGCGGGAGGTGCAACTAACATCTCCCGCTTCGTCGTGCCGGGACTCATTGCCCATCAATTCGGACAAAACCCGGGCCATACTTATTGATGGAACTATTCAATAACAGATGCGTGGACAGCGATCCATGACAGAGGAGTGTCCGGGTGGCATGAACAGTGTGTTGAACTACTTGGCCGAACAACCGATCTTGACGGTTTTCTTGATTATCGGCATAGGAATGGCCCTCGGCCGAATCAAAGTTAAGGGAGTGAGCCTCGGTGCGGCTGCCGTCCTGTTCTTCGCGATCGCCCTCGCAGCATGGGGTAATGCGGTCGGCGTCGAGATCACAATCCCGCACTACATTGGCACCCTCGGGCTCGTCCTGTTCGCCTTCTCCATCGGCAACAACGCCGGCGGCACGTTCTTCAAGTCCCTGAAACAGGCAACCGGCCCCATCATCACGATGGTGGTCCTCTTCATCGTCGCAGCCGTTGCCGCCTACCTTGTCGGTAGCTACGTGTTCGACATGGACATCGCACTCATCGCCGGTACCTTCTCCGGCGCCGTCACGAACACGCCCGCGCTCGCGGCCGCCGGTGAATCCTCCGGTGATCCCGGGACCGCAACCGTGGGCTACGCAGTCGCCTACCTGTTCGGCGTCATCGGCATGATCATTGCGGCGCAGATGGCATTGCGGAAAGCGCACCTCGACACCGATGCCCCGTCGCCCGTCACCCACCAGAACGTCCGCGTGGACCGTGAAGACGGCCCGACCGTTGGTGGCATCATGAAGTCCCTCGGCTCCGCAATCGAATTCTCCCGCATCCGCCGCGGCGAACAGGGCCCCATCTGGATCCCCAGCTCCAGCGAGGTCCTCCAGCGGGGCGACCTTGTCACCATCGTCGGTGAAGATGCCGATGTTGAACAGGTTGTTGGCGAACTTGGCCACCGCTCCTCCCACTCGCTACGCTCCGACCGTCGCATGCTCGATTTCCGCCGGATCACCGTGTCCGAGCCCAGCCTCGTTGGCCTCACCGTCCGCGAACTCGACGAAGTTCTCGCAGAGCGCTGGGGAGCAAAGATCTCCCGCGTCCGCAGGGCCGATCAGGACATGCTTGCAATCCCGAATCTCATGGTGGAAATGGGAGACCGCGTCCGCGTTGTCGGCCCGACCATGAAGCTGAAGGAAATCTCCAAGTGGCTCGGCGACTCCTCGAAGGGCCTCACCGACATCAACCCCGTGGCGCTCGGTCTGGGCCTCGCCCTTGGCCTGTTCGTTGGCTCCATTGAAATCCCGATGCCCGGTGGCGGTAGCTTCTCCCTCGGTGGCGCCGCCGGCGTTCTCCTCGTTGGACTGGTCATGGGCCGTCTTGGTCGTGTCGGCAAGGTCGTCACCGCCCTGCCGAACACCGCGAACCTCGTCATGTCGGAACTCGGCCTCCTCCTTTTCCTCGCGCAGGCAGGTTGCAACGCCGGTGGCCAGATCGGACTCGCCTTCTCCGGTGATGCCTGGTGGAAGATCCTCCTGCTCGGAGTTCTTGTCACCTCGATCATGGGAGTCGGCCTCTACTTGACCATGCGCCATATCTTCCATATGGGTGGAACGAGGCTGTCTGGCCTGCTCGCAGGCTCGCAGACCCAGCCGGCCGTCCTCGCATTCGCGAACGGCCGTACGGGATCAGACCCCCGCGTTGCCCTCGGGTATGCACTTGTCTACCCGGTCGCGATGATCGCCAAGATCCTCGTCGCCCACTTCCTTGGCGGTATGTAAGCGCCACAAGCCACGCTTCGTGGCATACTGCAACAGTGCTCCCCGGAATCCGAACGTGACAGGACGTTCGAGTCCCGGGGAGCACGCTTATGTCCGCATGTCCCTATTCCCACAAGTTCTCAATGTCAGTGAGGGTTTCTATCCGTGAATACCCCGTCCGCTATGTCGAACCGGGTGCGGGCCAGCGTTTTCGCTTCCCGGACATCCGCGCGGTTCCCCCAACGATAGAGACCGGGCAGCTCGACCAGCCCCCGTTGCTATTGGGCAGGTACCTGCGGGGCAGAGACGGGGATGGGGGATAGGTGGTGGCTACGCCAGGGGAGTGCAGGTAGGTGCGGAGAACGGCTGCTTCTTGATAATTGGACGCCCGCTTCGCGCACGCGGGAGAGCGTTTACTCTCGGCGGGGGAGGGTGCAGTATTTCCGTGGAATTAGTGAATATAAGCCAAAAAGTAGGACTTTTGCCCCGAGAAGGTATGTCTCATTGGCTGACATTGCGAACCAATATGTGAGATCAAGTGACTCTGGCTTGCTTGTCCCGGGCGGGTCAGGCTAATGTCTGAGTTATGGAAATGAAGCTTGTAGTTACCTGGCGCGCCACACCGGTCCGCTAAGGAAGTGTTGCGCGCCCCCTGTTCCGAAGCAGGGGGCTTTTTCATTGCCATACCGATCCACGTCTAGGAGGAACCATGGGGAAACCAGCATCCCCGGCAACACTCGCTGAAGCGAGTGCGCTGAAGGCGCAGGGCGACGGTGTTATCCGAGAGAAGTCAACCGGTGCCCGGTCAATTATTCGTTCTCTCGAGGAGCTGGGCGTAGATACGGTCTTCGGTCTCCCCGGCGGTGCCATCCTCCCCACCTACGATCCGCTCATGGATTCCACCTCGCTACGGCACATCCTGGTGCGTCACGAGCAGGGCGCAGGACATGCGGCTGAGGGCTACGCACATGCCACCGGCAAGGTCGGTGTCTGCATTGCTACCTCTGGTCCGGGTGCGACCAACCTGACAACTGCCGTTCTGGATGCCTACATGGACTCGGTTCCGATGCTGGCAATCACCGGCCAGGTTGGTGCGGCACTGATTGGCACGGATGCTTTCCAGGAGGCCGACATTGTCGGCATCACCATGCCGATCACGAAGCACTCGTTCCTCGTCACAGACGCGAAGGACATCCCGGCACGCATTGCCGAGGCTTACGAGCTTGCCCAGACCGGACGACCCGGCCCTGTCATCGTCGACATCGCCAAGTCCGCCCAGAACGCCGAATGCGACTTCGTGTGGCCCCCGGTCCGCGACCTTCCCGGATATCGACCGGTAACCCGTCCGAACGCCCGTCAGGTGCGGGAAGCGGCCCGCCTTGTTGCCACGGCCGAGCGCCCCGTGTTCTACGTGGGCGGCGGCGTGATCCGTGCCGGAGCAGCCGAGGAACTCCGCGAACTTGTCAAGCTCACCGGCATCCCCGCCGTCACGACGCTCAACGCGATCGGCTCGCTGTCGGTCGAGGACCCGCACAACCTGGGCATGCCCGGTATGCATGGCACGGTTGCCGCGGTGGATGCACTGCAGCGCTCCGACCTCCTTATTGCTCTCGGTGCGCGATTTGATGATCGCGTGACCGGTAACCTCGATTCGTTCGCCCCCCACGCGAAGGTTATCCACGCCGACATTGACCCGGCCGAGATCGGGAAGAACCGGCACGCGGACGTTCCGATCGTTGGTGACGTCAAGGAGACGATCGCCGAGCTGATCGAGGAACTGCCCGCCGCCTACCGCCAGTACGACAAGCGCGATATTTCGGCTTGGTGGAAGCGCCTGAACCGCATGCGGGAAACGTATCCGCTGGGGTGGACGCCGACGGAGGATGGGGAGATGGCTCCCCAGTACGTTCTCGAGCAGCTTGCCGAGATTGTTGGCCCCGACGCCATCTACGTTGCCGGCGTTGGTCAGCACCAGATGTGGGCATCCCAGTTCCTGAAGTTCGAGAATCCGCGTACGTGGATCAACTCGGGCGGTGCGGGCACGATGGGCCTCGCCATCCCCGCTGCTATGGGAGCCAAGGTTGCCGCACCCGATAAGGCGGTGTGGGCGATCGACGGCGACGGCTGTTTCCAGATGACAAATCAGGAGCTCGCCACCTGCGTTATCAACGACATCCCGATCAAGGTCGCAATCATCAACAACTCCTCGCTCGGCATGGTCCGTCAGTGGCAGACGCTGTTCTATAATGCTCGCTACTCGAACACGGATCTCGACACGGGTAGCGGCACGAGGAACGTTCCGGACTTCGTGAAGCTTGCAGACGCTTACGGCTGCGTGGGTCTGCGTTGTGACAAGCCCGAGGATGTTGCTGACACGATCCGTCAGGCCATGGAAATCAACGACCGCCCGGTCGTTATCGACTTCCAGGTCTCCGCAGATGCCATGGTGTGGCCAATGGTGGCCGCAGGTGTCTCGAACGATGAAATCCAGTACGCCCGCGATCTTGCCCCGAACTGGGACGACGAAGAATAGAAGGAACAATGAATACCCGACACACCCTTTCCGTCCTCGTCGAGAACAAGCCTGGCGTGCTCACCCGAGTCACCGCACTGTTCGCGCGCCGCGCGTTCAACATCCACTCGGTGGCGGTTGGCCCGACCGAGGATCCCGAGATTTCGCGGATCACGCTCGTTGTTGACGCGGCCGAGGCTCCGCTGGAACAGGTGACGAAGCAGCTGAACAAGCTCGTTAACGTCATCAAGATCGTTGCCCTGGAGGCTGACACTTCGGTGCAGCGCGAACTCCTGCTCGTCAAGGTCTCCGCAACCGACGAGACACGGACCGCTGTCCTCCAACTTGTTGAACTCTTCCGTGCCCACGTTGTTGACGTCGTCACTGATACGGTGACGATCGAGGCAACGGGCTCCGCGGGGAAGGTGCAGGCGCTCCTGACAGCGCTTGCTCCCTACGGAATTAAAGAAATTGTCCAATCGGGCGCCGTCGCGATATCTCGCGGCTCGCGCTCCCTATCCGAACGAGTGAGTGCAGAACGTGCACTCCGCCGCGCCTGATAACACAAGGAGAATCACTGTGGCAGATATTTACTATGACGATGATGCCGACCTGTCGCTCATCCAGTCGAAGAAGGTCGCCGTTATCGGCTACGGCTCGCAGGGACACGCCCACGCGCTGAACCTCCGCGATTCGGGCGTCGACGTCGTTGTTGGCCTCCGCGAAGGCTCATCCTCCGTTGCTAAGGCACAGGAGCAGGGCCTGGCAGTTGCCTCGATCGAGGACGCTGTGAAGGACGCCGACGTGGTCATGATCCTCGCACCGGACCAGCACCAGCGCACCATCTACTCGGAGCAGATCGAGCCGAACCTCAAGGAAGGCGCAGCACTCTTCTTCGCCCACGGCTTCAACATCCGCTACGGCTACATCAAGCCGTCCGCCGATCACGACGTCTGCATGGTTGCCCCGAAGGGCCCGGGCCACACGGTCCGCCGCCAGTACGCCGAAGGACGCGGTGTCCCGGACATCGTCGCCATCGAACAGGATGCTTCTGGCCAGGCCTGGGACCTTGCACTCTCGTACGCGAAGGCGATCGGCGGAACCCGCGCCGGCGTTATCAAGACGACCTTCACGGAAGAGACCGAAACGGATCTCTTCGGTGAGCAGGCAGTCCTCTGCGGCGGCGTTTCGCAACTCATCCAGTACGGTTTCGAGACCCTGACCGAAGCTGGCTACCAGCCCGAGATCGCCTACTTCGAGGTTCTCCACGAGCTCAAGCTCATCGTTGACCTCATCAACGAAGGTGGCCTCACGAAGCAGCGCTGGTCGATTTCCGACACGGCAGAGTATGGCGACTACGTGTCCGGCCCCCGAGTGATCTCCCCGAACGTCAAGGAGAACATGAAGGAAGTCCTCGCGGACGTGCAGTCCGGCGCATTCGCCGAACGCTTCATCTCCGACCAGGACAAGGGCGGACCGGAGTTCCAGGAACTCCGCAAGCGCGGCGAAGACCATGAAATTGAGAAGGTCGGCGTCGAACTCCGCAAGATGTTCTCGTGGAAGTCCGTTGACGAGGACTACGAAGACGGCCACGCAGCCAGGTAGTTGACATGGGGTACCCCGGCATGCGCCGGGGTACCCCATCCCACCGCTAGAAACGTCCCACCGCTAAGAACGTCTCGCAGTTAAAGCTCAAATGACCGAACAGCGCGCGGGGATTGACCCAAAGCGCACAGCGACCCACGGGGCAGAGCTCCCTACAAGGGATGACAACCGCAACGGCGGCACGGCTTTTGCAGGGGATAGCCGGCACCGATATTGCAGTTGCTGGCCACTCGTGGCAGGACTGTCTCGGCGCAGATGAAGACGCGAGACTGAGATGGGTACCCGGAAGATGGAACGCCGGGAATCTACTTAATTCTTAACGGGGGCGGGTTCCACACGCGCTCCCGAATGGTGAAATTTGCATTTCAGAATGTGGACCAAGGGCTAGGATGAGGACATGAACCGAACGATTAAGCTTGCTGTAATTCCGGGAGACGGGATTGGCCCCGAAGTCGTTGCCGAGGGCCTCAAGGCCATGAATGCGGCACTGCGCGATTCGGGCGTCACCGTCGAAGAAACTGTCTTCGATCTGGGTGCCGACCGCTGGCACCGCACGGGCGAGGTCCTGCCCGATGATGAGTTCGAGCAGATTTCCACCCACGACGCGATTCTTCTTGGCGCCGTTGGTGACCCGTCGCTTCCCTCGGGAATCCTTGAGCGCGGCCTCCTTCTCAAGCTGCGGTTCGCCCTTGATCACTACGTGAACCTTCGCCCCTCCAAGTACTACCGCGGCGTCCCCACGCCGCTTGCCAATCCCGGCGACATCGACTTCGTCGTCGTCCGGGAGGGCACCGAGGGCCTCTACGCAGGCAACGGCGGCGTGGTCCGCCAGGACACCCCGCACGAGATCGCGACCGAGGTCTCGATCAACACCGCCTACGGTGTCGAGCGCGTCGTCCGCTATGCCTTCGGCCTTGCGACTCAGCGCGACAACCGCCTCACCCTCGTCCACAAGCACAACGTTCTCGTGAATGCCGGGCATCTCTGGCGCCGCACCGTTGAGCGTGTTGGCCAGGAATTCCCGGACGTTACGACGGACTACCTGCACGTCGACGCCGCAACGATCTTCCTCGTTACCGATCCGGCTCGCTTTGACGTCATCGTCACCGACAACCTGTTCGGAGACATTCTCACCGATGAGGCGGGCGCTATCACCGGCGGTATCGGCCTGGCTGCCTCGGGCAACGTCAATCCCGACGGCGCTTTCCCCTCGATGTTCGAGCCCGTCCACGGCTCCGCTCCCGACATTGCCGGTCAGCAGAAGGCCGATCCGATCGCCACGATCTCGTCCGTTGCTCTCATGCTTGAGCACCTGGGCCTTGTTGACGAGGCAAAGAAGATCCGGGTCGCCGTCGATGCTGACATGGAGGAGAGGGCGGATGCTGCCGAGGCGGGCACGCCTCTTGTCCGCACCACGAGCGAGATCGGCGATGCTGTCGTCGCACGGATTTAGGAAGGCCAGAACATGACAGAAACTCTTTCTGAACTAGAGCAGGCCGCCGCCCTGCCGCTACCGACCGCCGATGAGGTTGCTGGCGCCTGGGACCTGCACCCGAAGAAGCATCCGGCGACCCGTGAACAGCGGGAAGCGATCTTCAACCGGCTGAGCTTTGGCGTGGACTACACGGACCACATGGCTCACGCGGTCTACGACGAGGGCAAGGGTTGGCACTCGAAGGTTATCGAGCCCTACGGCCCCCTCACGCTCGACCCTGCGGCCGCGGTCTTCCACTATGGCCAGGAGATCTTCGAGGGCCTCAAGGCATACCGTCATGATGACGGTTCGATTTGGTCGTTTAGGCCTGGCTACAACGCGGCACGGCTTAACGCCTCGGCCCGTCGCCTGGCGATCCCGGAGCTTCCCGTCGAGGATTTCCTTGCCTCAATCGTTGGTCTGGTCCGTGCGGATGCTGACTGGGTTCCTTCGGTTCCCGGGTCCTCGCTTTACCTGCGCCCGTTTATCATTGCTACCGAGCCCTTCCTTGGAGTGCGTTCTGCTCGCCGGCTCGACTACCTCTGCATCGCATCCCCCTCGGGACCGTACTTCGTGAACGGCTTCCAGCCGATTTCCGTCTGGGTGTCCCCGGACTACCACCGGGCGGGCCCGGGTGGAACCGGGGCAGCGAAGTGCGGCGGCAACTATGCGTCGTCGCTCGTTCCGAAGCTCGCGGCCCACGAGGAGGGCTTCGACGAAGTCTGCTTCCTCGATGCTGCGACGAACACGAACGTCGATGAACTGGGCGGCATGAACGTCTTCGTTGTCTACGAGGACGGCTCGGTCTCCACCCCGGTTCTTACAGGGAACATCCTCGAGGGTGGCACCCGCGGTGCGATCCTTCAGATCCTGCGCGACCGCGGAAACGTTGTCCGGGAAGAAACGATCCCGCTTCAGTCCCTTATTGCGGACATCGAGTCTGGCAAGGTCGCCGAGGTCTTTGCTTGCGGCACCGCCGCAGTCGTGACACCGATCGGCAGGATCGCGGGCGAGGGCTTCGATGTATCCGTGACCGGCGGGGATGTCACCAAGTCGATATACGACCAGGTGACGTCGATTCAGCTCGGCCACGCACCGGATCCATACAACTGGACCTACCAGCTGTCAGCATGAGCGACAACCTCGTCGTATACGACACGACGCTACGGGATGGGGCGCAGCAGGAGGGCATGAACCTGTCGGTTGCCGACAAGGTGACTCTCCTGCCGCTCCTCGAGTCCTACGGCGCCGACATCATCGAAGGCGGATGGCCGGGGGCGATCCCGCGGGACACCGAGTTCTTCGCCGTACTCAAAGACTCGAACCCGCTGACGAGCGCGAAGCTTGCTGCCTTCGGTGCAACGAGAAAAGCGCACGTGGCCGTCCAGGACGATCCGCAGGTTGCGGCTCTTCTCGATTCGGGCGCCCCGATCATCACGCTTGTCGCCAAGTCGGATGCTCGGCACGTGGAGCTCGCGCTACGCACCACGGAAGAAGAAAACCTTGCGATGGTCACCGACACCGTCGAGTACCTGACCGACCAGGGCCGTGAGGTCATGGTCGACCTGGAACACTTCTTCGACGGAGCGGCTGACAGCGGGGACTATACATTCTCCGTTGCAGTCGCGGCCGCGAAGGCAGGCGCCTCGACCATCATTCCATGCGACACGAACGGTGGGGCACTGCCGCACCAGATCCTGACCCTCGTGAGCGAACTGAAGGCACGCCTTGCGGAAGAAGGCCTCGAGCCGCGCCTCGGCATTCATGCCCACAACGACGGCGAGATGGCGGTGGCGAACACGCTCGTTGCGGTCACGGCTGGCGCCTCTCATATCCAGGGCACAGTCAATGGCTACGGCGAACGCACCGGCAATGCCAACATTCTGACGGCTGTTGCCAATCTTCAGCTCAAAATGGGTAAGGGCGTTGTCACGGCCGAGCAACTTGCCGAGCAGACACGTGTCTCTCATGCGGTTGCCGAACTCGTCAACATTGCCCCTACGGTCGTCAGCCCTACACGGGAATCTCGGCCTTCGCCCACAAGGCGGGGCTCCACGCATCCGCGATCCGCGTGGACGCGGACCTTTACCAGCACATCGATCCCGCACTTGTCGGTAATGACATGAGAATGATCGTGTCGGATATGGCGGGACGGGCCTCGATAGAGCTCAAGGCCCGTGAGGTTGGACTTGACCTGTCGAACAGGCCCGATGTTCTGGCCGAAGTTACCTCCCGCATCAAGGCCGCCGAAGCCCAGGGCTACACGTACGACGCGACGGATGCGTCCGTTGAACTGCTGATTCGCGAAATCATTGATGGCTCACGCCTGTCCTACTTTGATATTGAGTCGTGGACAACCCACCTCTCTGGAAGCATCGACAGGTCCAACGGGGCCGAAGCGGTCGTCAAACTCTCCACCGGCATGGGGCGCTCCCTGACGGTCGGTGAAGGAGTCGGACCGGTTGACGCTCTCGACCACGCGTTGCGCTCTGCCCTTGTCCCGGTTTATCCGGAACTGGACAGTTGCGAGCTCACGGACTTCAAGGTCCGTATCCTCGACGGCTCCGCAGCCACCCGGGCAACCACCCGAGTCATCGTGTCCATGGCCTCACCTGCCGGGGTCTGGGCAACGGTCGGTGTCGGCAAGGACGTTGTCGAGGCCTCCTGGGAAGCCCTCACCGATGGCTACATCTACGGCCTATTTAAGGCTGGGGTGGCGCCACTGTAGTGAGCGCCTCTCGAGCAAACACCTCTGGAGAGCAACGCAAAGCTCGAGGCCAGAGAATAGGGAAGTCGGTGGGGAAGAAGCATCAGTGTTTCTTCCCCACTTCCGTCTTCCCAGTTTCCTTACGCCTTGTCCCGTTCCCCGAAGACCTGACGGCCAACGCGAATGATAGTGGAGCCCTCGTCGACCGCAATCCGCCAATCTCCACTCATTCCCATGGACAGCTCCGTACAGGAGTCGTGACCATCGGCCCGCAGGGACTCGGACAGTTCACGGGTGAGCGCGAATGACGTGTGGATCTGTGTCTCGTTGTCCGTATTGGCTCCGATTGTCATGAGGCCCGTCAAGGTGAGGCGGGGGAGCGAGCGAATCAGGTCGGCGAGTTCTTTGGCATCCTCTGGGTCGATTCCGAACTGGGATTCCGCACCCGCCGAGTTCACCTGAATAAACACGTTCCGGTCGACGCCGAGATCATCGCTCACCGTTGAGAGGCGGCGGGCGGTCTTGGCGGAGTCGACTGTCTCGATTGTGTGAGCGTGCCGCAGGGCTGCCCGTGCCTTGTTGGACTGGACGTGCCCGATCACGTGGGTTTCATGCTCCGGTGCCCCAAGCTCTGCGAGGGCCTCTTCGGTGGCGGTGAGCTGCTGGATGATGTTGTGGCCAAGCAGTGTTGCGCCCGCTTGGAGCGCTTCCATGATCTTCTCAGCCGGCTGATGCTTCGCCGCAAGCAGGACACGAACGTCCCGGCCCGCCGAGGCTTCGTTAACCTCTGCCGTGAGTTGTTGGTAACGCTCGCTGATCATTGCTCTCCTTCTAGACAACGTCTCCTATTCTAACGAGAGAAGCGATCAGGCGATCTGCGGCGGTGCTTTCGTCAAGATCAACGATGGCAACGAACTCCGTGTCACGCGACTCCTCACCATCGTCAATCACCTGGTGAACGATCCACATCTTCTTTGCGCCAGCCTCTTGCGCCGCTTCCTCGCTGAGGCCGGCGTCAACAAAGTCGGCTACCCCGGGGGATTCGTTGAACCGCAGGAAGCTTGCAGAGCGGGAGCCGGTATCGGTTCCCAGCCACTCGTGATCGGCGTAGTAGTCGTCCAGGAACTTATCCCACGTATCGCCGTCGATCTTCTCGGCCGGCGCCACCGTGGCCGGGAGGGAGAGGCACTCCAGCTTGTCGATGTCTTCATCGGCGGCCGCCTCAACGAAGCGCCACATCCAGTTCCGCACGATCGTACGGAAGGCATGGAGGTTGGCGGTGATCGGGACGGTGCCGTCTTCGCGTGCCCCGAAGGCACGTTCGGTGCCGCCCTGCGGAATCTTGGTGTGCGCCATGATTTCGGCATCGTCGATCATGCCGTCGGCAAGCGCCTCCCATTCGGCAATGAGAGAGGAGTCGACCGAACGAACGAGTTCGCCCAGCCAGTCGATGATGTCTTGCAGGTCATCCGTTAGCGCATCCTCCGGGATAATCTGACGCAGAGCCTTGTACGTGTCGGTCAGGTACCGCAGGACAACGCCCTCGCTGCGGGCGGCGTCGTTTTTCGAAATGAGTTCGGAGAACGTCATCGAGTGTTCGATCATGTCGCGCACAACGGACTTCGGGGAGAGCTCAAAGTCGGAAACCCACGGATTCGTTTGACGATAGGTTTCGAGAGCGGGGTCGAGAAGGTCGGCCAGCGGGCGAGGCCACGTGATCTCATCGAGTCTCGCCATCCGCTCGTTGTATTCCAGCCCCTCGGCCTTCATGGAAGCCATGGCCACGTCCCGCTCGTGGCGCCGTTGGGCAACGAGTATTGGTCGGGGGTCTTCCTGCACCGATTCGACGATCGATACGGCATCAAGTGCGTACGTGGGTGACTCCATGTCCAGCAATTCGAGTGCCGCGAGAGCAAACGGGGAGAGCGGGGCATTTAGCGCAAAGTCGTCCGGGACCTCCCGAGCCAGCTCAATGGCGGGCTTATCAGGGTTGGCTTCTCGCCAGTCCCGGTCGTGGTGAACGATAACGCCGGCGGCGCGCAAGGAAACGTAGATATCGATGGCCCGGCGCAGCAGAGGGTTGGATGCTCTTCTCGGCTCGTAGTTGTCTGTAAGAAGCCGGTAGACGGTTTTTACCGGGTCTCCGGCCCTTGCCAGGATCTGGAGCATCATCGCGTGCGTGATCTGCATGCGGGACTCGAGAGTCTCGGGAGCGGCAGAGATAAGGCGTTCAAAGGTGGACCGGGTCCAGTTGACCTGCCCCTCCGGGGGCTTCTTCTTCTGGAACTTCTTCTTCCGTTCCGCGGCCTTTGCTTCCGCCTTGGCGTTCTCAATCTCATGCTCGGGTGCTTGGACAACAACCTCGCCGGTGGTATCAAAGCCAGCCCGGCCCGCTCGGCCTGCGATCTGGTGGAACTCGCGTGCCGTGAGCTGGCGCTGCTTCTCACCGTCGAACTTCGCAAGGCTCGTGAGCAATACCGTTCGGATTGGAACGTTGATGCCAACTCCGAGGGTGTCGGTTCCGCAGATAACTCTCAGAAGGCCATGCTGGGCAAGCCTTTCTACGAGACGGCGATAGCGGGGGAGCATACCGGCGTGGTGTACACCGATTCCCGCTCGGAGCAATTTGGACAGGACGGCGCCGAAACCCGGGCCGAACCGGAAGTCCCCGATCTCCTCGGCAATCTCTGTCTTCTGTTCCTTCGTCGATAGGGCAACCGACTGAAGCTCGGTTGCTGCGGAGACCGCGGCAAGCTGAGAGAAGTGGACGATATAGACGGGGGAGCGGTGTGTGGAAACGAGTTCCTTGATCGTCTCGGACACCGTCTCCAGGGAATAGTTATAGCTGAGCGGAACCGGACGTTCTGCGTTGTCGATGATCGACACCTGACGGTCCGTCCGTTTCTCAAGATCTTCAACGAAGTGCGAGGTGTCGCCCAGGGTTGCCGACAGGAGAATGTGCTGGGTGTTTGTGAGCTCGAGAAGTGGGACCTGCCATGCCCATCCGCGGTCCGGCTCGGAGAAGAAATGGAACTCGTCGGAGATCACGACGCCAGCATCGGCGCCCTTGCCCTCCCGCAGAGCGACGTTTGCAAGGATCTCCGCCGTGCAACAAATGATTGGCGCATCAGCGTTGATTGTGGAATCGCCCGTCACCATGCCGACGTTCGCGGCTCCGAATAGTCCGATAAGGTCAAAGAACTTCTCCGAGACCAGGGCTTTAAGGGGAGCGGTGTAGTAACCGCTGCGACCCTCCGACAGGGCAACAAACAACGCTGCCATCGCAATCATTGATTTGCCGGAGCCCGTGGGGGTGGAAACAATGAGGTGATCCCCATCCAGCGCCGCCATAAGCGCCTCGTCCTGGTGCGGATAGAGATCCTTGCCCGTTGATTCGACCCAGGCATGGAAGACGTCGTAGACATCATCCGCCGGAGGATTTTCTCCAAAGCGGTCGGCAAGTTCATCCAGGGCGTCATTGAGCGGGGCAGGCGAAGCAGTCACCCCATCAGACTGCCACATGAGTCGGGATAGAACTGCCATATGAACCGGAACCAAAACCGGTCATGGGCTTCTGTGCAGGACTTCACAGCAAAAAACGGGCCAACCAGTTTGAACTGGATAGCACCGCCAGAGTATTGTTATTTCTTGCGCGCACCGCTAGCTCAATGGTAGAGCAACTGACTCTTAATCAGTGGGTTCAGGGTTCGAGTCCCTGGCGGTGTACAAAGAGAGAAATCCTGGCTTCGGCCAGGATTTTTCGTTTCCCACGGAAGAATTGGTATGAGGCCGGGATAAGGCCGACGCCAGTGAAAGACTCGGGGCGTCTTGTTGCGCACCTGCCGCCAATGATCTGTCTCTGCTTTATCCCTAGCCGGGTCCCTCCTGCTTTGATCCGGGCATCCTCGTTAACAGCGTTGTTCCGATCCCAAATGAGTAGTCCACAATAGTCGGTGCGTCCACGCGGCTAAATTCAATCTCCGAGGGTCTCAATGCCGACAGGTTTAGCTTGCCCTTAACCTACTGATTAAGAGCCTGCGTTGTTTCTGCGGGCGGTGGAGGAAGTCCGTGGCGTAGTGCCTGGGGTCCTGATTTCGCCACCGGGGAACTGAGTCAAACCATTCATTGCCAGATACCCCATAGGGGTATAGTTTGGAGGTATGGACAAGCACGAAGATCACGGAAAACATGCCGGTCATCACCACGAGGTGAGCGGCCACGAGCCACACGAGGGTCACTCTGGCCACGTGAGCCCCGGAAAGCATGTGAGCCACGGAAAGCATGTGAGCCACGATGGGCATGCTGGTCATGCGGACCACGACGGCCATGACCAGCATGCTGGTCACGGCGGTCACGGCGATCACGTGGGACAGTTCAGGCGGTTGTTCTGGATCATGCTTGTGTTTGCCATTCCCGTCGTGTTCTTTAACGGAGCATTTGCCGACATTGTTGGCTATGATTTGCCGGATGCGGAGTGGGTGCGCTGGATCTCGCCCGTGCTCGGCACCGTTCTTTACTTCTGGGGTGGCTGGCCCTTCATTACCGGCGCGATTTCCGAGATCCGGTCCCGTCAGCCGGGAATGATGCTCCTCATTGGGCTCGCCATCACCACCGCTTTTATTGCCTCCTGGGGATCCACCCTTGGGTTGCTAGATGACCAGCTGAACTTCTGGTGGGAGCTTGCACTGCTGGTTGTCATCATGCTTTTCGGTCACTGGATCGAGATGCGATCGCTGGCTCAGACCACGTCCGCCTTGGATTCGTTGGCGGCACTGTTACCGGATGAGGCGGAGCGTGTCGAAGGTGATGACGTCGTGAAGGTGTCTCCTTCGGATCTCGCCGTTGGCGATATTGTTGTGGTGCGCCCCGGCTCCGTAGTTGCGGCCGATGGTCGGATCGTTGACGGCAGTGCCAGCATGGACGAATCCATGGTGACGGGAGAATCGAAGAGCGTCCGCCGCGAAGAAGGCGATGACGTTGTGGCAGGTACGGTTGCAACCGATTCCGGCCTTCGCGTTGAAGTCACTGCAATCGGTGACGATACTGCCCTGGCAGGGATCCAGAAGCTCGTATCGGATGCTCAGAATTCGTCTTCACCCGCGCAACGGCTTGCGGACCGTGCTGCGGGATGGTTGTTCTGGTTTGCGCTTGGTGCCGCCATTGTCACCGCGATCGTCTGGGCGCTTATGGGTCGACCGGATGATGCTGTTGTTCGTGCTATCACCGTGCTCGTGATTGCCTGCCCCACGCACTCGGCCTCGCAATCCCACTGGTAGTTTCTATCGCTACCGAGCGTGCCGCCCGCGGCGGCGTCCTTATCAAGGATCGCCTGGCACTCGAGTCTATGCGCGGCGTGGACACGGTCCTGTTCGACAAGACCGGTACTCTCACCAAGGGTGAGCCGACCGTTACCGGCATCGAACCTGTCGGCGATCGCTCTGCCGATGAGGTGCTGGTGCTCGCGGCCGCTGCTGAAAGCGGCAGTGAGCACCCGCTGGCGAGGGCAATCGTTGGTGCCGCCAAGGCTCGAGAATTGGACGTGCCGTCCTCGACGGACTTCTCCTCGGCTCCGGCCGTGGGTGTGAAGGCCACGGTCGACGGTACGGTGATCGAGGTGGGTGGTCCCTACCTGCTGGAGCAGAATGGACTCGACGAGCATCCTGCTGTCGAACCCTGGCACGATGAAGGTGCCACGATTTTGCATGTGCTTGCCGACGGTGAGGTGATTGGCGGGTTGCGTTTGGCCGATGAGGTTCGGGCCGAGTCGCGCGAAACGGTCGACGCGCTCCACGCGATCGGCGTCGAGGTTGTCATGATTACCGGTGATGCTCAGGCCGTGGCCGACACGGTTGCCGCCGATCTTAGTATCGACCGCGTCTTCGCCGGTGTGCGTCCCGAAGATAAGGCCGCCAAGGTCTCCGAGCTTCAAAACGAAGGCCGCAAAGTGGCAATGGTGGGCGACGGCGTGAACGATGCTCCCGCACTGGCTCAAGCTGATGTTGGGATCGCAATCGGTGCTGGCACCGATGTTGCCATTGGCTCGGCGGGAGTTATTCTTGCGAGCTCCGACCCACGCTCCGTCCTGTCGGTCATCGAGGTCTCCCGTGCGAGCTACCGCAAGATGAAGCAGAACCTGTGGTGGGCTGCCGGATATAACCTTGTTTCCGTGCCGTTGGCCGCCGGTGTTCTCGCACCTTTTGGCTTCGTGTTGCCGATGAGCGTGGGCGCATTGCTCATGTCGGCCTCGACAATTGTTGTCGCGCTCAACGCACAGCTGCTGCGACGTCTCGACCTCGCCCCCGAGGCAAGTGCCGCGCGCCTGCGGGCCGAGGGGAAGTAGGGGCAGGGAGAGTGTGCGCACCCTGCCGGAGACGGGGCAGTCCATTTGCCAAATGAGTTAAGGGAAGAATGCGGCACCGAGGTGGACCCGCCTCGGTGCCGTGGAATCATCTGAATCAGCTCGAGGTGTTCCAGAACCATTGAATTATGTGACACAAATGTTGTTTAAATATGCACGTCCGTTCACACCACTTGACCAAACGTTCAAAAGAGAGCAATCTGGGACAAAAGGCATGGGCGCCGTGAGCAGAGGCGCTCGTTATCGGGAGGAACATACGTGAACACCACACAGACCGCATTGACCCGTGAATCGCGCATGCAGGCGCTTAGGAACATGGCCGAGCAGGAGCTCGACATCCTCGTTGTTGGGGGTGGCGTCACCGGAGCGGGCATTGCACTCGATGCGGCAACGCGCGGATTGCGTACCGGTGTGGTCGAGATGAGGGACTGGGCTTCCGGTACGTCGCAGTGGTCCTCGAAGCTTGTTCACGGCGGTCTCCGCTACCTCTATCAGCTCGACTTTGCCCTCGTAGCCGAGGCGCTACGTGAACGTGGTACTTTGCTGAAGACAACGGCCCCGCACCTGGTTTCGGCCCAGCCCTTCCTGTGGCCGCTGAAGCAACGCGTTATCGAGCGCGCCTACTCGGCTATCGGTGTCGGCATGTACGACGGCCTGGCACTCGCCGGTGCCGGTACGGCCGTTCCCGTACAGAAGCACTACAGCCACAAGGGCGCTCTCGAGCTCGTCCCGAGCCTTGACCCGAACACTCTCATCGGTGGTATTCGCTTCTATGACGCACGCGTTGACGATGCTCGCCTGGTCATTGACCTGATTCGTACCGCCCAGGGCTTCGGTGCTCACGCCGCCTCCCGCACCCAAGCAACGGAGTTCATCACCGAGGGCAAGACCGTTGTCGGTGCGATCCTCAAGGATCTCGAGACCGGCGAAGAGGTCACCGTCCGGGCCAAGCACGTCATTGGTGCCACCGGTGTGTGGACCGAAGAGACCGAGTCGCTCGGCGGATCCGGCGGCGGCCTCAAGGTTCTTGCCTCTAAGGGCATTCATATTCTCGTTCCCAAGGAAAAGATCCAGGGCAAGACCGGTGTCTTCCTCCGCACCGAAAAGTCCGTACTTTTCATCATCCCCTGGGACCGCTACTGGGTGATCGGCACCACTGACACGAAGTGGCACGAGCAACGCGACGCCCCCGTCGCTACCGCCGCCGACATTGATTACGTCCTTGAGCAGGCAAACTCGGTTCTCTCCGACAAGATCACCACGGACGACATCATCGGTTCCTATGCGGGCCTGCGTCCGCTCCTTCAGCCCGGCACGAAGGGTGAGGGAGAGTCGACGAAGGTTTCCCGCGAGCACACGGTGACCTCGCCGCAGCCCGGCCTGACCGTCATCGCTGGCGGCAAGCTCACGACGTATAGGCAGATGGCGGAGGACGCCGTCGACCACGTGCTCGGGGCAAGGCCAAGTCCAATCCTTCGGTCACAGCCACGACCCCGCTCGTCGGCGCCCCCGGCCTCGAAGCCGCCCGCAGGACCCTGCCGCTCCTGTCATCTCGCTACGAGCTCACTGAGACCCAGGTGAAGCACCTGTTCTCCCGCTACGGCTCCGAGACCGCAGACGTTCTTGCCCTTCTTGACGAGGACGAGACCCTCGCCCTTCCGCTTGAGCACGCCGCAGACTACCTCCGCGCGGAGGCTGTCTTCGCTGTTCGCAACGAGGGTGCACTTCACCTGGAGGACGTGCTTCTGCACCGCATCCGCCTTGACTTCGAGCAGCTTGACCGCGGTAAGGCGGCGGCCCCCGAGATCGCTGAGATCATGGCAACCGAGCTCGGATGGGACCAGGCCACGACCGAGCGGGAGGTTGCGAACTGGGCCAAGCAGGCCGATGCGATCCTCGCAGCTCAGCAGACGACGACCGACGGTGAAGCATCCGCGATCCGCGTCCAGGCCGAGGAGATTGTCCCGGTTGAGCGCTTGAGCGCACTCGAGGGCTAATCGCCATTTCTTTCGACGGCCACGTGAGGTTTGTTTAGCTAGCTAACTGCAAGTAACGGCTGATAATCGCATACATTTATGTCACATGAGCGGGTGGGGATCTATGGGTCTTCACCCGCTCGTGTGATCTTCGCGGGATGGAGGTGCGAAAGGCAATATGGGCGGTCATTGCCAGGCGATTTCGGGTACCGTGGGAAGCGTGTCTGATCCGATAGTGACTCTCGTAACCGCCGCAGCATTCCCGGAGCTCGACAGCGATGAAGCTGGGCTCCCCGACGCTCTTCGCGAGCGGGGAATCGAACCACGCATTGCCGTCTGGAACGATCCGTCCGTTGACTGGTCGAACGCCGGCACCGTTGTTGTGCGCTCCGTCCGCGACTACGCACCGAACCGTCTCGAATTCATCGAGTGGGCGAAGTCGGTCCCGCGGCTGCTGAACCCGGCCTCGGTCATCGAGTGGAATACTGACAAGCATTACCT
This sequence comes from Flaviflexus ciconiae, assembly GCF_003971195.1. Classification (NCBI taxonomy): domain Bacteria; kingdom Bacillati; phylum Actinomycetota; class Actinomycetes; order Actinomycetales; family Actinomycetaceae; genus Flaviflexus; species Flaviflexus ciconiae. Next base: position 1,454,061 of record NZ_CP034593.1, on the reverse strand, counting down.
AAAGGAACTTGCCAAGCGCGGCATGCCGACCATCGACACGATGTGGCTCGAGCCGTCCCAGAACCTGTCCCGGCATCAGGTGCACACCCGTATGCCGGCCTACGGTGACTTCGTCATCAAGCCGGCTATCTCCTCCGGAGGACGCGGCACCGGACGTTACACGTCGACTGACGGCACCTCCCGCATGAATGCCATCAGCGATGCAATCCACCACCTGGAAAAGGGCCGCACCGTTATGGTTCAGCGCTACCACCAGGAAGTTGACCACTCCGGTGAGATCTCCCTGATCTACCTGAACGGGCTTCCGTCCTACATGGTGAAGAAGGAGCCCATGCTCCACCCCCGTTTCCGCGGTGGCAACACCGTCCAGGAAGAGATCGCGCACTCAAAGCAGGCAACCGAGGACGAGTGGCGCTGGGGCGAGCGCATTCGCAAGGCCCTACACAGCTATATCAAGGACACCTCCGGGCGCGACGAGCAGCTCCTCTTCAATCGCGTCGACATCGTCCGCGGCGGTCCGAACGATGAGGAAGAGTTCTACGTCATGGAGATCTCACTCATCGATGGCTCGCTGTACCTCAGCGCCGACGAATCCAACCTTGAGAAGTTCGCCGACGCGATAGCGGTCCGAGCATTCTGGTGAAACGCCTCATCTGGCTCCTTGCAGTCGGCTCTCTAGCCGCATGTAGTTCATCCGAGACCGGAGGAGACGCTGAAGCCTGCGCGCAGGCCGACGAGGTCGTCTCCCAGGTCCGGGAATATCGCGGAATCGGCATGTTAACCGACGAGCAGGCGAATACTGCCACGCAGTGGGAGTTCACCCTCGCCGAAGCATCCGTACTAGCAACCGACCATGATCTTGCGACTACCATCCGGGACCTCGCGGACGCCTCAGGGAACGTCGCACAGCACTTTGATAATGAAGCCGCATACGCAACTTTTGAAGAAATCGCTGGAACACTAGATTCTCAGTGCGACTGACGGCTACCTCACACCGCCAGAATTCGGAAAGATCTGAAGGCTTCGGTATAGTTAAGAATCGGCGCACGGCGCCATGGTGGCTATAGCTCAGTCGGTAGAGCGCCTGGTTGTGGTCCAGGAGGTCGCGGGTTCAAGCCCCGTTAGCCACCCCGCTAGGAGAGGTTCGCCCCTCGTCAAAAGTTGCCACTCTTTGTCCGGCGCGAACCTCTCCCATTTCTTTGCCTTTCGGCCCAGGTGGGGGCGTCGGCATGGAAGCCTGAGAGGCTCCGATCGGGGCCGACTTTTCCCACGAAGAAAACCGCTGCGTCCCACAAAATACTGTTGGCCTCTTCCAGCTCCCGGATCTCTTTACGTAAGTACCTATTCTCCTCGATAACCTCGCCCGGGGTGCCAACGCGTTATCTGTCATCGATCTGGGTGTCGCGTACCCACCGGCGTAAGGACTCTTTACCGATCCCGAGCTGCCCACCGATGTTCGCACAAGCCTCGGTCAGATACGCGTACTCATCAAAAAGGTTCAAAGCCAAGCAGGTCACACGTTATCTAGCTTCCTCAGAAACGCGACGAGATATAAATACTCTCTCTCACACCCACAACACAGTAGCGATAAACTCAAGACGGTTCACGAGACATTCGACGCAGGTCCCACTGCCTCCTGGAAAAGTGACCCCGACCGCTGACGGACCGCCGTCAACTCCTGACTCCAGGCGCGATTGCCGCGCTGAATGTACGAACCGAGCCTCCACTCGACATCCACGTCGTTCGGCCACGCCCGGCGTCATCTTCGCCCTGCGAAACCTCACCGCAGACGAACACATCAACCGAGGCAACCGCCTCCACCCGTACTACCTCGTCTACCTCGACGACCAGGGCGAGGTCATCGCGAATCACACCGAAGCCAAGCACCTCCTCGACCTGCTGCGCGTCGGCTGCCGACCCTACGAAGAGCCGGTCACCGAAGTCGTCGGCGTGTTCAATGCCGCGACCGGCGAGGGTGCGCAGATGGAGAAGTACTCGGCGCTACTCACCGATGCGATTCACTCGATGATCGATGTCACCGAGGAACGCGACATTGACGGCTCTTCGGAGTTCAGCGGGGTGTAGTAGAAGCCGCCGGCGGACGGAAAGTCTGATGCGGTTATGGCATCAAGACGGGCAATCGAGTGGAGCTCAGCCGCAGTGAGCTGGTGAATACGGTAGCCGCGCTCTTCCGCGGTGTGGACCGTCGACGTGTAGAGCGACAGGTCGACCGTATCTGGGAGGCGTAATCTGGCGGCCCAGGGCGTGGAGCCCACCGTCCAACCCTCATGAAGCAGGCTCTCCGCACTCTCAATGCCCTCCTGGTGTACAACCCCTCCATCGTGTGGGAGCGGAAACGCTCCGTAACTGGTTGATCTCCTACCGTGAGGCACATGGTGGCACTGACACCGAGTTGACGGCCACTGAGCGTGCCCGGCTGAAGGAGCTTGAGCGCTATTGCTCGGGCCGGTGACTCGTCGTGATCCTTCGACGGCTCGAGGCCATGCGCGCGCAGCCGTGAGTCGCGTACCCAAGCTTGGAGAGCAGATTCCGAGACTCCGATATCAGCGCAGACCTGTTTATGGGTCAGCCCGTCGTTGATGAGCTCGATAGCTGATTGCTTGAACTCATCTGTGTAGATCTTTGGCATGACTTCTATCCTTCCTGGAATTTATCCAGTCGTGAAGTCAACCGAACCTTCAGCAGTCCCACCAGCTCATCAAACACCTGGATCTGGGCCGCGGGAGGACTCCTTCTCGATGTTCTCGGAGCAGCCGGTTTCATGACAGTCACGCGCAAGAAAAACTAAGTCCTAGAACTTATCTCTCAACGGTGTACACGTGAGTGCGGTTCAGATGCCATCTGTGGTGTCCGGGCCGCTCTTAAGTATTTGCTCCTTAGCTGTCTTCTCACGTGACTTCACCCGGTGAGAAATGAAGTAGAGAATCACGCCAACGACAAGCAAGATCCCACCGAGTGCCCATACCGCCGCAGTCTGTTGAATAAGGAGAACGAGGCAACTGATCAGGGCAAGGACGGGGATGAAAGCTGGGATCGTGAAATGGTCGTGCTCAACCTTGTCTTTACGGAGAACGAGCACTGCAAGGTTTGTCGAGATAAAGACGAACAGCAGGAACAGGACTACTGTTTCGGCCAGGAGCTGGAGCTCACCAACGACAGACAGAATCGCGGAGAGTCCCGTGGTGGCAATGATCGCTACCCACGGGGTGCGGCGGTTGGGTAGAACCTTCGTGAACACGCTCGGCAGAATTCCTTGGTCCGCCATACCATATACAAGGCGTGAGCTCATGATCGACGTCATGAGAGCACCGTTAGCGATAGCGACAAGAGCGATGGTGGCGAAAGCCCAGCCCGGAACCTCCATGCCCGTCGCGTTCACAACATCAAGTAATGGTCCTGACGATTCCGCCAATTCGTCGGCAGGCAACATGATTGATGAGGCCATAGCGATCAGAAGGTAGACAATGCCGGCTGACGTGACCGCAAAGAAAAGTGCTTTCGGATAAACGCGGGATACGTCTTTCACTTCTTCAGCTACATTGGCTGATGTTTCAAATCCTACGAAGCTATAGAAGGCCAGGAGCGCTGCACCGAAAACTGCGGCGGCTGTCCTGCCCGTTTCTGGGCCTTGGGTGAGCCTGGACGTGTCTCCGAGCCCGTCACCCATAGCAAGAGCCACAGCAACAAGGACGAGAACAAGGCCACTCACTTCGATAATCGTCATGACCAAATTGGAACGGACGGATTCAGTGATTCCCCGAAGGTTAATAAGGGCAATGACGAGAAGGAACAGGGGAGCGGCGATTGGCACTACGACTGGCATAAGAGTTGACAGGTAGTCACCGGCAAAGGCAATGGCGAGGCCACCCACGGAAACAATGCCGGCACAGAGCATGCAGTAGCCAACAAGGAACGCAATGATCGGTTGACGGAAAGCTCGCTGAGCAAAAACTGAGGCGCCGCCAGCCTTCGGATATTTAGTCACAAGTTCTGCGTAGGACCCGGCGGTCAGTAGGGCCATGATCAGGGCGATAAGAACGGGTGCCCAGGTGATCCCACCAGCTTCACCTGCCAGAGTTCCAGTCAGCGCATAGACGCCTGCACCAAGAACGTCCCCGAGGATAAAAGCGAAAAGAAGTAGCCCGCCCATCCCTTTTTTAAGTCGAGAACCGGATTGCGACATAACGAACTTCTTTCATAGGGAATTGCGTAGTCGTGGAAATACCGGCACGCCGGTCTCGACGATTCCGAAAGTGTAGCCCGCTTAGTACTAGCTGTCACCAGAAGAGGGCGACGTTTCCCTCGTCAGAATTTACCCTTACATGGTTACGACTGGAATTACCTCTCTTGTATATCTAAAGCTTGCCGGTGGGGGAAGGTGCCGAAACAAGTTCTGAGCTACGTGTTCTTCCAATTGACGTTGTGGAGGCGGTTGGTCGAAGTGGCAGGCAGCTTTGCTCTCGTCTGGAAACTCCAAGCCGTAACTTCGGCAGTTGAGCGCAAGGTAACGTTCCCGACATTCTGAATCGTGGCCCCGCGTGTAGAAATCGGACGCCAGTGCTGTACACTCATCGGTAGGTTCTTGAAACTGGACCTCACCAAGACACTGCGCGTCGGTTCCTCGCTGGAAACGACGACTGGGACTCGGAGAGAAGACAGACGGGTTCCATTGTGTATGTGTACCGTTCTTTGCGGAGCGGTCGTTTGATGATTGGTGTGGTATTTCTTCTTTTGCCGCTTTAGCGGCAGGTTCAATCAATGTAGCTCTCGTGACTTCGATGGTTGAGCATGCCGATCATGTGCCCGGCGAACAAGCTCGATTCAATGCTGAAATTACTTTCAGTCGAGCCAGCAGGTCCTCTTATTCCTCGCTCCGAACAGGGGCGCCTCTGACCGACCCCGACGGGGTGTTCGGCAGTACACTCACCATCACCTATACACACCCTCGCGCCACTCGGCGCCCAATAAACTCCGCGGCGGCGCCGTCGTCGCGGTCGCACGGATCACTCCCGTGGTCCAAAACAGAGAAGGAATGACGTTATGGCCACAGGCACCGTCAAATGGTTCAACTCCGAAAAGGGCTTCGGCTTCATCGCACCCGACGATGGCTCCGACGACCTGTTCGCGCACTTCAGCGCGATCAACAGCTCCGGCTTCCGTAGCCTTGAAGAGGACCAGAAGGTCTCCTTTGATGCTGAGCGCGGCCCCAAGGGCATGCAGGCAGTCAACATCGAGGTCCTCTGACCTAACCGAATGAAGCGGGTGCTTCGCTGGGCTTACGCCCGGGGAGCACCCGCTTCTTCTTTTTCCTGGTGATCAACTGTCATATCTCCGTGGCTACCGGTCAAGCTAGAAAGAGTTGTTAGAGAGAGACCTTGATCTTGTCGAGGGCTCTCTGCGGGACGTCAGTTTCGATATCGACCTTCTGCCCCGTTACAACCTGTTCGCTTGCCTCAACAAGCGTGTACCCCCCAGCTTGGGGGAAGCTCGTCGAATCCTCGCTGTCGTAGGTGAATGACACCTGCTTCGCTTCACCATCCGAGTCGTAAGCAGTGAGCTCATAATCGGTGCCAACGTCATGTGGCACGCCCTGGTTGGCGTACGTGGTCTCGGGAATTATGTCGTACTGGAGCGGCACGACCGGCTAATAATCCGATCCCGCTAAGCGATCGTTGTCATACTTCTCACCGATGGGAATGCCGCCAACGAGAACCGCGGTGGGTATCAAACCAAACAGAATCTTCTTCATGGGGAAACCCATCGACATCAAGGTTAGCGAGTGATGACGAGGGGCGAAGCCGTCTCGTCCTGATGGTGTCCATTCCGCCACGTCTCGGCGTACTCTGGCCCATCTCGTGGATCTCGTCCGCCTCATGTTCCGTTGGGCACAGTGCGAGAGCGCAATTCTCCGTGAGCCACAGAGAAGGGTGATGATTCTCGCGGTTGATCAATCGCTGTCCTCAAACTGACCAACCCTTCTTTCTTACACAGGGGAATTTCTGATCTCTGGTGTGATCCTGCGTCGGCGGCAATCTGATGCAGAAGCCTCTGACGAGGCCCCGCGACCGATGGAGCGTAGCCCGCTCCGGTCCCGTATCCAGGAGAAGGAAACCATGACAGTGTTACAACGAATAAGGCCGTCTATTGTCGGCCTTCTCAGTGCGCTCCTCGCGCTGTTCCTCATCGTCGGTCAGCTGGGTGCGGCAAGTGCCCTCCCGAGTCAAACCGAAGGCCCCCTTATCTTGCCGGGGACTGACGGGGAGCCCTCCACGGGCACCGTGACGGTCCACAAGTACGAGCAAGGTGACCTTTGGGGCGTGCCGTCCAACGGTGCGGTGATGGACGTGGACGGAACACCGATTGCCGGTGTCACGTTCGAAGCTCAGCAGATTGAGGCCATTACGGTTGGAACGACGGAGTACGACCTTGACCTCAGCACAATCGACGGGTGGCAGCACGCATCAAAGCTTGTTCTCGATGATGGGGCGTGGCTCTACGACGGAGCTGCCGCGACCGTCCAACTCGGCACAACCTACACCGCAAATACTGGAGCGACGACCTACTCGCCGGCGGTTTTCCAGGACCTTCCAATCGGCCTCTACCTCTTCACAGAAACGAAAGTACCGATTGGTGTGACGAAGTCGGAGGACTGGGTCCTCTCAGTGCCGCTTACTGACCCGGTTGAGCGGACATCCTGGCTTTACGACATCAACGTCTACCCGAAGAACGGCGTGAGCGATATCAGTAAGACCGTTAACGACGCCGATGCTGCGAAGGTTGGCGACACCGTGGAGTGGACAATCATTGGTGACATCCCGCTGGATGCCAATCCTGACTACTCGCAGTACCGGGACGTTTCCGAGACCAACCTGAAGTTCCTGCCGCCCACCGCCTACGTCGTTGAAGATCAGCTCGACGATCGCCTCAAGCCAGTATCCGCAGACCCCACCGTCGTCACCCTCACGAGCGGCGGCATCGAGCTCGCCGTCGGAACGGACTACACCGTCACAGCAGAGCAGACTGCCGGATCCAAAGTGACGGTGACCTTCACCGAAGAGGGCAGGGCGAAGATGGCGCTCGCGGCTTCGAAGGCCAGCAGTGCGACAGCCGTTGACGTCCAGATCGTCCTCACCACTGAGGTGGTCACGCTGAACAGCCCAGAGTCCCTGAAGGGCACGATCGGAGATGGCCTCATCGATAACCAGGCACTCCTCTTCCCGAATAGCGAATCAATCGAATGGGAGATGCCGGTGCCGTCAAATATCCCGGAGACGCGTTGGGGCGATCTCGTCATCGAGAAGATCTCGTCGACCAACCATCAGGCCGGGCTCAGCGGCGCCACGTTCCAGGTGTTCGAAACAAAGGCTGACGCGGAGAAGGGGACGAACGTCATAGCGATTGACGGAGTCTCGGAGTTTACGACCGGGAAAGACGGAATCGTGAGAATCTCGGGTCTGCGCGCCTCGGACTTCGAAAATGGAAACCCAATCCAGGATGAAAAGGATTGGCAGTACTACTGGATTGTTGAGACGAAGGCGCCGCAAGGTTACGAGCTACAAGCCGAGCCGATTCGAGTGGCCGTCACGGGCGCTCAGACTTCTGCCCTCGTCATACCCGTTGAGAACAATCCACACAACGCTGATTTCTTGCTTCCACACACCGGCGCTTCGGGAACGTGGATGTTCACGATTGGCGGCCTAGTGCTCCTGGGTGGCGGAGTGATCCTCGCCGTCCGCAGGAAGGCGGATACGAAGTCTGGTGACTAACGGTGGCTGGCGAGAGCACGTGCCACATGCCTCGCCAAGCATCATCCGGGCCGGTTAATGGCGCGGAGATGGGGGTGTCCAGGAAAGTCCCGGCCGCCCCCATCGTCTCTCCTCTGTGATTTGCGCAACGGTCTCAGCGTCGGTGCCGGTTAAGCGATCAACATAGAGCGTTCCTTGGAGATGATCGTATTCGTGCTGGAGGATCCGAGCGAACCAGCCACTCGCTTCAAGCTCGTAAGGCGCACCATCGAGACCCTGCGCGCGTAGGATCGCGCGAGTACTACGCCTTAGAGCAAACTTTTCGTCCGGGAATGACAGGCATCCCTCACGGTCCTCGACGGTTGCTTCCCCGGGCTGGATCGGTTCGATGAAGAGCTGGGGATTGATTGCCACTCCGCGTGGGGCTACTTCTGTCTGCTTGTCGTATACCCAGACGAAGATCTGCCTACCAATCCCTACCTGGGGTGCGGCAAGGCCAACACCCGGTGCGGCCACCGTTGTCTCATACATGTCGTCGACAAACCTGGCCAGATCCGAATCGAACTCGGTGACGGGTTCAGCAGGGGAGTGGAGGACCGGATCACCGGTGATGACGATAGGCAGAATCACGGCACTAGCCTATCGGTTGGTGCCGTGCGGGCTGAATCCACCGGCTCGCGTGAGGAATCCACGCGCCTGATTGAGGACTGTGGGTAGTGAAGAACCCGCCCAGGAAGAGGCGGGTTCTCCAAAGATCAAACGAAGGCTCCTGTAGGGAGCGAACGAGAAGCAATTATGCCTGCTCCGTTCCTTCTGCCGTTGTGGTTTCGTCTGAACCGGCGGTATCGAAGGATAGCTGGGTGCGGGATGCGAGAATCTCCGCGGACCTTTCCTTCGCCTGGTCCGTCGTGGGCCCGTCGCCTTGCGGGAAGAGAACGGAACGGTAATAGCGCAGTTCGTCGATTGAGTCGTAGATGTCGCCGAGCGCACGGTGGTTGCCGAATTTCTCGGGAGCTGCGAAGTAGGCGCGTGGATACCACCGGCGCGCCAGCTCCTTGATGGTGGACACATCGATGACGCGGTAGTGCAGGTAGTCGATGACCGAAGGCATGTCGCGTTCGAGGAACGACTTATCGGTTCCGACGGAGTTACCGCCGAGGGGCGCTTTACCCTTGGGGACACGGGCAGAGATGTAGGCGAGAACCTGCTCCTCGGCGTCCTTCAGGTCAAGGCCGGTCTCCCATTCCTTGATGAGGCCCGAATCGGTGTGCATCTTCGTCACGAAGGCACCCATCGAAGCGAGGGCCTCGGGGGTGGGCTTAATGACGAGGTCGATGCCTTCGTCGACGGGGACAAGATCTGAACCGGTGATGACAACGGAAACTTCAACAATGCCGTCATTGGCAAGGTCTAGTCCGGTCATTTCACAGTCGATCCAGACGATCGGGTTGTCTTCCTGCTTCAAAACCACGTTCGAGCCTTTCCTCACTTCTGCGACGCGGGTGTTGGACGAGCCCGGCAGGTGCCGGGCTGTCACCCTTCACTGTGCCCCCAGCAGGATTCGAACCTGCAACCTACGGATTAGAAGGCCGTTGCTCTATCCATTGAGCTATGGAGGCGCGGCATGTGCCCGTTAAATCTTAGCGCACCATTGCCCCACCACTGTCCAACACCTGGAGTGAGATTTCGGTAAGAATAGGGGTGTGAGTTCCCAGTACGCCGTATCAAGGTTAGCGCGCCTCGTGACAGAGACTGTCGAGGCGCTTCGCGAGGTCGTATTCCCACTGTCGGTCCCAGGGATCAACGAATTGCGGGAAATGCAGGGATCTCTTCAGACACAGCTGTCAACACGGTTGCTCCCGCACCTGCTTGAGGACGCCGTTCCAGCTGTCGTTGTCTTCGGTGGTTCCTCGGGTGCGGGCAAGTCCACAATCCTTAACTCCCTCGTCGAGGACGATATCTCCGAGGCCTCGGTGATTCGCCCAACGACGATGACACCGGTTCTTGTTTTCCATCCCGATGATGCTCTTGCCATGGAAGGTCACCTGCTGACCGAGATCTGTAAGACGGTTGTGACCGAGAGTGCCCTCCCGGGTATTGCACTCATTGACGCTCCCGATCTCGATTCGATCGAGGAAGCTAACCGAAACATGTCGCAGACGCTTATCAACGCGGCGGACCTGTGGATCTTTGTGACGACAGCCTCCAGGTACGGGGACCACGTGGCCTGGTCGACACTGAGCGAAGCGTTCAACAGGGGCATGACAACCGCAGTGATTCTCAACCGTCTTCCCGCACGCGCGAAGACCGCGGTGCGCGCCGACCTGATGAAGCGCATGGCGGAGTCTGGGATGGGGGAGTCGCCCCTGTTCATCATCGATGATGCTGGTGCAACGAATGGTCGACTCGATCCTGAACGGGTTTCCGAGCTGAAGGACTGGCTCCACCTCATGAAGACAACGAGGGCCTCGAAGTCCCTCGTGTCCCGTACGTCGAAGGCGATGATGCCGGAGATTAGAAGAGAACTACTTGATCTGGCCGATGCCGCAACCGCACAGACGGATGCTGCAGAAAGTCTGAAAGATGGTGCTCGTACGGCGGCTGACGAGCCCTCGAGGAAGCTCACCGAGACCCTTGAGTCGGGCAGGATCGCCCGCGGTGCCCCAACAACGCAGTGGCTGTCGCTCGCCTCGACGGGTGGTCCGCTCGCTTCCCTCGGCAGCGGAAGGGACCTGCTCTTTGCTAACCGCGCCATCGCGAAGCGCGATCGGGCTGCGCACAATATTGCCGAAGCGATCGACGATGCTCTGAGAGTAATCCTCACGCAGACACTCATCGACGTTCGCGACAGCGCCGCCACTATCTGGTCCATGTCCTACGTCGATACGTCCGAAATCAAGGTGGAAGTTGGTATCGATAGTTTTGTGAACGGTGCCATTTCCGCTTGGCAGGCCGACTCTCGGGCCGCGGCAGATAAGGTGAACGGTGCGATCGCTAAGAAGGTTTCCAGAGACGGGTTGGCGGATCTGCTTCGCGCCGGGGCCGGTGGGATACCGGGAGTGCAAACCGCACTGACTGACGGTGGCGCCGAGGGTGGCCTGTCACGCACGAAGCGAGCGCTCCAGGATCGCTGTCAGGAAGCGATCGACAAGGTGGCCGGTCGTTACGTCGCGGCGATTGATGCACTGGAACTTCCGGATAGTTCCAACCTGAGGATCCGGGCTCGTGAACTCGTTAATGCCGTATGGGAGAAAGAATGAACGACATCATGGTCGACAGTGTCGACGCCAAGCTTGAGGCCATCGGCGAGGGCCTTGAACTCGGGAAGGGACACTTCGAACCGTTCCAGCTGGCTCGCGCTCGGGAGGACATTACCGCCGTTCGCCGTCGCATGGATCTCGGTATCGACCTCACCGTTGTAGCCCTCGTTGGTGGAACGGGTTCCGGTAAGTCGACGACCTTCAATGCGATCAGCAATCTCGACTTCGCGGACTCGGGTGAACTCCGCCCCACCACAGAACGTGCGACCGCGTGCACGTGGGGCGGGGATGCGAGCGCGATGCTGGACTTCCTTGGTGTCGACGAGGATCGCAGGATCCGTAAGGCCTCAATCCTGACCGATGAGGAACCGGAGTTCGAGGGCCTCGTCCTGCTTGATCTGCCGGACCACGACTCGGTCGCTGTTGCCCACTCCGTCCAGGTCTCGCAGCTTATGCCACTCGTTGACCTCCTGGTCTGGGTTCTCGATCCCCAAAAGTATGCCGACCAGGCACTCCACGCCGGATACCTCAAGGGGCTGGAGCGACGCCAGGATTCCATGGTCGTTGTCCTCAACCAGATCGACACGGTTCCTTTTGATCAGCGTGACCGCATTGTGGAAGACGTTAAGGACGTCCTTAAGCAAGATGGACTGGATGGCGTTCCCGTTATTAGCGCGTCCGCTCTTGAGAATCAGGGAATCGACGAGCTGAAGATCCACATTGCCGCTGCCGTCTCCAAGCCGTCGATCAACGCGGTGACAGCCTCGGCGGAAATTAGCGCAATCGCGAACAGACTCCTCAGCTCCGTTGGTTCCTCAGAAGCTGACGTGACGGATGAGAGCCTCGAACCGATCACCCAGCAGCTGTCACGTGCCGCCGGAATCCGGGCCGTCGGTGATTCGCTACGCGAATCGGGAGAGTCGTGGCGTCAGCACGCCCTCGCCAAACCGGAACAGCCCGCCACCTCCACAGTGGACGCAATCCGGGACGGCTGGCTCGACTCCGCCAAGAGGGGCCTGCCCGTTACATGGGCAAAGACATTGACGGATGAGGTAGCCGGCCCCGAGCGGCTCCGCCGCCGCGTGAACGATGCGGTGACCTCGGTGCCGCTCACCAAGCCGTCGGCGCAGAACGCTGGCATTCTCCTCGGCCTCGGCATCCTCCTCATGCTCGCCGGTGTTGGTTTTGGGGTGGCCACTGCACTCGGTGCTGGATTCCCGTTCGCGGAAGCCATGGGCAACTGGATCCTCGCTGGAATCCTGGTGCTGGTTGGACTCTGGGCGTTCTTCATGGCTGGCTCCGTCAGACGATCAGCTGCAAAGCGCGCCGCCGACCGCTACGAGAAGCAGGTCGACACCGAGATTCATGCAGTTCTTCACGAGAACCTTGCCGAGCCTGCGCAGGACGTCCTCTCCCGCCACCGGCGCACCCGTGAGGCGCTCGAGAAGGCCAGCGAGTAGCGACAGGGGAAATGGCCATCCGGAACGCTTACTTCTTCTGAAGCGTCCCCGCACTTATAGCGCCACGCACTGCTGGGTCCCTCTTCGGAGGGACCCAGCGTCTTGTGCGCACTGAGTGGCTATGCGAAGTGGCAGTCGGCATGAAAGATTCGCAACTGCCCTGCATAGCTTGGCCAGCATGCTGGTGATGTTGCTCATGGAAAGAAAATCTGGAATCGGTCGTGGTGCCGACAATTTGCTCGGGAGAGTCTGCGGCTGCCATATACATTTAGCTGGTGATTGCTACGTATTTTGAACATGGTTCTGCATAATCTCTCTGGTTGAGCGAAGGGTGATAAGGCGGAATTGTCTCTCTAAGGTGGGCCAAATCAACCTCGCCGAAGTCTGAAAAGCTTTCGAACAGTATTACCCTTACTGAATAAGTATTCGATCTACCAGAGGGATCATCATGGACCACATGGGCATAATTTCGCTCATACCCCCGATTCTCGCCATTGGACTCTCCATTGCCTTCCGCAATGTTGTGATTTCTCTGGGCGTGGCGGTCTTCGTCGGCATCCTTATTATTGTTGGCGGTAATCCGGTTGACACGAGCCTGTCGATGTTCACGGATTATCTTGTCGCTCAGGCGACTGACAGCTACAACGCGGGTGTCGTTGTACTCCTGTTCTTTATCGGTGGTTTCGTCGCGCTTGTTGAGCGATCCGGTGGCGGAGCTGCGCTCGCGAAGAGCACGACGAAGTTCATCACGACCCGCGCGAGGGCGCAGTTCTCCGTGTGGCTCGGTGGTATTGCGATCTTCTTCTCCGACCTCGGCACGCCCCTGATTCTGGGCCCGATCTTCGAGAAGATCTTCGACAAGGTTAGGTCCTCGCGCGAGAAGCTTGCGTGGATCCTCGACTCGATGATGTCGCCCGTCGCGGTTCTCATTCCCTTCATTGGCTGGGGAATCTACATCATGGGTCTGATTGCTGATGCGTTTGAGAACGAGGGTATCGAAGCGTCGGAGTTCGACACCTTCGTTCAGGTGATTCCGTTCCAGATGTACGCGATCCTCACCGTTATTTCGGTTCCGGTGGTTATTTTCTTCAAAGCTGACTTTGGCCCGATGCGCAAGGCCGAGCGCCGCGTGCTCGAGACCGGTCAGCGTTACTGGCCTGACTCGACTCCGATGCGTGGCGAGAATACGGTAGTTGCGGAAGAGGTGCAGAAGCCCAGCCGCGCAATCGTTATTTGGCTGCCGCTTGCCGTCCTGTTCATTACGCTCTTCGGCATTCTTGGTACCATGGGTTTCCCCGGCGAGCAGGTTGCCGGTGGCGACTTCCGTGCGGCTCTCTCCACGGCCTACCTGTTTGCCGCGATCACTCTCGTTGTCCTCATGCTTGCCTTCAAGGTGAACAAGATCGGTGCGATCATCTCCACCTACGTGAAGGGCATGGAGAAGATGATCAACGTCGTCATGATCCTCATCCTTGCGTGGAGCCTCGGTTCCGTGCTGACGGAGATGGGAACCGCGAACTTCATTGTGGAAATGCTCCAGGGTAACGTTCCCGGGAGTATCATTCCGGCTCTGATCTTCATCTCCGCCGCCCTCATGTCCTTCGCAACCGGCACCTCATGGGGGACCTTCGCGGTCATGATTCCGCTGGCGATCCCGATCGCACTTGGACTCGATGCCCCAATGCTGGTCTCCATCGGTGCGGTACTCTCCGGAGCCATCTGCGGTGACCACTGTTCGCCGATCTCCGACTCGACGATCCTCGCCTCGACCGGCGCCGGCTCCGATCATATCGACCACGTGAAGACGCAGCTCCCGTATGCGCTGACGAACGGCTCGATCGTCCTCGTCATGTTCATCATCGCGGGCTTCACCGCCAGCCCCTACACCGTGATCCTCGGTGTCGTCCTCATGATCGCCGCCTTCGTTCTCATTGCCCGCTTCACTCGAAAGCGAGATGGCGTTCTGGGAGAAGCTCGAGATAGGACCGGGGCGGAGTTTGATAGCGCTTCTATCGCCGCGTCCGGTGCTGACCGGGTGTCTGACCAACACGTTGAAACAAACCCCAAGGGCTCGTAACATCCAGCGTCGCTAAGAGGCGTAAACTTCCCTTCGAAGGGCCGCAAGCAATGCGCTTGCGGCCCTTTCTGTACGTTTCCTGGGCGTTGAATTTGCCCAGAGTGTAAATAGTGTTCAATTAATTTCATTTTCGATGAAAATAAAGAACAGGAGGCCAGCAACGGGCCCGCCAGTGAACAGCGAATAACGAGAAAGCGGAGGTGGCGGCCGTGGCAGAAAAGGATCCGGTCCGTGACGACGATGGTCGGAACGATGCCGTGGGTGGATCAAGCGCAAAACGCGGCAATGGCAGGGAAGAGGATCTGAAGCCCTGGCGCACATAAGGTTTGCTTCCGGAGGGTACCGAACCACCTCCGCCGAAGTGGGGCAGGATTCTTGCGTGGATGGCGGGCGGCTGGCTCGTTCTTTTCCTGCTTTTCAGTCTTCAAGACGATGCTGCCTCCCAAACTGCGACGGTTTCTTACACGGAGTTCTCTGTCCAGGTTGAAGAGGGCAACGTGGAGGAGGTGTTCTCCCGCGGGGAAACCATTGAGGGAACCCTGATCGAAGAAGCTGAGCATCCCGATATTGAGGATGCGACCTACACGCAGTTCAAGACTGAACGTCCCACGTTTGCCCAGGATGACCTGCTGACAGCTCTGGATGAGGAAGGCACTATCGTGTCGGCCTCACCGATTGTTCAAGAGCGCGGCACGCTCGTCAACCTGTTCTTCTCGTTCTTACCGATTCTTCTCATCATTCTCTTCTGGGTATGGATCTTCCGCAGGCAGGCGAAGAACATGGGCGGCATGATGGGCTCCAAGAAGGTGAAGCCCGTCGAAGCCGAGGATGTTCGCGTCAACTTTGACGACGTGGCCGGTATTGACGAGGTTAAGTCTGAGCTTCAGCAGGTTGTGTCCTTCCTCAAAGAGCCCGAGCGCTATACGAAGCTGGGCGCGAAGCTCCCGAAGGGTGTACTGCTCGAAGGCCAGCCCGGCACCGGCAAGACCCTGATTGCCCGCGCCACGGCGGGTGAAGCAGGAGTGCCGTTCTTCTCCGCCTCGGCATCCGAGTTTATTGAAATGATTGTTGGCGTCGGTGCATCCCGTGTTCGCGAGCTCTTCACCGAGGCCCGCAAGGTTGCCCCCGCCATTATCTTCATCGACGAGATCGACACGATCGGCCGTGCTCGGTCCAGTTCGCGGGCCATGGGATCCAACTCCGAGCAGGAGCAGACCCTCAACCAGATCCTCACGGAAATGGATGGCTTCACGGGAGCCGAAGGCGTTGTTGTTATTGCGGCGACGAACCGTTCCGATGTGTTAGACCCGGCGCTCACGCGCGCCGGCCGGTTTGACCGCAAGATCACCGTGTCCGCCCCCGATGCCGGTGGACGCGAGCAGATCCTCAAGGTCCACACGAGGAACAAGCCCCTTGCGCAGGACGTGGACCTTATGGCGGTAGCGAAGACCACGCCGGGAATGACCGGTGCGGATCTTGCCAACCTCGCTAACGAAGCCGCGATCCTCGCGGCCGAAAAGCGTGCTCCCGCGATTACATCGCGCGACTTCGCTATTGCCCTGGAGAAGGTCCAGCTCGGTAGCGAACGTGCGATTGTCATGCCGGAAGAAGAGAAGCTACGGACCGCCTACCACGTGGCAGGCCACGCACTCCTCGGCATGCTTCAACCGGGCGCGGATCAGGTTCGCAAGATCTCGATCATCCCGCGCGGCCGCGCCCTCGGCGTTACCCTGTCGACACCGGAATCGGATCGCTACGGTTACGACGTCGACTACCTCAAAGGCAGGATCGTTGGCGCCCTGGGCGGCATGGCCGCCGAACTCGAAGTCTTTGGTGTCATGACAACCGGTGCCGAATCGGACCTTGAGCAGGTCACGAATATTGCTCGCAACATGGTTGGTCGCTGGGGCATGTCCCCGACGCTTGGCCCGGTCCAGGTGTACCCGTCGGAGGGCGATGCTCGCCAGCAGGGCGCTTCCGAAGAGGTTCTCGGACTCGTCGACCGGGAAGTCCGGTCCCTCATCAACGAATGCCTCGACCGTGCCCGCACCCTCCTGCGAGAGAACCGCGACAAACTCGACTCGATCGTCGAAGCTCTCATGGAGCACGAGACGCTTGACGAGGCACAGTCGTACGAGGCCGCCGGTGTCCAGCCGATCCCGGCCCGCCCCCTCATGGTTGGTGCCATCCCCGGCTCGCCCGGCCACGAGAAGGATCTTGCTGTAAACCCAGCTACAGACGCTGACCCGGCCGCGCAGGACGGTGACACCACCGAGCACTAACTGTCAAACCCGGTGGCTCATCTACTGCTCTGACAGACATCGTCCACAGACAATGTGGCCAGGAAGCCCCTCCCCGGAGGGGCTTCCGCCGTCTGTGTCACTCGCGCTTCGATGGTTTTCTGGCACTGACAAGGAGGCACGAATGAACAACGAAATTAATGTGTCGATCAGAGGATTTGCCGGTGCAGATGCTGCCCTCATTGAAAGCGACGGAAGGACCCCGTACTGCTATTTCCGGGTGGGATCATCCTCAATGAGGGGCCCGGTGGAGAACCGGGAGCCCGTGACCGAGTGGTTCACGGTTAAGACCTACGGGGAACTGGCGAGAAACTGCGCGTTGTCTGTCACGAAGGGAACCCCGGTTCTCGTGCGCGGCAGGTTCGAGACGGACACGTATCAGTTGCGCGACGATCCGACGCAGTCCCGCACGGTCCTCGTCATCAAAGCCGATTCGGTGGGAATCGAGATCGGACGCGGAACTGCCGAATATGTGAGGGGTCCGCTTGCGGCGGAGGAGTCACCCGCTTCGTGACGCCTGCGGTAACCTTGTGGAGGAAAGCTTCTTAAACACAAGGGAGAACAGTGGCTGAGTACATTTACTCGATGGTCCGAGCCCGCAAGAAGATCGGCGACAAGCTGATCCTTGACGACGTCACCATGGCATTCCTGCCGGGTGCAAAGATCGGTATGGTCGGCCCGAACGGTGCCGGTAAGTCGACGATCCTCAAGATCATGGCCGGGATGGATACACCGTCCAACGGCGAGGCCCGGCTCACCCCGGGATATACGGTGGGAATCCTCCTTCAGGAGCCGCCGCTCAACGAGGAAAAGACGGTCCTCGGCAACGTTCAGGAGGGTGTCGCCGACATCCTTGCCAAGGTCAACCGCTTCAATGAAATCGGCGAGGAGATGGGTAATCCCGACGCCGACTTCGACGCCCTCATGGAAGAGATGGGTAAGCTCCAGACCGACATTGACGCCGCCAACGCGTGGGATCTCGACTCGCAGCTTCAGCAGGCCATGGACGCACTCCAGTGCCCGCCCGCCGATTCGCCCGTCACCCACCTGTCGGGCGGTGAGCGACGCCGCGTCGCACTGTGCAAGCTCCTCCTGGAGCAGCCCGACCTGCTCCTCCTCGATGAGCCCACGAACCACCTCGATGCCGAGTCGGTGCTCTGGCTCGAGCAGCACCTTGCGAAGTACCCCGGCGCCGTAATTGCGGTCACGCACGATAGGTACTTCCTCGATCACGTTGCCGAGTGGATTGCTGAGGTCGACCGCGGTCGCCTCTACCCGTACGAGGGCAACTACTCGACCTACCTCGAGAAGAAGCAGGAACGCATCACCGTCCAGGGTAAGAAGGACGCCAAGCTTCAAAAGCGCCTGAAGGAAGAACTCGAATGGGTTCGTTCGTCGGCGAAGGGC
This sequence comes from Flaviflexus ciconiae, assembly GCF_003971195.1. Lineage (NCBI taxonomy): Bacteria > Bacillati > Actinomycetota > Actinomycetes > Actinomycetales > Actinomycetaceae > Flaviflexus > Flaviflexus ciconiae. The sequence goes on along the minus strand of NZ_CP034593.1, from coordinate 1,435,791 downwards.
CGTCAGGCCAAGTCGAAGGCGCGTCTCGATCGGTACGAGGAGATGGCGGCGGAAGCCGAGCAGACCAGGAAGCTGGATTTCGAAGAAATCCAGATCCCGCCCGGCCCGCGCCTCGGCAACGTTGTTATCGAAGCCAAGAACCTGAAGAAGGGCTTCGACGATCGCGTTCTCATCGACGGCCTGTCGTTCTCGCTTCCCCGCAACGGCATCGTCGGTGTCATTGGCCCGAACGGTGTTGGTAAGACAACCCTGTTCAAGACCATCGTCGGTCTTGAGCCGCTCGACGCCGGTGAGCTGAAGGTTGGCGAGACCGTCGAGATCTCGTACGTCGACCAGACCCGCGCCGGTATCGACCCCGACAAGACCCTGTGGGAGGTCGTGTCGGACGGACTCGACTACATTCAGGTCGGCAAGGTTGAGATGCCGTCCCGCGCCTACGTGTCCGCCTTTGGATTCAAGGGTGCGGACCAGCAGAAGCCGGCGGGAGTTCTTTCCGGTGGTGAGCGCAACCGTCTGAACCTTGCGCTGACCCTCAAGCAGGGCGGCAACCTGCTGCTCCTCGATGAGCCGACGAACGACCTCGATGTGGAAACACTCGGTTCGCTCGAAAACGCTCTTCTTGAGTTCCCCGGCTGCGCCGTTGTCGTCACTCATGACCGCTGGTTCCTGGACCGCGTCGCCACCCACATCCTCGCCTACGAAGGCACCGAGGAGAACCCGGCCAACTGGTACTGGTTCGAAGGTAACTTCGACTCGTACGAGAAGAACAAGGTTGAGCGTCTTGGTGCCGAGGCGGCACGCCCCAGCGCCGTGACCTACCGCAAGCTCACGCGCGACTAAACAGACCGCTACCGCGGCACTATTAAAGTAGTGCGCACGCAAAGCTTTGGGCCCAACCATTTCGCTGGTTGGGCCCAAAGCTTGATCGGGGGTCGGTGGGCGGCATCGGATGGTTCTGGAGAAGCGGAGCTCGGTGCCACACTTGATCGTGGCTTTACCCAATTGGCCGGTGCTACTCCGAGAACTCGGGGGAGCGGACCATGCCCTCCTGGGCCATGTTTGCCACGAGTGTTCCGTCCTGGAAGAACTTGGCGAGTGTGAGGCCGCGGCCGCCCTGTGCCGAGGGGCTGTGAAGCTCGGCAAGAATCCAGTTGGATGGATCGACATCGCGGTGCCACCAGGTTGTGTGGTCAAGAGTGGCGAGAGCGATCTTTGGGGTGGACCAAGCAAGTCGGTGGTTACGCAGGATTGGTTCCAGCATGAACTGGTCTGCTGCGTAAGCGAGGACGGCTCTCTTGAGTGTCTGAGAAGAATCGGTTGGCATAGGGGAGCGAGTCTTGAACCAGACGTGCGTTGTCGAGTCGATTTCCTTCGTGGGGCGCAGGTAGAGCTGGCCTTCGACGTGCCGCATGTCGAGCGAGTTCGTCGAGGACATGAAACGGGCCGCCGGATGGTCGACGGACGAAAAGAGGTCGACCGAGGACGGGAACTCATCCGGCCCCGGAACGTTCGGGGGTTCGTCCTGATGCTCGACGCCGGGCTGACGACGCTGGAAGGAGTCGCGTGCCGTGAAGATAATGCGATTGTCTTGCAGGGCGTGCACGAGACGGGTGGAGAATGACCTTCCGTCGCTGATGACTTCGACCTCGAAGTCGATTGGCTTCTTGATGTCGCCAGCGCGGAGGAAAGCCGCGGTCTGGGAGTGGATAAGCCGGTCGTCGCTGTCCTCAAATGTATCGGCGGCAGCCAACACGGCCTGGGCGAGTACCTGGCCGCCATACACGCGTCCGGAGAGCTGGGGCAGATTGTCGTGACCCCGATATGTGATGTCTCCCTGGCGCTCAAGCCTGAGCGTGTTGAGCAGGGAAGCCAGTGGCTCCGTTGTGCTTTCCGGTATGAAGATGCGCTTGTCCATGGTGCTCCTATCCAGGGTAAACACTAACCGAGTTTTCCTGGGCGAACGCTGTTAGCCCGACACCTGACATCACACTGGAGTAAAGCTCACGGAGAGTGTGAAATAGAAGAGTGTCCCAGCTGACGATTAATTGTGCTGGTCGAAAGCGAATATCTGGCAGAATAGTGCACGAATGCACAATGTCGTTGCGAAAGGTCGTCCTATGAGTGTCCCTCCCTCTCGATCAACCCTGACGGAGCTGGCAGCTGCCTATCGTGTATCGACCCAATTTTGGGGATACGACGGACAGCAGCGCGACATCTCCGATGAGATCCTGATCAAGGTGCTGGCCGCCATGGGAGTGGATGCCTCGACCGAGCAGGGCGCAGTGCAGGCGCTCACCGATCGCGAACTTGAGACCTGGCGCAGGATCCTCCCGCCCTCAGTTGTTCACCGCCAGAACTCCGAGGGCCGCGTACACGCACACGTGCCATCCGGTAGCAAGGTCATCCTCGAAGTTATCCTTGAGGGCACCGATGAGTCGTGGCCGCTGAGCCAGGTCGAGGACTGGACCGGGGACCGTACAATCGACGGCAAGCAGACTGGCCGTGCCTCATTCCTCCTGCCCGGCGATATTCCACTCGGGTGGCATACGCTACGTGCGACCTTGGAGGACGGTACCGTTACCGAATCCCCGTTTGCGATGACACCGGACCGCCTTGACGAACCGGACCTGGAAACCTCCCGGGCCTGGGGTGTTGCCGCCCAGCTCTATTCGGTCCGCTCCGCAAAGTCCTGGGGCATTGGCGACTTCTCCGATCTTGCCGACCTTGCCGCGATCTTTGGTCATGAGGGCGCGGACTTCTTCCAAATCAACCCGCTGCACGCGGCCGAGCCGGTTGGGCACATGTCGCCGTCGCCGTACCTTCCCGTTTCCAGGCGTTTTGTTAACCCGATCTACGTTCGTCCCGAAGAGATCGTGGAGACCGCGTACCTGACTGGCCCGCAGCGTTCCCTCATTGACTGGGGAGGCGAAGAACAACGAGCCTCTTCGCTACGTAACGAGTACATTGATCGCGACGAGGTCTGGGAAACGAAGCGCCAGGCCCTCGAGATCATCTTCAAGGTGCCCCGCTCGTTCGCTCGTCAGGCCGCCTACGAAAAGTACCTTGAAGAAGAGGGCCAGGGGCTGACAGATTTTGCGCTCTGGTGCGCCCTGTGCGAGAAGTACCCGAAGGGATTTCCGGAGAATATTGCAACGGCCGACTCCGTCTATGTGGCACGCGAGAAGCGTGAGCTGACCGACCGGATCGAGTTCTGGTCGTGGCTCCAGTGGGTTGCTGACGAACAGCTTGAAAAGGCCCAGGAGGCCGCTCTAGCATCTGGCATGCACATCGGTGTGTGCGCCGATCTCGCTGTTGGTGTCCACCCAATTGGCGCGGATGTGTGGGCGAATCCCACGGCCTTTGCTCGTGGCGTCACCGTCGGCGCCCCCGCCGATATGTACAACCAGCAGGGCCAGGACTGGTCGCAGCCCCCGTGGCGTCCCGACACTCTTGCCGAGACGGCCTACCAGCCGTTGCGCGATATGATCCGCACCGTAATCCGCCACGCCGGAATGCTCCGCGTCGATCACGTTGCTGGCTTCTTCCGTCTCTGGTGGGTTCCCGACGATCACCCGGCCTCCGAGGGTACATATGTCAATTACGACCACGAGGCCATGATCGGCGTTCTCCTGCTCGAAGCACACCGGGCTGGCACGATCCTCGTTGGTGAGGACCTGGGAACAGTTGAGCCCTGGGTTCGGGACTTCCTTGCGGCCCGTGGGATCTACGGAACTTCCATCTTCTGGTTCGAGAAGGAAGGTGAGGGGATGCCGCTGCGGGCAGAGAACTACCGCCGCGAGGTCCTCACCTCCGTCAACACCCACGACCTTCCGCCCGCCGCCGGCTACATTGCTGGCGAGCATGTCGACCTGCGCGAGCGGCTCGGGCTTCTGATGCAGCCGGTTGAGCAGGTGCGGGCCGAAGCAGATGAGGAACGAGAAAAGGCCCTGAAGCGTTTACGGGAGTACGGACTGGTCGGGGAGAACCCGACCGAGCGGGAAATCGTGGAAGGCCTCTACGCCTACATTGCCCAGGCACGATCCACGTTCCTCGCTGTTTCCCTGGTTGACGCTGTGGGTGAACGTCGGACCCAGAACCAGCCGGGAACCGATCAGGAATATCCGAACTGGCGGGTTCCGTTGGCTGACGGAACAGAAGAGGTTGTTCTCGTCGGCGACATTCCGTCCCATTCGCGTGTCACGTCCCTTCTGGAGACGTTTAGGCGCGCACTTGGGGACGATAACCGGCTACTCTGAGACCAAGGAGGAATCATGGATAAAGCACAGTCCATCATCGCTGGGCTCGGCGGCAAGGACAATATTTCCACGGTAGAAGCCTGCATCACCCGTATCCGTGCCGTCGTGAACTCGGTCGACGCGGTGTCGGAGGAGGCCCTCAGGGAGAGCGGTGCCTTCGGTGTCGTCGTCCAGGCCAATAACGTTGTCCAGGTTGTTGTAGGCCCCGAGGCCGAAGATATTGTGGAGCGCATGGGGTGAACTTTTATTCGCCAATAGCGGGGACTGTACTCGGGCTCGAGTCGGTCCCCGACCCTGTGTTTTCAAGCCTCATGTTGGGACCCGGTTGTGCGATAGACCCGTCGGAGACCGGCGTTATGACAGTCCTGTCGCCATGCGACGGCGAGGTTACCTCGGTGCGTTCCCATGCCGTTGTCGTGAGTTCCTGCCTGGTCCATGCCGGGATCGATACTCACAAGAGCGATGCCCTCACCGCCCTCGTGAAAGAGGGCGATCAGGTGAGCGTCGGAACCCCGCTTATCACCGTCGACCTGGATCGCTTAGGCGACCTGGAATCCATGGTTGTCGTGACGTTCCCTCAGAAAAGGACGAACGCCTGGAACCAGGGTGTGGCTCCAGGCGCTCAGGTTACAGCCGGCGATCTTCTCGGAAAGCTCGACTGACCACCAGTCCTAACTGTTATGAGCTGAATCGACCGTCTGGGCCGCTAGGGCCCGGCGGGTCGCATCCCCATGCTCAATGATGATCCTGCGTAGCGCCGGTGCAGCGTCCGGGTGCTCTTCCAGCCACGCGTTCAGCCCCGCCTCAACATCGGTTCCCATGCCGATAATTGAGGGTGTGAACATACGGGTGGCGAGCTGTTGCGCCATCTCGTACGTCTGCTTCTCCCACACTCCGCTCAGGGCGTCGAGGTACCTGGGGAAGAAGGGGGCGAGGACGGAGGCGTCTCCGGCTTGAAACCCGAAGAGGGCGCTCCGCTGCTGCATGTTCGGCAGGCCGCCTTCAATCAGTGCCGAAAAGGCGGCCTCTTTAGCCTCGGGGGTTGGGATGGAGGCGCGGGCACGCCAGGCGGATTCCATTCCTGTTGCCGTGCTGTCCTTCGCGAGCTCCGCCTCGATCCTTGCCTCGTCGATCCGGCCACCGGCAGAAAGCCCCTGGAGGACCGTCCACCTGCCGTCGGTGTCCAGCTCGAAGCCATTCGGTAGGTCCTTACCTTCGAGCCAGTTCTCAAGCCGGTCCAGCTGACCGTCGCTCTTCGCGCGGCGTGCCGCCTCCAAAGCAACCTGGAACTGGATCTCCGAGCCGGGCTCGGCCCGGTCGGCGATCGCGAACAGCTCATCGGCAACCTTAACGATCAGGTTCTCCCTGTTATCGGGGGAGGAGTAGATCGTGGCCGCCAGCGACACGCTCATGAGCAACACGCGCAGTGCGGTCGGGTGGTTCTCGGTTTCGATCGCGCGGAGCCCCAGCTCAGTAAACGAGGTAGCAGACAGTTCTGCATCGCGGCACATGTCCCAGGCCGCGCTGAGGAGGAGCGTGCGGGCCAGCTGATCATCGAAAGTGTCGATGTGCTTGATCGCGGTCTCCAACGACCTCTCATCCAGCCTGATCTTCGTGTAGGCCAGGTCCCCGTCGTTCAGGAGAACAATGTCGGCAATCTTCTCGCCAGCCAGCTCCGTGACAACTGTTTCCTCACCGGCAACATCTAGCTCAACGCGCTTGCGCAGGACGAGGCGATTATCGACAACGTCGTACAGTCCCACTCCCATGCGGTGCGGACGAAGCCGGGGTGCGTTACCGAGCTCCTGACGGATTACCAGCTCTGTCATCGTGTCACCCTGGGCGGTAATCACCGGGCGAGCAAGGGTCACACCCGACTCCTCGAGCCACAGGGTGGACCATTCGGACAGGTCACGGTCGGAAGCCTTCTCGAGCTCCACCAGCAGGTCGGATAGCTCCGTGTTGCCCCACGAGTGCTTGGAGAAGTACTCGGACAGGCCGGTCATGAACTCGGTGCGGCCCACGTAGGCAACAAGCTGCTTGAGGACGGAAGCGCCCTTGCCGTACGTGATTCCGTCGAAGTTTGCCCACACCTCCTCAAGGTCCGTCACCGAAGAGACAACGGGGTGCGTGGAGGCGAGTTGATCGGCTTCCATGGCCCACGACTTCTCCGACGAGAGGAACGTCTGCCAGGCCTGATCCCAGCGGGTTGCCTCATCGGCAGCCAGGTGCGACATGAACTCGGCAAACGATTCGTTGAGCCACAGGTCGTTCCACCAGCGCATCGTCACCAGGTCACCGAACCACATGTGGGCAAGCTCGTGCAGAATCGTGATCGCACGACGCTCGATCATCGCGCCTGTGGCACGGGAACGGAACACGTAGGATTCCGTGATTGTTACGGCACCGGCGTTCTCCATGGCTCCGGCGTTGAACTCGGGAACAAAAATCTGGTCGTACTTGCGGAACGGGTAGGGGTGACCGTATTCGTTCTCAAAGAAACCAAAACCTGCCTTCGTGATGTTGATAACTTCGTCAGCATCCAGGTGCTCGGCAAGCGACGCACGACAGTACACGCCAAGCGGAATCGTCCGACCATCAGAACTCGTCAGTGACGATTCGCTTCCTTCGTAGGGTCCAGCGACAATCGCCGTGAGGTATGAGGAGATCTTCTCGGTGGGCGTGAACTCCCACAGGCTCGAGGTGTCATCAACCGGGGTGGGTTCCGGGGTGGGGGAGTTGGAGAACACCTTCCAGTGGCTCGGTGCCGTAACTTCGAACGTGTATTCGGCCTTGAGGTCGGGCTGCTCGAAGACAGCAAACACGCGCCTAGCATCGGCAACCTCGAACTGGGTGTACAGGTAGGTTTCACCGTCGACTGGGTCAACGAACTTGTGCATGCCCTCGCCTGTGTTCATGAACGAACATGTCGCGTCCACCACCAGCTCGTTCTCGGCCTTGAGGCCAGTCAGGTGGATCCGGGAGTCCGCGTGCGCGGACAGGTCGACCGGCTCGCCGTTGAGCAGGATCGAGTTGACCGAGCCGATCAGGTCCACGAACGTTTGATCCGCGCTTGCGGAGAACTTCAGTGTCGTGATGGAAGAAAATGTTGTGTCGCCCCTCAGGTCGAGCTGGACGCGGTAGCTGTCGGCAGAAACCGCTCCAGCGCGTGCCGCTGCCTCTGACCGGGTGAGGTTCTCTCCTGGCATGAATGTCCTTTCACAGTGTCCGTGCGCGGTTTGCGTGCACCTACCTAACAGTACTTGCTGGGCTGGGAATACGCTGAGCGCTGAGCGTCCCTGTTTGGAAGTCGGCTCAAACTACGGGACGATGGTGACATGGCTGACAAAATTGATTTCTGGTTTGATCCCTCCTGCCCCTGGTGCTGGATGACTTCCCGCTGGATCGCGGAGGAGATTGTTCCCAACCGTGACGTCGACGTCACCTGGCACGTCCTGTCCCTCACCCTCCTCAACGAAGGCCGCGACCTCGATCCTGGCTACGCGAAGCACATTGAAGAGGCCCGCCTCGGTGCACAGGTCTCCGTTGGTGTTGGTGAGGTTTACGGCCAGGAGGCCCTCGGTAACTTCTACACCGAGGTCGGCAACCGCTACCACCCGGGTGGCCGCACGAACGAGCGTGACGCAATCGTTGAGGCCCTTGAAGCCGCAGGGCTCGACGTTGCCCTCGTCGAGCGCGCCGAGTCCGGTGAATTTGATGAGGCCATGAAGGCACAGCTCAAAGGCGCCACCGACCTGGTTGGAACCGACGTGGGTGTCCCGACGATCTCCGTGAACGGCTCCGCCTTCTTCGGCCCGGTTGTTACCCCGGCGCCCCGAGGAGAGGACGCTCTGCGCCTGTTCGACGGTGCTGTTCTCGTTGCCTCCGTTCCCGGCTTCTACGAGCTCAAGCGTTCCCGCGACAAGGGGCCGTCGTTCGAATGATCAGAAGATTTGCCGCGGCGAGCATCGTCGCACTCGCAGCGCTTTCGGCCTGCTCCGATGACACCGTGACTGACGAGACATCGTCGTCCGAGGAAACATCTGCCACCCCAACCTACGAGGAACTAACCCCCGAAGGCACAGCTGACGGCGGCGAGGAGGGGACCGAGGGTCGCATGACCGTCGAGGGTGACGTGGTGACGTCGAAGGACGACCGCTATTCCTTGACCCTGGTGGATGGATGGCAGGCATACCCTGCGCCACTTGACGAGAACGTCAACCTCACGGTTCTGCTCGTCTCCGGTGTCAACAACTCGGCTTTCGTTCCGAATATTGTGGGAACCTGGGTTGATGCTGCTCCCGGCGTCCCGACCGCGTTTGAGGAATGGGAGGAGCCCGCTAGCAACTCCTTCCGAACTGGCGTCGAGAACCCGGATGATGTTGTCATCGGACCTGCCACGACGCTGAGCGTGGACGGCAACGAGGTTGAGGGGCTTGAGGTCACGAGAGTCATGGACGGACTGGAGATCACCCAGCTTGTCTACCCGATCTTCAGTGATGACGGGCTACAGGAAGTTGCTTTCTCAGCATCGGCCGAAGAGTTCGGTGAGCTCCAGGCCGATGTCGAAGAGATGCTCTCAAGCGTGGCAAGTGCCGATTAAACAGTCCTGTCATAACCTTTAACCGATGCATAGGGGAGGGGCCGATTCAGAATGAAACTGAATCGGCCCCTCCCTTGACGTTATCTCCCGGCAGCTATGTTCTGGCCTTACGCCAGCAGTGCCAGTATTGGTATCGGACAATAGCTTTCATTACCAGATGGCTACGCGCTCATTCTCGGGGAGGTAAAGCTCGTCGCCTTCCTTGACGTCGAAGGCCTCGTGGAACGCCGTGAGGTTCTTGGCGACACCGTTGCAACGGAACTCGGAGGGGGAGTGCGGGTCGATGCTGAGCATGACGATCGCGGTCTCGTCCCTGGACTTCTCCCGCCAAATCCTCGCGTACGAGTAGAAGACGCGCTGGGCACCGGTCACTCCGTCAATGACGGGAGCATCATCGATGCCGTCGTAGCCTTGGCGACGCAGTGCAATGTCGTACGCCTTCAGGCCGATCGTGAGGCCGCCGAGGTCGCCAATGTTTTCACCGATGGTGAGGGCGCCGTTGACGTGATGCTCGGTGCCTTCGAGGGCCATCGGGGTGTAGGCGTCGTACTGTGCGATAAGAGCGTTGGCGCGCTTCTCAAACTCGCGACGGTCCTCATCGGTCCACCAGTTGTTGAGACGGCCCGACTCGTCATACTTCGAACCTTGATCATCGAAGCCGTGGCCGATTTCGTGGCCGATCACAGCACCAATGCCACCGTAGTTCCAGGCGTCATCAGCATCCGGGTTGAAGAACGGATCCTGAAGAATAGCCGCGGGGAAGACAATCTCGTTCCACGTCGGGTTGTAGTAGGCGTTCACCATCTGGGGAGGCATGAACCATTCTTCACGGTCCATGGGTGTCCCGAGCTTTGCAATAGCGCGATCAGTTTCGAAACCGGCCGAGGCGCGAACGTTGCCCACCAGGTCATCGGTGATCGTCAGAGCGGAGTAGTCCCGCCACTTTTCCGGGTAGCCGATCTTCGGAACGAAGGTCGAGAGCTTCCTAAGGGCCTTCTTCTTGGTCTCCTCACCCATCCAGTCAAGATTCTTGATCGAGTTGCTGTAGGCCTCAAGTAGGTCCGCTACGAGCTGCTCCATCTTTTCCTTGTGGGACGGCGGGAAGTGACGCTCCACGTAAATCTTGCCGAGAGCCTCTCCAAGAACACCACTGACAAGGGCAACGCCTCGCTTCCAGCGGTCCTTCTGCTCCGTGGTTCCCATAAGAGTGGTGCCGAAGAAATTAAAACGCTTCTGGGCGATGTCTTCAGTCAGGTAGGCGCCGCGGGAGACAGCGACCTGGAAGGTCAGGTACTCCTTGAGGACATCAAGATCGGTCTCTTCCCACAGCTTTGCGGCTCCCGTGAGAGCATCCGGGGTCAGCACAATAAGTCGGTCGGCCAGATCGGAGGGGATGCCAATAGCTTCACGGGCTGCCTCCCAGTCAAAACCCGGTGCGGAAGCCATGAAGTCGGTCCACGACATCGGGTTGTTGATCTTGTCGGCGTCGCGGGTCGTCACGACATCGGCGTGGTGAGAAGCGAGAGCGGTCTCGAACTCGACGATATGCTGGCCAGCCTCTTCGGCATTCGCAAGAACATTCGTGAGGGCAAGGTATTCGGGAACGAACTTCTCGAAAGCCTTGAGGGTCTCCGCATGCTGTTCGGACCGGTAGTATGCCTCATCCGGAAGGGACAGGCCCGACTGGCTGATAAAGATGACGTAGGAGTCCGGGTCGTTGAGATCGGCGTCAATGTCGAAATCAAACGGGGTGTTCACGCCCGTGCGAACAAGAGTGCCCACGGCGCTCGCGAGAGCTTCCTTTGTCTGTGCGAGAGAGATCTGCTCAAGATCCTCACGGAGCGGCTCAACGCCTGCGGCGTTCAGGGTGTCGACATCCATGAAGGACGAGTAGTAGTCGCCGATCTTTTGAGCATCACCTGCAGGGTCACCTTCGGCAAGTTCATCAATGATTGCCTTAACCTGCTCCTGCGACCGCTCGTTAAGGTCGTAGAAAGCACCGTCCCGGGGACGGTCGGCCGGGATCTCGTGAGTGTCGAGCCAGGTGCCATTAACCCTGCGGAACAGGTCATCTTGAACACGGACGGATTGCTTAGCGTTCTTCAGCACATCGCTGAGAATAGGATCTGTCATTCCACCAGTCTAAGGGCAGTCCGTGGCAGGGCTCTCGTTCATTGCGGAGGGCGAAACCAGCCAGGTCAGCGAAGCTCCAGGCGCCATGGAAGTTGACATGAGAGTTAGGTAGGAATCCTCGGCGATGGATGCAAGGAAGGGTCCGGCCAACACACTTGACCATGTTGATCATATTGATCATGTCGAGCTGGAAAGCTCGAGCGCAACCCGTTGGAAAGCCTGTTCAGTATCGGGTGTGATCTGCTGCAATAAAGAGACCATCCGCCGTTCTGAGGAACGACGGATGGGTCGGGGTTGGACGGGTAAGCCAGCGTTAGTGCTGGTGAGGATGAGGTGGGTGAATGACTACGTTGTTCTCAGGCCTTCGCTTTGGCGGAGAGTCCGAGAGCTACGGCGCAATGGACGAGTGCCGCAAAGGGAGTAACCCAGGGGAGGACGTCGAGGAGCCAGGCCCAGATGCCGACGAGGATGCCGCCGGTAAGGAAGCTTGCCATGGGGGTTCCGTCGTAGCCGGTGTGAATGGCGAGGGTGCGCACGACATCGCCGGAGATCCCTTTCTCACCAAGAGCACGTTGCCACCTGCTGCCACGAACGGCCTCCGAGAGCGCGCCACCGGCAAGCCATGTGCCAGCCACGAGAAGAGCCTCGTCAAAGCCGCTTGAAAAGAAGGTAATGAGAAGAACGGTAAGGGCAGTTGCGATGCCTCCGACGATGGCAACGCCTACCGCAGGGTTTTTTGGTCTCATGCGCAGGTAGCCGATCCCAATGAGCTGGACGATAGCCCAGCCAAGGACGGAGAGTCCGATGATGCTCGCAACTCTCGTGACGTCCGCAACGAGGATGGCCCCGATAATGAGGACGACAAGTGCAGTGACAGCAAAGAGAAGGGCCCTCTGGCGGGCCTGCTTGACGCTCGCGAGATACTCGGGATTCGCTGCGGAAGAGTCGGGAACGGTCATGCCACCCACTTTAAGACCTGTTTTCGTCAAACAAGGGGTTGGATGGGGAATGGCGGCCCGAAGGCCGCCATTCTCACAGTTAATCGCCAGTTCTAGTGGTCGATCCGATAGTGGTTTATCAGATCCAGATGGCCGGGTCGATTTGGGGTTCCATGACGGGGATCTCGCGGTTCTTCGCGGGAACGCCGACAGCGGTCACTCCGTCGGGAACGTCCTTAACGACAACGGCGTTAGCGCCGATCTGGGAGTCGTTACCGAGCGTAATGGGGCCAAGCACCTTGGCTCCAGCACCGATCGTGACCCGGTCACCGACCGTAGGGTGGCGCTTTCCCTTGTCGAGGGAAACACCTCCCAGGGTCGTGCCGTGATACATCATGACGTCCTCACCGACCTCGGCGGTTTCGCCAATGACGACTCCCATGCCGTGGTCGATAAACATGCGCCGCCCGAGCTGAGCGCCCGGATGGATCTCGATCCCAGTGATTGACCTGGCTGCCTGCGACAGCAGGCGTGCCGGGAGCTTCAGCCGATCTGACTTGTTCCACATTGCATGTGCCACCCGGTGTGCCCACAGGGCGTGCACGCCGGGATATGCCAAAGCGACTTCCAGCGGGGTACGCGCCGCGGGATCCCGCCGACGAGCAGCCTCAAGGTCTTCCTTGAGGAGCGTCTTCAGGGAAGCGCCGAGTGACAGAACCATGATTAATCGACCAGGCCCTCGAACAGCGGGGTGGACAGGTAGCGTTCACCGAACGACGGGATGATGACAACGATCGTCTTACCGGCGAACTCTTCGCGGCTAGCAACCTCGCCAGCGGCCTTCAGGGCAGCACCCGAGGAGATACCAACGAGGAGGCCTTCTTTCGTGGCCGCTGCACGGGCCCAGTCGAAGGAGTCCGCAGAAGGAACGGTGATGACCTCGTCGTAGATCTCGGTGTCAAGAATTCCGGGAATGAAGTTGGCGCCGAGGCCCTGGATCTTGTGGGGGCCAGCCTTACCTTCGGACAGGAGCGGAGACTCGGCCGGCTCAACGGCAAAGATCTTGATGTCGGGGTTCTTCGAACGCAGGTAGCGGCCCGCACCGGTGATGGTTCCGCCGGTGCCAATGCCGGAAACGAGGGCTGCAACTTCGCCGTCGGTGTCGTTCCAGATCTCAGGGCCCGTCGTGGCCTCGTGAATAGCGGGGTTCGCTTTGTTCGCGAACTGCGAGGCAAGCACAGCACCCGGACGCTCGGCTGCAACTTCTTCGGCCTTCGCGACTGCGCCCTTCATGCCATCAGCAGGCTCTGTGAGGATCAGCTCGGCACCGTAGGCGCGCAGGAGTGCGCGGCGTTCCTTCGACATCGAGGACGGCATGGTGAGAACAACGTTGTATCCGCGTGCTGCACCAACGAAGGCGAGGGCGATACCGGTGTTGCCGGAGGTGGCTTCTACGATCGTGCCGCCCTCGGTGAGCTGACCGGACTTCTCAGCAGCATCCACGATGGCAACGCCAATGCGGTCCTTCACAGAGTTGGCAGGGTTGTAGAACTCGAGCTTCGCGAGGACGGTGGCCTTCGAGTCGGGGAACAGGTTGTTGATGCGGACGAGCGGGGTGTTGCCGGCAAGCTGGGTGGCGTCGGCTGCAATTCGAGACATAAATCTTCCTTCGATGAATTTTTGAGGGGGTTGTACCGGTCTGTAAGTAGTAAAAGGGAGAGTGCCGAGCATGCGTCAACGCACCCTGGGGCTCGACACTCTAGCGACAGAACAGACAGCACAGGAGGAACGGACGAGTGGTGCTCATGGCCGCCTCCTTAGAAGATAGTTAAAACTTCAAGCTCAGTGCTTATGGCTATAGTTTCATGACCTTCGCCACCGAGCAAGCCCGTTCACTCATCGAGAGAATTGCTGAACCGTTCCGCGATGTTCGGGTACGACATCTGTGCCCAGCTCAATGGAAGCAATGGTGGTAAGGCGATCAACTCTGTCCGTTGTTATCAGCATCGTCACCTCGGAACCCCACTGCGACTCCACTTCCCAGCCTTCCGACCGTAGGATCCCTTCGAGTCTGCCGGCTGTGGCCACAGGAACGGTGATCTCCCACTGCGGCACCTCGGTGACCGTCCACAGGGTTGCCTCATTGACTGCCTGGGCCACGGAATCGGAATAGGCGCGCACGAGCCCGCCGGTTCCAAGGAGAATCCCGCCGAAATAGCGGACAACAACAGCAGAAACATTGGTGAGTTCCCGTCCGCGCAACACGTCGAGCATGGGCCGGCCCGCGGTTCCCGACGGCTCCCCATCATCGGACGAGTGCTCCCGATCCTGCTCGCCGGGTACCTGGACGATCCATGCGGAACAGTGGTGGCGAGCGTCTGGGAACTCCGTTCGGAGCTCGGCAACAAGGTTTCTGGCCCCGTCCGGATCGGCGGCGGGGACGAGTTCGGTGATAAAGCGGGAGCGCGAAATCACAAGCTCAGTTCTCACGCTGTCTCGAATCGTCTGCGGCATACCGCTATCCTAGGGGGTGTTCATTCATCGGCCCTGACCCGCCGGTCTTTTTAAGTGTGACCGACTGCGCGGAGATTAGTGGTTGATGTAACTATGGTTCTGGCTCAATCCTGAGTTAGGATGGTTTGTCGGACCGCTGTCCCTCCGGGTGATCCCCATCGCGCGAGGAAACTCCCGGTAGGTCCAGCAAGATACAAGATGTTATAGCCGGAACATCGTTTCGGTATATAGAGAGGTAAGCATGGCGAAGAAGTCCAAGATTGCGCGTGACAAGCAGCGCCGCGAGATGGTCGAGCGCTACGCAGAGCGTCGCGCACAGTTGAAGAAGGCTTCGGTGGACGAGAACCTGACGCAGGAAGAGCGTGATGAGGCTATGGCCGCACTGCACCGTCTTCCGCGCAACGCGTCCCCGGTTCGTCTGCGTAACCGCGACGCCATTGATGGTCGTCCCCGCGGTTACCTCGGCGACTTCGGTCTGTCCCGCGTTCGTATGCGTCACATGGCGCTTCGTGGTGAGCTCCCGGGCGTCACCAAGTCCTCCTGGTAAGAATATTCGCGGCTTCGGCCGCCTAAGACAGAAAGGAGCGGCGCAATGGCAGTTCCCAAGCACAAGATGTCGCGTAGCAACACGCGCAATCGTCGGTCCCAGTGGAAGGCCCAGATGACGGATCTCGTCACGGTCAAGGTTCAGGGGCGCGAGGTTCGCATTCCCCGTCGCCTGGTCAAGGCCTACCAGACTGGTGCGATTGACTAAGCTCTAGCGACTTAGCAAATATTTAAAAGGCGTGGTGCCGAGACTCGTTCTTGGCACCACGCCTTTTCATACCCAAATTTCTGCAAGCCGGATTGCAATGGTGGGATTAGTCTACGGCTGAATGCGCGGTTTGATTCGAGCGTTGGGGAGCTTCGGGGCGGGAAGCGGTGCAGGCTCGCCTTCGGGGAAGTGGGCTCCGAACCTAGGTACGGCCATGCCGTCAAAATACTTCCCGGACTCCATGTCCTTTGCGGTATTGGCGGGCGGCTCTTTCATCCGGATCTCGGCCTGCCAGGCATTGCGGTATTGAACGATCGCGTCGTGCGAGCGGCCAACGAAGTTCCACCACATGACGATCGTGTCCTCGAAGGGCTTGCCACCGATCAGGATGATTCGGGTCGGGGAGTCACTTGCGGTAAAGCTAATCTGTTCGGGGCCTAGAGGAAGGTAGGCCAGCTCGTCCTTACCGAGCGTCTGGTCGTGCTCGCCCACGTGGATAGTGAGCTCGCCGGAGTCGAGAACGACCCCGTGCTCGAAGGATGGGTCAATATCAAGCGTGACAGTCTCACCCGGCTTCATGACAACCTGAGCTGCCAGCGCATCGATCCTCGTGTCAATAGGTGAGGTTACGCCCGCTAGGGAACCGATGTAGGTGAGGACTGTTCCTCCGGGAACAACCTGCGGTTCGGCAACGTAGTGCTGTGACCCTGGCGTTGAGTTTCTCTTTGCTTCGGGGAGTGCGTACCAGAGCTGGACACCGTGCAGGATCGAGGTGTCTCCGGTGGAGAACTCGGAATGAGAGATCCCCGATCCCGCGATCATTAGGTTGACCTCGGAAGGGCGCACAATGTTCGAGAAGCCGGTGGTATCGATGTGCTCGATCAGGCCCTCAAAGAGAAGCGTGACGGTGGCCAGGCCCGTGTGCGGGTGCCGCGGTACTGCCATGCCACCCGTGGCGCCAACATCGTCTGGGCCGTAGTGGTCGAGGAAGCACCAGGGGCCAATCAGGGAGCGCTTACGCTGCGGCAGGGTGCGCCGGACAGTCATGGCGCGCGGGCCACCCAGAGGCACCTCCCGTGCAGTGATGATGTCGACAATGTCGGCCTGCTGAACGTGCTTGCACTCGTACTCGGCTGGATTAACTTCCCAGTTCGTCATGCTGTCATCATGTCAGCAAAACCGGGGCCAGCGACCTGAACGGTTAGACGCCGACCCCGGCTTTGCTTTGAGCAAGGAGATTAGGAGGCGATTGCCAGATGGGTGCTACTTCTTGGCGAGCAGTCGCTCGACCCTCGGCTTGACCTCGGTGGCGAGGAGGGTGATGGACTCGAGGAGGTGGTCCTGAGGGAGGCCGCCGATGTCCATCTGCAAGAAGTGCCGCATGTGGCCCATGTGCCCATGGAGATGAACGATACGTTCGGCCACCTCGTCGGGATCACCAATGTAGTACGCGCCTGGGGCATTGGCCTGCGCGTAGTAGGCGTTAGGATCCGGCTCCGGCCATCCCCTCAGCCGCCCCATTTCTACGTTTAGGTTGTACCAGCCCGGGTAGAAGCGTTCGAGTGCCTCCTCCTTCGTGGGTGCGATGAGTCCCATGGCGGCTACCGATACCTTGATGTTCTCTTCGGGGTGGCCGGCGCGCTTCGCGGTCTCCCGGTACAGCTCAGCGAGTGGGGCAAAGCGATGTGGGGCTCCGCCAATGATTCCGTAGGACACCGGCAGGCCCAGCTGTCCCGCACGTGCGGAAGAACCCGCGTTGCCGCCCGTAGCCAACCAGATTGGCATGCGGCCCTGGACCGGGCGGGGGACAACCGCGAGGTTCGGGATGTCGGGGCGGCGGCTACCGCTCCATGTGACTTCCTCAGAATCGCTCTCACTAATGGTCATGAGCAGGTTGAGTTTGTTGGCGTACAGCTCGTCGTGGTCACCCAGGTCGTAACCGAACAGCGGGAAGGTCTCGACAGAAGAACCGCGGCCGGCTGTGATCTCGATACGCCCACCACCGGAAATAGCATCGGCGGTTGCGAACTGCTGGTAGACGCGGACCGGGTCATCGGTGCTGATGATGCTGGCGGCGCTGCCGAGAATAATCTGCTTTGTTGCTGCGGCGGCGGCCGCAATGGTGGCCCCCGGTGATGACGCAGGCATGGTGGTCGTGTGGTGCTCCCCAACCCCGAAGTAGTCGAGCCCAACCTCATCCGCATGGACGATTGCCTCGTGCAGGTTACGCACCGCCTCATGGGTTGAGCGAAGCGAGCCGTCCTCATGACGCTGAGTATCGCCGAAGCTGTAGGCGCCTATTTCCATTGTCTCTCCCATGGGTTGAGCTGACGCGTCAGCAAGATGTTTGTCAGCAGGATGGCTACCCGACCATGCCTGCGGTAACTGATTGAGTTGTTTGGTTCAGGTGGTATTCGTACGGGCCGGTGTCAGTTTTAACGGCCCGGTTGAAGCGCCGAAAGGTGGCTTAGGAACTAGGAGGGTGCAGGCTGCTTTGCGGCTTCGAGCAGGGCTCTCATCTGCTCAGCATTGTGAGCGCTGGCAAAGATCTCAGTGCCCGGCTGATAGGCGCGTCCCGCGCTAAGCGGTCCAGCATCCACGGCGTCATAGCCGAGGCGGTCGATAAAGCCAGCAACCAGCGCCTTAGCTTCCTCATCATCACTTGCAAGAGCAAGCGCCCTGCGGTCAGGTGAGCCCGGCTCGCGGCCATCCTCTTCGAGATCGTGATAGCCAATGTGGTTAAGAGACTTAACGATCCTCGTCTCTGGCAGGTAGGCCTGAATAATCTCGCTACTTGTCCGGGGATCACCCTCGAAATCGTCAAGCTCGCCATCAATCGGAGCCCAGTAGTTCATGACATCAATCGCGGTGAGTCCCGCAAGAAGCTCCGGATCGAGAGTGCGGTACTTGTGTAGCGGCACTGCTATAACAACCAGATCTGCGCTCGCGGCTTCGGCAGCATCAACGGCAATGGCACCGGGCGTGATGATCTCGACAATCAACGAAATCTCGCTAGCCGACTTCGCAGTTGCAATCTTCACCTCGTAGCCCGCTTTCAGGGCCTGACGTGCCACAGCAGTTCCAACGCGTCCTGCTCCCAGGATTCCAATGGTGCGAAGCTCAGTCGGGGCAGTAGTCAATGCAAAGTCCTAATCGTCGGGCCAGGAGAGAGGACCTCTCAAGGCTCTATCAGTAGCAGAGGTAATCTCTTCCACCGCAGTCCCTCAACGGAAAAGACCTATGGTGAAGCGAAATCCTGCCACAAAGAAAATATGTTGCTCCACAGACTGTATAGTTGAAAGATCATCTATGCAACAGATTAATTTTGAGTATGATGGTTAGCGTGACAGAAGCCGCGACACATGGGACAGGCCTTGATAGCGCTCCGCCCGGGGATCTTGGGTGGAACCTTGGCATGGTCTTGCGTGGCTACCAGTCACTCTTTGAAGACGTTGTCGAGGGCATGCCCTCGGGTATTCGCGGCTTCCAGATTGTTTCCGCGGTCATTCACCGCGACCCGCCCAGCCAACAGGCCCTCGGGGCACATCTGGCCATTGACCGAACCGTCCTGACCTACCTTATTGATGACCTAGTCAAAGCTGACGTTGTCGAAAGGATCCCAGCACCCTCAGATCGCCGGGCACGCAAGATCGTCGCAACTGACAAGGGGAGGGAGCTTCTAGAAAAATACGAGGAGCGCGTCGCCCACATGGAGTCCGATCTGCTTGCGGGGCTAGGCGAAGCGGACAGGAAGACGCTCACGTCTCTGATTGGTAGGTTGGCGATGGACATCCACCGTGCGCAACCCGGATCGATTCCCTGTGAGGCAATGGATCACCTCCCGTAGGGGGAGAGATGGCTATCCTTGGTGCATGACCTGGAATCGGCATCTCGCAAGTTCACCGCGTGAGCGCCCCCGTATTCCGAAAGCATTACAAGACTCGATTTGAATGTGATCGAAGCTTGGGCGAGCTTAGCTACGCTGTGTTCTGTAAGGGACCGGAGGTGGGCTTATGTTTTCTCGTCAACTGGCATCCGTGCTTACCGGGATGACGATAAATGAGCTCCGGAGCCGGGCAAGCAAAGGCCTGGTCGTTCCTGACGTGCGCGAGTCCAGTACCCCGCTCTACTCGTTCCGTGACCTCGTAGTGCTCCGCTACATTGCATGGCTTCGAGGTGTCGTTGCAGAAGGTCGGTAGTGAATTCATGGATCTGATCGCTCTTGGCGTAATGGAACGCCCTTCCACGTACTGGTTCGGATCCGACGGAGTCTCAACCTGGGTGGAAAGCCATGAGAGTGAGTACTCCGTCGATCTTGCCGATGCGAGTCTTGAATCGATGAGTGTCTCCTTCGATGAACTGTCAAAGGAGTTGCTTAACTCTCACGGTGACCATGTCGTAAATTTTCGACAACCCTTGCCAAGCATTGAGGTCGATGCTCGCCGCATGGGAGGGATGCCGACCATCGCCGAGACGCGGATACCGTACTTGACCATTGCGTCGTTAGTGGCGACAGGCGAGATCACGCCTGAGGAAGTTGCGAACTATTACCCCGGGGTGTCTGCCCAGGCCGCTCGGGAGGCGGTTGCCTTCGATCAGCAAGGTAAGCGCGCCCAATATCGGTCACCGAGACTCCGACTACTCCAGTCACTGCTCTTGCAGGTAGCAAATGTGGGTTAAGTGTCGAGTTTGGGC
This sequence comes from Flaviflexus ciconiae, assembly GCF_003971195.1. NCBI lineage: Bacteria > Bacillati > Actinomycetota > Actinomycetes > Actinomycetales > Actinomycetaceae > Flaviflexus > Flaviflexus ciconiae. The sequence continues at coordinate 1,415,898 of NZ_CP034593.1, read as the reverse complement.
CCACGTGGGTGGAGTAGCGGGGGAGCCTGTCTGAGTGGTGGCGGGGAAAAAAGAATCCCCGGCGTTGTGCCGGGGATTGTGCGGAGCGGGTGACGAGAATCGAACTCGCACTATCTGCTTGGAAGGCAGAGGCTCTACCATTGAGCTACACCCGCACGGCTTAGAGAGTATCAAGATTCTGGCCTCGATTTCCAATCGGCCGAAGCGACCCACTAAGATGAGTTCGTCCCGCTAAGCGGAGACGGGGTGTAGCACAGTTGGTAGCGCGTCCGCTTTGGGAGCGGAAGGTCGCAGGTTCGAGTCCTGTCACCCCGACCAGTGAATATCAGAGCTGTTTTCTGATAGGTTGGCCGATCGAATACACGACCCGGAGGTAATAACGGGTGAACGTCGACATCATCACTTCCCTGTTCTTCATTGTTTTGGCGGCTTTGGCCGCCCCAATCATCAGCAAAATGGTCCCCAAGAAGGCCCTGCCCGAGGTTGTGGTTCTCCTCTTCCTCGGTGTTCTCATCGGCCCTCACGCGCTATCGATAGCGTCGGAGAGTGCGTCGATCGAGCTAATCGCGGAGCTAGGGCTTGGCTTCCTGTTCCTGCTTGCGGGCTATGAGATCGACATCAAAGAGTTCAAAGCTCGCGGCGGAGTAGTGGCAAGTTTCACTTGGGTGTTCTCTTTGATCCTTGCTTTCGGAGTTACTTATCTCATCTTTGAGCTTCCACCGTTAGGCATGGAGGGCGCGGCGATTGCGATCGTCATGACCTCCACGGCTATCGGCACCATGTTCCCGTTACTGAAAGAGCGGGGTGTTCTCGAGACCCCGATCGGTAAGAGCGTCATGACTCACGGCGCTGTCGGCGAGATCGGCCCGATTCTGGCTATGGCGGTGCTGCTGTCGGTGCGAAGCGAATGGCTTTCGCTCCTTATCGTCATTCTCTTCATCGTTGTCACGATCATCATCGGACTTGTGCCGACCCGAGCTCGCAGGGCCGGCGGCGTTGTCCTGAGGTTCCTGCACATGGGAGCCGAGTCGACAGCGCAGACAACCGTTCGCGGAACCGTTGTCCTTCTCGTAGGACTCATTACGCTTGCCACCGTCCTTGAACTCGATATTGTTCTCGGTGCATTCGCTGCGGGCTTCATTGTTCGCCAGGCCCTCCCGCAGGGCAGGCAAGAGCTAGAGAAGAAGCTTGACGGTTTGGCCTACGGTTTCTTCATCCCGGTGTTCTTTATTACGTCCGGTATGCACATCGATATCGCTGCCGCGCTCGAAGAGCCCATCATCTGGGTTGTTTTCCTCATCCTTTTCATTCTCGTCCGCGGCATCCCCGTCTTCCTTGGAACCTTTGCACATACGTTCCGTCACGAACTGAATCTGACAATGGGGGACAGGGTCGTGACAGCCCTCTACTCCTCGACAGCTCTACCGATCATCGTGGCCGTCACCTCGATTGCCGAGGATGCTGGAGCGATGACGAACGAAATTTCCTCAAGCATTGTCCTGGCGGGTGGCGCCTCTGTCCTCATCCTCCCGCTTATCGCTGCAGCCATTCCGATCTCCCAAGCAGAAAAGAAACGCCACCCAGCGGGAGGGCAGGTTGCCCTTGGTGTTGACGACGATGGCACGGTCCGCGACGCAAAGGACCCGGCAGCACCAAAGGACGTCCTTCCAGCAGCCCACAACGTGGCCTGGGACGAGGATGACCTTGAGCTTGATCCTTCGGAGATCTAGGAGCTCAACCCTTAGAAGAACTGGGAGCTTGACCCTTCGGAGATATGGGAGCCCAGTCCTTCGGAGATATAGGGATCAAGTCGCGGTCAGTCGCGGAGAACGAACGCCAGTTAGTCTCGCGTGTACTCCCACGTGCAGTGCGGAACCGCTGCCCTAATGGTTCGCGAACGAGCTATCGGGCCATCCGTGATCGTTTCCTGGATCGTTGCTGGACGTAATCCCGGATTGCGGCTGTTTTGAGAGTGGGATAGGCAACCTGTGGGGCCAGACAGTGGGAATTGACGGCTTCTGTGTCGTAGAATAACCCGGTATGTCTGCAGTAAATGCAGGTGAAACGTGAGGTGGCAGCCTGCCACACCGTCAATGACTGGAGTAACTTTCGTGAAGAGCAACGTTGAACAGCTCGAACCGACCCGCGTCAAGATCAGCGTGGATGTCGAGTACGACGAGCTGAAGCCGGCCGTGGACGCCGCGGCAAAGAAGCTGAGCCAGCAGGTCAACATCCCTGGCTTCCGTCGCGGCAAGGTCCCGACGCGCGTCCTCGAGAGCCACATTGGCCGCCCCGCCATCATCGAGCAGGCAGTCAATGACTCCCTCGACGGCTACTACCAGCAGGCGATTGTTGAGAACGAGCTGGACCCGATCGGTCAGCCCGAGGTCGACATCACCACGTGGCCGAACATGGAAGGCGCGCCCGGCGGCACTCTCGTCGTGGAGATCAGCGTCGACACCCGCCCGGAGATCAACCTCCCCGACCTGTCCACCATCACCCTGACCACCGACAAGCCGGTTGTCACCGATGAGGACGTCGACGCCAGCCTGACGGAGATGAGGGAGCGCTTCGCTACCCTCAAGTCCGTTGAGCGTCCCGTCCAGGCCAACGACTACGTGTCGATCGACATGGAAGCCAAGATTGGCGACGAGGTTGTCGACTCCGTTTCCGGTATCTCCTACCAGCTCGGCTCCGGCAAGCTCCTCGAAGGCATCGACGAAGCCCTCGAGGGGCTCCAGGCCGACGAGACCACGACCTTCAAGTCCACCCTTGCCGGTGGTGACCACGAGGGCGAAGAGGCCGACGTTACCGTGACCGTTCAGTCGGTCAAGGAGTCGGAGCTCCCCGAGGCTGATGATGACTTCGCTCAGCTCGCTTCCGAGTTCGACACGATCGACGAGTTCAAGGCCGACCTGCGTGCCTCCGTCGAGAAGACGAAGCTCACCGACACCGTTTACGCAGCTCGTGACCTCCTCCTTGAGGAGCTCAACAAGCAGCTTGACGTTCCCGTCCCCTCCCGCATCATCGACGCAGAGATCAAGCGTCACCTTGAGGCAGAGGGTAAGGAAGTTGGCGACCCTCACGGTGACGAGATTCGCGAGGATACCGAGAAGCAGTTCCGCGATCAGATGATTCTTGACGCCATTGTCGAGAAGCTCGAGGTCGAGATCGGCCAGGACGAGCTCCTCGAGTTCATGGTCCAGCAGGCCCAGATGTACAACATCGAGCCGAACCAGTTCATCCAGGCAGCAGCCCAGACCAACCAGGTCTCCGCTTTTGCCGGTGAGCTCACCCGCAACAAGGCTCTGATCCTTTCGCTCCGTGAGGTCAAGGTTGTTGACCAGGACGGCGAGGCAATCGACGTCAAGTCCGTCATCGACGAGAACGAGGGCGTAGACGAGGACGTTGAGGCTGGTGCTATGGCTGCCGCTGCCGCAACCGACGAGCCCGTCGCCGCAGAAGAGGACACCGCGGTCGTTGAGGCCGAGGTCGTCGAGGAGAAGGCCGAGGAGGCCGCCGAACCTGAGGCTCCTGCCAAGAAGGCCCCGGCGAAGAAGGCTCCTGCGAAGAAACCGGCCGCCAAGAAGGCCGACAACAAGGCCGAGGACGCCACCGAGGCCGAGGCCAAGGAAAAGGCTCCCGCCAAGAAGGCCCCGGCGAAGAAGGCTCCCGCCAAGAAGCCTGCTGCAAAGAAGCCGGCTGCGAAGAAGGCTCCGGCCAAAAAGGCCGATAAGGCCGAGACGGACGAGAAGTAGTCGTTTCGCCGACAGGTAATAGACATGAGGAGTCCGCGGGAGAGATCTCGCGGACTCCTTGTTTATATGCGCCAACAGCGAAACAAAGCCGACCGAGGGAAGTAGGACGTTGCTAGGTGCGTTAACCTCGAATGAACGCAAGGACTTTTCTATTCAGGAGGCTGTCCATTGAGCACACTTCCCTCGATGCAGAACCAGGCCGCATCTCTCGGCCTGAGTGATCACATCTTCAACCGCCTTCTCAAGGAACGCATCATCTGGCTGGGCTCCGAAGTTCGCGACGATAACGCGAACTCGATCTGTGCACAGATGCTTCTGCTCGCCGCAGAGGATCCCGAGAAGGATATTTACCTGTACATCAACTCGCCGGGCGGCTCCGTCACGGCCGGGATGGCTATCTATGACACGATGAAGTTCGTGCAGCCAGATGTTGCCACGGTTGCCATGGGCATGGCTGCCTCGATGGGGCAGTTCCTGCTGACCTCGGGCACCCCTGGCAAGCGCTACATCACCCCGCACACCCGTGTTCTTATGCACCAGCCCTCCGGCGGTGCCGGTGGTACCGCTACCGACATTCGAATCAATGCCGACCTCATCATCAAGATGAAGCACGAGCTGTCTGAGATTACGGCTCAGCAGACCGGTAAGACGGTTGAGCAGATCATTGAGGACTCGGACCGTGACAAGTGGTTCACGGCCCAGGAAGCCCTCGAATACGGCTTTGTCGACCACGTCGTTGAGACCTCGGATCTCGTCTCCGGTGGCGGTGGTACCAAGTGAACCAGGAGTACAAGATGAACTACCCGTCGATGATGGCGCCGGCAATGCCGGAATCCCGCTACGTGCTCCCCACCTTCGAGGAGCGTACGCCCTACGGCTACAAGCGTCAGGACCCTTACGCGAAGCTCTTCGAGGACAGGATCATCTTCCTCGGCGTCCAGGTTGATGACGCATCCGCTGATGATGTCATGGCCCAGCTGCTCGTCCTCGAGTCGCAGGACCCGGATGCCATGATCACGATGTACATCAACTCGCCGGGCGGCTCCTTCACGGCGCTGACCGCGATCTACGACACGATGCAGTACATCAAGCCCGAGGTCCAGACCGTCTGCCTCGGACAGGCCGCCTCCGCAGCAGCCGTCCTGCTTGCAGCCGGTGCACCCGGTAAGCGCCTCGCGCTGCCGAACGCGCGCGTCCTCATCCACCAGCCCGCCATGCAGGGCGTCCAGGGCCAGGCCTCGGACATCGAGATCGTCGCGAACGAAATCGACCGCATGAGGGAATGGCTCGAGCAGACCCTTGCCGACCACTCGGGCAAGACGAAGGAAGAGGTCTCGCGCGACATCGACCGCGACAAGATCCTCACCGCCCAGCAGGCCAAGGAATACGGTCTTGTCGACGAGGTTCTTACCTCCCGCAAGCCGCCCCGCATCGAGGCCTAGCACGATGTAACAATCCACAGAAACGGGAGCCTATTGAACGGCTCCCGTTTCCGCGTGGTGCATTCGCGCCAGCACGCCGATGTCGCTAGAGTGGTGACAGTTCAGGGAGGTACTCTTATGGCTCGCACCGCCGACGCAGCGGACATGCTCAAATGCTCGTTCTGCCAGAAGTCCCAACGCCAGGTCAAGAAGTTGATCACCGGCTCGGGGGCATACATCTGCAACGAGTGCATTGAGCTGTGCAATGAGATCATTGCTGAGGAGCTCGGTCAGGAAGAATCCGAGTTCTCGCTCGAGTCACTGCCGAAGCCGCAGGAGATCTACGAGTTCCTCAACGAATACGTGGTCGGCCAGCACTCCGCCAAGCGGACCCTCGCCGTTGCCGTCTACAATCACTACAAGCGGATTCGCGCAGGCCAGGATGTTCCCAAGAAGGGGAGCGAGCCCGTTGAGATCGGCAAATCCAACATTCTCCTCATCGGCCCGACCGGCACAGGCAAGACCTACCTTGCTCAGTCACTTGCCCGCATGCTTGACGTGCCCTTCGCGATTGCAGATGCCACCTCCCTGACCGAGGCGGGATACGTGGGTGAGGATGTCGAGAACGTCCTCCTCAAGCTCATTCAGGTGGCCGACGGCGATACGGATCGTGCCGCCCAGGGCATTATCTACATTGACGAGATCGACAAGATCTCCCGCAAGTCCGAGAACCCCTCGATTACCCGCGACGTGTCGGGTGAAGGTGTTCAGCAGGCCCTCCTCAAGATCATCGAGGGCACGGTCGCTTCGGTTCCCCCGCAGGGCGGACGCAAGCACCCCCACCAGGAGTTCGTCCAGATTGACACGACGAACGTCCTCTTCATCGTCGCAGGCGCCTTTGCGGGCATGGAAGAGATCGTGTCCTCACGCTCGGGACGCCGCTCCATTGGTTTCGGCTCGGAGCTCTCCAGCCACGAGGCCGCAGGTGACCTGATTCGCGATGTTGAGCCCGACGATCTTCACAAGTTTGGCCTCATTCCCGAGCTGGTCGGCCGCCTCCCAGTAATCGCCACTGTGGATGCTCTCGAGGTCGACGACCTTGTCCGCATCCTCACCGAGCCCCGCAACGCCCTCACCAAGCAGTACCAGCGCATGTTCGAGTTTGACAACGTCGAGCTAGAGTTCACCGACGAAGTCCTTCGCAGGATCGCTGAGAAGGCTCTCGAGCGCGGCACCGGTGCCCGCGGCCTGCGTTCGATCATGGAGGGTATCCTGCGGGAGCTCATGTTTGAGATACCCTCGCGCTCCGACATCGAACGCGTCATCATTGATGAGAAGGCGTTCGAGGGTGGTGAACCCACTTTCGTCTATAAGCGCTCGAAGAAGTCTGCCTAGGAGGAGAAGTGGAACAAGCTCAGGACATCCCGGAGGGACTGCGTACCGCACGGGAAAGCATCGACAATATTGATGCTGCACTGATCCACATCCTGGCGGAACGCTTCCGGTGCACAAAGCAGGTAGGCAAACTCAAAGCTGAACTCGGCCTTCCCGCCTCCGATCCGGGCCGCGAAGAACGCCAGATTGCACGCCTCAAGACCCTCGCGGAAGAATCAGGTCTCGACCCAGTCTTCGCCGAGAAGTTCCTCAAGTTCATCGTCACCGAAGTTATCCGTCACCACGAAGAATTCGCGGAAAATAAGTAACCGGCTAAGGCTGTCCCAAGAGCGAGTCCGGTCAGGGCTTCCATAAGGGAATGATTCCGCTGTCACTCTTGGCGCATGCCTTTTAGGCTAATCCTGTTTGTTTCAGTTTCATCTTCAGCGCGTGTAGCGTTACGCGAATCTTGTTACTAATGCACTTGCTTGCCTACGTACTCACGCGGTTCGTTTGCGTTATCACTGGTTGTGAGTGGGTATTTGATCAGGAACTGGGGTACGGGATCCGTCTTACTGGGATGGTGTTGGCTCCAGAATTGTCGGCTTCCATCGCAATGCGCTGATTCCACGGGTGAGGAGCGATATGAGAATCCAGCATCCGCCGAGTGCGAGATAAAGGGTCGTGCCCTGCTGGTAGCCGTCTGCATACCGGCTTCCGGCGGCGACGATGATTGAAGCAATGATGACGTGTATAGCGATTGGGGCGAAGTTCCTGGTGCGAATCTGCGCCTGTGACCTTCCGAGACCCCAATAGGAGAAGTCGTTACGTGCGCTCGTGACTTCGCGGTTCTTCCGTGCAGTGACAGCCATCGTCAGGACGATGACTGCGCCAGCCGCGAGAATTGCTCCCACGACAGGCATGAGTGCCTGCGTCATGATGGAGCCGAGGCTTGTCTGGGTGAGGAGCCGGAAGTACCAGAGCGAGATCATACCGAGGGCTCCGATGGCGGCGGCGGTGATACCGAGGCTGATGCCCTCGAAGACCGCCAGGGTTAGCATGCGTGCACGGGTTCCAAGCCTGTCGGCTGGGGCTAGTCTCCGAGAATGGACCGGGTTGGCAATGATGAGTCCAAGGAGGAGTGCGAGAACGGCGGCGAGGATTGCATAGCGACTCATGTCGGTGCCCGCGATGACAAAAGCAATTGTCGAAGCGATACCGAAGAAGGCCAGCCCCAGCCATTCCTCACCCAGTGTCCACCGCAGGCGCTGGGACGTACTCCATCCCTGTGAAGCAAGGAGAGCGTGGGTGGTACGCCGCTCTTGTCGGGCCAGAAGACAGAGCCCTATGACAAAGAGGGATGAGATGAGGATCGTGGCGACGGCAACGCGGTCCACGGTTGCATTCGTGAGTGATGCTGTCCAAGAAGCAACATCGAGCGTTCCGTAGTCAATCTGGATCCAGCCCAGCTCATCGACAACCTGCTGTCCCTGGGGATCGTCTGTTCCAAAGGCGTAGAGCGGCACCCAGATGCTGACGGGCTGAGTTGTTCCGCCGATGACAACAGTGGCATCGAGCCCGTCGATGCGCCGGATGGCCTGCGCAGTGTCGTTAATCCTGGTCAGTGCCTCGTCGTTGTCGAGGCCGTCAAGCCCGCCAACACGTACCCGGACCGCGGAAATGATGGTCTCCTGAGAGGTGAGTTCCTTCGCTCCTTCGAAGGACAGGATGGCGGAGGGAGCCTGAGTGGCGATACCAAGGGCGTGGCGTGAGACGGGGAAAGGCTCGCCCTCGTGCGTTGCGGTATTTGGCCCATAGAGCCCGAGTGGAACGTACCCGCCTTCCGTGACGATTTCTCCTGGAGTGAAGGTAGCAACTTCAAAAGGAGCGGCGCCCTCTTGGGAGTATGTGCCAATGGAAAGCTGATTCCCGGTTGGGTTACGGTAGCTGATCTCTTCGCCAGGATCGGTTCCGGTGGGAAGGTCAATGTCAGCTCCCTCGATCCGGGCAAAGGGACCGTAGATCCCCAGCATCCGGGCGGTGAAGGCCGCCTGTCCTTCGACGGGGGAGTCGACCTGCGTGAGCTGGGGAGGGTATAGGCGGGTGCCGGTGTAGTTGCTGAGCGTGTAGTTCTCGATGATCGGTTCGCCGGAATTGAGATTGTTCGTTGGCCAGGGGAGATCGTGCAGACCGCCGTTGAACGGCCGCATGACCTCGTCGTATTCGACGCTTGTCTCGCCCACGGCTTCGATCGTTGCCGTGATTGTTGTGGGCGGGTAGGCATCGGTGTTGCGAAGATAGCCGACGAGAGGATTTTGCCCGCCGTACATCCAGAACGGTGCCGGTCGAGAACCCGGCTGTACTCCCGGCATGTCAATCAGTTCAGGGACGATTTCAGTGCCGGTCTCACCGAAAGCTTCGATCGGGGTCAGCTGACCATGCTGTCGAATGAGGCTGCCAAAGTCTTCCAGGGGTTGGAGGAACTCGCCTGCCTCGCCAAGCAGTTCCTGTTCGAGGACTGGATCGACGGCGGCGATGGTCGTGGCAACGGTTGGTCCCTGACCCCAGCCTAGAAGGAGAGAATCGCCGAATACAGATGCCTGAACGAGGAGCAGGTGACGGTCCATGGGCGCGAAATCGTTGGTGATGCTGATCCCAACATCAAAGTACTGACCGCTCTCACCCGTCCATCGCGTCGCATCGATCCGGAGATTATTTGTTCTCTCGAAGATGATGCCGTTGTCGTCGGTGATGCTCCAGGTGATCACGTAGTCCTGGACTGGGTCCTCAGTGAAATTGTGGTCCTCGATCGTGAAGGAAAACTAGGGCGGTGCATTTGCCATCCGTCCAAGGAAGGCAACTGGTGCAGCCAAGTCGACTGAATCTTGTGCATTATCTGGTCGAGCTGGTCAAATCCGATGACCCGGCTCGTCTGTGATGCGTAGTTGCTATCGACAAGGTTAAAGCCGTTTGCATCCCTGCCCGGCGAAATCCGTTCAAATCCATCGTCGTGAGTCACGAGGATGTCGTATGCTCCGCGCCAGTTGTCCTCAAGGATCTCGCCTGCTCGCGACACCCCGATCCTGCCAAGGAGAGAACCGGAAAAGACGAGGAGGCCAATGAGGACAAAGACAATGACGTGGGTTCGCCTCATGCGAGGACGCACGCTCACAGTTCGATCACCCGATCGGCGGCTTCTTCAAGAAGCGCATCGTGGGTGGCAACAAGAACTGCGGCACCCCGACCTGCTGCATGGCAAAGTTGCTCGATAACCAGGGCTGCTGCGGCAGCATCAAGCGATGCTGTCGGCTCGTCCATGAGGACAAGAGACGGGTCCTTGGCGAGGGCGCGAGCAACGGCGACCCGTTGGCGTTCTCCACCCGAGATGCGACCGGCCTTCATGGTGCTGAAGCCTGCGAGCCCCAGTGACTCGAGGAGCTCCGAACAGCGCTCGTCAGTTCCTCCACCAACTTTGACGTTGGCAGAAACAGACAGATCGTCAAATACTAGAGCATCCTGGGCCGCGAAGCCGATGCTGGTCTTGCGGATCTTTTGGAGTTCCTTCTCACCTGTCTCCGCCAGTTCCACGTCACCCCATCGGGTAACGCCACGATCGGGTTTCCGCCGACCATAGGCAACGGCGATGGCGGTTGACTTCCCGCTTCCTGACCGCCCGGCAAGTGCAACGAACTCCCCATCATCCACTTCGAGGGAGAAGCTGTTGAGAATCTGGATATCGTTACCGGCACGGCGGAACGTGACGTCGATGCCGTCAAGAGCCACAATCATTGGACCCGCCGCCTTTCCCTCTGTTGGTGCTGAAATGCTCGGTTAGGTCATCGAACTAAATAGGGGTGGTGTCCGTCGCAGTATGGTGGGAGCATCTTTGGGCCTTTATGTCATCTTGGACGTGTTTTCAAAGTTAACATGTTCTTGGCGTTAAGAGGGTGGGTTTGAACAAAACTGGTCTTATAGTCTGTCGAGAGACCGGCAATAACTGCGATTGCGTCAGCGAACATGACTGGAGGGCGACAGTGAACCGCCGCCCTCCGAAGGTAGTCAATCACCTGATTGGGTGGTTGCTAATCTATTGGTGATTACCGCTTGCTGTCGTAGATCCAGTCGATCTCGGAAGCGAAGTCCTTAAGGACCTTGTGGCGCTTCACCTTGAGCGAGGGGGTCAGGTAGTCGTTGTCGACCGTGAAGTCGGTTGTGAGGACGTTGAATTTCCTGATCGACTCAGCACGGGAGACTGCCTCGTTGGCGCGGTTAACGGCGCGGTCGAGAGCTGCAAGAACCTGAGGGTTCTGTGCTGCCTCGTCGACAGACATGGGCTCGAGGCCCTTGTTGGAAAGCCATCCGGGCAACATGTCGGTGTCTAGGGTGATAAGAGCGCCAATGAATGGACGGTTGTCACCCACAACAACGACCTGGGAAACAATCGGGTGTCCGCGGAGCCTGTCTTCGAGAATCGCGGGGGCCACGTTCTTGCCACCGGCGGTCACAATGATTTCCTTCTTGCGTCCCGTGATCGTAATGAACCCATCATCGTCCATTGAACCCAGGTCGCCGGTACGGAACCAGCCATCCCCTGTGAAGGCTTCCTTCGTCGCTTCCTCGTTGTTGTGGTAGCCGACGAAGACGTGATCGCCCTTGACGAGAATCTCACCGTCCTCACCCACCGATACGAGGCAACCGGGGTAAGCCGGGCCAATCGTACCAACCTTGATGTTGCCGGGACGGTTCACGGTTGTCGGCGCTGCCGTTTCCGTGAGTCCGTAGCCCTCGTAGATTGTGATGCCGGCGCCGCGGAAGAAGTGTCCTAGACGCTCACCGAGCGGGCCACCACCCGAGATCGAGTGCCGGAGCTCCCCGCCGAGCAGCTCCTTGAGGGTGGAGTAGACGAGCTTGTCACCTAGCGCGTGCTGGGCCTTGAGGAACGCGGACGGACCTTCCGGGGTTTCGATCGCACGGGAGTAGGCAATGGCGACCTTCGCGAAGCGACGGAAGATTGGGCCCCTGACCTTGGAGGCATTTGCCTTCGCGTCGGCAGCGTTATAGACCTTTTCAAAAACGCGGGGGACCGCGAGAACGAACGTGGGTTTGAACGACTGCATGTCGGCCACGAGGTTCTTCGTGTCGGGGGAGTGCCCGAGAACCGCGTTGGATTCGATCGCGACAAGCGAGACGAAGCGGGCGAAGATGTGGGCCATGGGGAGGAACAGGAGCGTCCTTGCGTCCTCACCCGAGACGATGAGGTTGAGATCCGGGTCGGCAGGGCCGTTGCGGACGACGTGGAGGATGTTCCTGTGGGTCAGGCGAACGCCCTTGGGCTTGCCTGTGGTGCCAGACGTGTAGATGACCGTGGCAATGTCATCGGCCGTCGTGTTGGCGATACGGTCCTCAATGGTCCGCTCCGCCTCAGCTTCGTCGATGGCCTCACCGGCGGCGATGATCTGGTTGATAGCACCCTCGTCGATGACGTACAGGTTCTCCAGCCCGTCGATCGTGTCGAGCAGGGGCGCTACCGTGTCGCGCAGTGCCGCGCTCTCTACGACGACGGCCTTACAGCCGGAGTCTGTCAGGATCCACTCGGCCTGGGTACGGGACGAGGTTTCGTAAATGGGAATTCCCGAAGCTCCTGCGTACCAGAGTCCGAAGTCGAGCAGGCTCCACTCGTAGCGGGTGGGGGACATGATGCCGACCCGGTCGCCGGGCTCGATGCCAAGAGCAATGAAGCCCCTGGCGAGTGCCCGAACCGTGTCCTCGAACTGGCGGTAGGTGACGGGCACCCAGGCCGCTCCAATAGCCGTCTTTGTCTCCATGACGACCCGGTTGGGGCGCTCTTCGGTGAGAGTCTCCAGCAACTGGGCCAGGTTCTGGTCTTCTTGGACCGTGACCGGGCCCTCGGTGAAGCTCACCTGGCGATCGTGTTGTGTCATAATTTCCCTTCCCGCCCCGGAGGGCTGGTGCCTAGTTCTTGGCAGGCGCGGGGTCCAGCTCGTAGCCGGAGATGGCGATGTTCTCGCCTTCACCGATCTCGAGCGGGCCGCGCACATGAGCTGCTTGCCGCAGGTCCGCGAGGACCGCCTCAATCTGCTCATGGGATGCCTTGGGAGCCATCATAGCTACTGATGCGTAGGTTGTGCGTTGAGACACCTTATTTTCACTCTTTACGCGGCGAAGTGCGGCAAGTGCCTCACCCGCAACGGTCAAAAGCGACTCATCCTGGCCCGCGGCTGCCTTCTCGAGCGGGTCAGCGACCGGCCACGTGGCGCGGTGGACGGAGCCCTTGGCGTACCAAGACCAGACCTCTTCCGCCGCGAACGGCAGGAAGGGAGCGAGCAGGCGGACGAACGCGTCAACGGACAGTGCCAGTGCGGCGCGTGCCGACTCGGTGTCGGCCAGTGCGAACTGGTCGTCACGGTTGTAGGCGCGGTCCTTCACGAGCTCCAGGTAGTCATCGCAGAATGACCAGAAGGCCGACTCGGTGACCTCGAGGGCGCGGGTGTGGTCGTAGGCCTCGAAAGCGGCTGTGGCCTCGCGGACGACGCGGGCAACGGTGGCAACCATGGCGCGGTCCACCGGCAGAGTGATCTTAGCCGGGTTGAACTCGACAGTGTCCCCACCCATGGTGAGGGCAAACTTTGAGGCGTTGAGAAGCTTGATGGCAAGCCTGCGGCCGATCTTCATTTGGTTCTCTTCGAAGGCCGCGTCGGTGCCGAGACGAGCGGAGGCTGCCCAGTAGCGCACGCCGTCGGAGGAATGCTTCTCGAGCAGTCCGAGCGGGGTGACGACGTTGCCCTTCGACTTCGACATCTTCTTACGGTCCGGATCGAGAATCCAGCCGGAGATCGCGGCATGCCTCCACGGATTCTCGCCGAACTCGAGGTGGGCGCGGACCATGGAGGAGAAAAGCCAGGTGCGGATGATGTCCTGGCCCTGGGGGCGCAGGTCCATCGGGTACGTGGCCTTGAACAGTTCGTCGTCGGTCAGCCAGCCCGTCGCGATCTGGGGCGAAAGGGACGAGGTTGCCCACGTGTCCATGATGTCGACTTCGCCGGCGAAGCCGCCGGGGACGCCGCGCTGGTCTTCCGTGAATCCCACTGGAACATCGGAAGAAGGATCAACGGGAAGCTGCGACTCTTCGGGGACGAGGACTGTCTCGTAGTCAATTTCGCCGTTGTCGTCGATCGCGTACCAGACGGGGATCGGCACACCGAAGAAACGCTGACGGGAAATCAGCCAGTCGGTGTTGAGGCCCTTCGTCCAGTTGTCGTAACGGACGCGCATGAAGTCCGGGTAGAAGGCCAGGTCCTTACCGGCGTCCAGGAGGTTCTCCTGCAGTTCCTTACCGTTGGCTTCCTGGTAGGGGCGACCACCGTTGCGGATGTACCACTGGCGGGACGTGACGATCTCGAGTGGCTTGTCGCCCTTCTCAAAGAAGTTCGTCATGCGGTTCGTGTTTTCGGGCTCGCCGATCATCTCACCGGTCTCGCTGAGCTTGTCGACAACTGCCTTGCGGGACGAGAACACGGTCTTCCCCGCCATCTCCTCGTACAGAGCAACGCCCTCGTCGGAGGTAATCCACTCGGGGGTTTCGGCCAGGATACGGCCGTCCTTACCGAGGACAGACCGCAGCGGGAGTGAGAGTTCACGCCACCACTGAACGTCGGTGAGGTCACCGAAGGTACAGCACATGGCGATGCCGGCGCCCTTGTCCTTCTCAGCGGCCGTGTGAGCAAGAACGGGAAGCTCGACGCCAAAAACCGGGGAGGTGACGGTGGTGCCAAACAGGTGCTGGTACCTCTCATCGTCCGGGTGGGCAATGAGGGCGACACAGGCGGGCAGGAGCTCGGGACGGGTTGTCTCAATGACAACGTCGCCAGCTTCTCCGTGGAAAGCGATCTTGTGGTAGGCGCCCGGGTATTCGCGGGCCTCAAGCTCGGCCTGGGCAACGGCGGTCTGGAACGTGACGTCCCACAGGCCGGGGGCCTGTGCCTGGTAGGCCTCGCCGCGCTCGAGGTTCCTCAGGAACCCCGCCTGGGCAACCTTCTGTGCCTTTGCGCCAATCGTCTGGTAGTTCTGCTTCCAGTCAATTGACAGACCCAGGGTGCGCCACAGGTGCTCGAACTGTGCTTCGTCCTGTGCGGTGAGCTCCCAGCAGAGCTCAATGAAGTTACGGCGCGAGATCGGCACCTGGTCCGCATACTTGATGGACTTGCCGTCGCCACCGTCGTGCGGGGGAACAAAGTTTTCAACGTAGGGAAGCGAAGGATCGCAACGTACCCCGTAGTAGTTCTGAACGCGTCGCTCGGTCGGCAGACCGTTGTCATCCCATCCCATCGGGTAGAAGACGTGCTTCCCCTTCATCCGCTGGTAGCGGGCCACCACATCCGTGTGAGTGTAGGAGAAGACGTGTCCGACGTGCAGGGAGCCGGAAACGGTCGGCGGGGGAGTGTCGATCGAGTAGGTGTTCTCGCGGGAGGTGAGCTCGTAGGCGTAGGTACCGTTCTCCTCCCAAGCGGTTCCCCACTTGGTTTCCAGGCCATCGAGGCTCACCCTGTCGGGAGCGTCGACGGCGGCAACGATTGAAGCGTTCTCTGTCATGGCGCAATTGTTTCATATTTGGCTGGCCATCAATATTTGCGCCCATATCCATGTGCGACAGTTCCCACCGGCTCAGGTGCGGCAGTTCTCGCGGGACTCGTGTGAGGCATCTCCCACTGGCAAAGTACGTGTCCTGCTGGCACATTACTGGGATTAGGGCGAACCGGGACTGGGGTAAGTGCAAACCGGGGGAATGAACTAACCGCACGGGAGTCCGCCACTGGGTCTTCTGTTCCCCTCGTAACCATCTGCTGCTGGTCCCGGGGTTTATCAACAAACGTGATTGTCGCGTAACTGCGTACCAGCATGCATAGCTCTGCTACATTCACTGACCTCGCGCTTCCCTCGGTACCCTGGTTCCCATGGAAGCCCCACGCAGTTCCCTCCTTGCCGTCGCCGTCCCCGGTATTCCCCAGGCCACGACGAAGGATGATGTTCCCGCTTTGATCTCGCCCGCACTCAACACTCTTGTGTGGCCCGATCGTGCCGTTGGTCTTACCCAGGGCGACATCATTGTCATTGCCCGCAAGCTTGTCGCGATCTGCGAAGGCAGGCTCGTCAAAGAAGGAACAGCAAAAGAAGACGCTCTGAGCGAGGGGAACAGTCCGCGTGGCATTTCCGTTCTTCCTCCGGAGGATCCCCGAACAAGTGCACGGGAAATCCGCCGGGGCCTCGATGCCAGGTTCGGTGGACGCCCCGGCCTGATCATCACCGGCCCGGGTGAGCTTCTGTCCGCGGCCGGAATTGATTCAACAATCGGTAGCGCTGATTTGCGTAGGAGCTTGGCAGCAACAGCCGAGGTTCTCATGAATGCTTATCCGGACCATCCGGTCGTCGCGATTCGCGGCCTTGGACATCTCCTCACTTACGAGGACCAGGACTGACTCCGGTCGAGAACGAGGACTGAGTTCGGCGAGGTCCAGGTTGAGTCCCGCGCACGACGTGGTATCTCAAGGCCATGGTTTTGCAGCTCCAGTAAGTAGGTCGTGCTCTAGGTATGAATGAGCAGAATCCGACCTTGCCGTCCCGACGTGAAGTGCCTCGCGGTTTCAGATTGTGAACTAGCATAAATTCCTTCGTGCCACTGGGAATGTGTTCTGCGATTCATTCCCACCTGTTTTTTCTTGCATTTGTCGGCAATTTCCCTGGTGACCGGTTTATCCCGCTTCGTCCAGTTGCGGAGTGGATGGCGGTACCGGGAATTAAGTCCTATCGACATTGCGTAAATCTATGTAATGTTAGGTCAGCCTAACTTCGTTGGGTGCGGTTGGAGCTTCGGCAATTGCTGAGTCCCGCCGGTCATTGCACACACAGGAGTTCACATGACACCACGCCGCCTTCTTTCAGGCTTTGCGGCAGCCGCCCTCTCTATCTCGCTCGCTGCATGTAGCTCCGATGAAGAGACCGATACCGAATCGACCACCGCGGCAGAGGAAACTGCCGGCGAGGATACTGGCGATGGTGGGGACACCACTGACGGTGACACCGCCGAAGCGGACGCGTTCCCGGTGACCATTGAGCACGCTTTTGGTTCGACAACGATCGAGGAGAAGCCGGAACGGGTCGCCACGGTTGCGTGGAACAACCACGAGGTTCCCCTCGCGCTCGGTGTTGTGCCGGTTGGTATGGAGAGGGTCTCGTGGGGAGACGATGACGACAACGGCATGCTGCCCTGGGTGGAAGAGGCACTAGCCGAGCTTGGTGGGGAGACCCCCGAGCTGTTCGATGCGACGGACGGCATCCCGTTCGAGAAGGTCGCCAACACGAATCCTGACGTTATTCTTGCCGCCTACTCCGGCCTGACGCAGGAAGAGTACGACCAGCTTTCCCAGATTGCTCCTGTCGTCGCCTACCCGGAGCTTGCGTGGGGTACGTCGCTTGAGGACACGATCCTCGTGAACTCGAAGGCCCTCGGTCTGGAGGAAGAGGGCCAGCAGCTCGTCGAGGAGCTCGACGCCGAGATTGCCGCCGCCCTGGAGAACCATCCCTCATTGGAGGGCACGAAGCCTGTCTTCGCTTTCATTGATAACTCCGACATGTCAAAGATCGGTGTCTACACGGCACTTGATCCGCGCCAAGGCTTCCTGCTCGACAACGGTTTCGGAACTGCCAGCATCCTCGATGAATCCGCCGACGCTGAGACGTTCTACGTCGAGGTCTCCGCCGAGAACCCCGAGGCTTTCGACGATGTCGATTTCCTTATCGCCTACGGCTCCAATGATCCCGCTGAGAACGAATCCAGCCTTGAAGCGTGGCAGGGGGATGCTCTCCTGTCCCGGATCCCGGCAATCGCCGAGGGCCGCGTCGTCTTCCTCGGTAATGGCCCGCTCGCCGCGGCCGCTAACTCGTCACCGCTGTCGGTGGCATGGGGGATTGACGACTATTTCTCCCTCTTCGAAGAAGCACTTAACTAACGTCGATGACAGTCACGCAAGCGGTGCCCACCCCGAGGACTGAACGTTCCAGGGGCGGGCGCCGCCTCGCCTTCATTACCCTCCTACTTGTCCTTCTGGCTCTCGCTGTCCTTGCCTCGATCATGTTCGGTGTCCGCTCGATCGGAGTCTCCGACGCGTTTGCCGCTATCCAAGGCAACACCGACACGGCCGAACAGGCGGCCGCCTACAAGAGAATTCCCCGTACGGCCCTCGGCTTCCTTATTGGAGCAGCATTAGCCATGTCGGGGACGAGTATGCAGGCAGTGACCAGAAACCCGCTTGCCGACCCCGGGATCTTCGGCGTCCTATCGGGAGCGTCCCTTGCCGTGGTTATCGGCATGACCTTCTTTGGGGCAACAAACCCCGTGAACATCATGTTCCTCGCCATCCTCGGTTCTGCCTTTGCCGCGGCCTTCGTCTACGTCGTTGGCTCGCTCGGTCGCGGCGGAGCCACACCGTTGAAGCTTGCGCTCGCGGGCGCCGCCACGTCGGCCGCACTCACTGCCCTGGTCTCCGCTATTCTTCTGCCCCGTATCGACGTCATGGATTCATTCCGGCACTGGCAGATTGGCGGCGTTGCAGGTGCAGAGTGGGACAGGCTTGGGATTGCCATACCGTTCCTCATTGTCGGCACCCTAATCTGCGTCTTCACCGCGGGCGGCCTCAACGCCCTGGCACTCGGTGACGAGCTCGCAACCGGTCTCGGTGAGAACGTTTTGCGGACCAGGATCCTGTCCTCGATAGGGGCCGTGATCCTCTGCGGTGTCGCAACGGCACTGGCCGGCCCCATCGGCTTCGTGGGGCTGATTGTCCCGCACCTGTGCCGCCTCATCGTCGGAACGGATCACCGGTGGCTCATGCCAACCACGGCCCTCGCCGGGGCTGTCCTCGTTATCCTTGCGGACACCCTTGGCCGCGTCGTTGTTCCGGGCCAGGAGATAGCGGTCGGTATTATCATGCCGATCATCGGCGCCCCCTTCTTCATCTGGATTGTCCGTAGGCAGAAGGTGAGGGAACTGTGAAACCTAGCTACTCTAAAACCTCATCCCAAAACGTTGCCGGGTCCCGTGACCTTGCCGGAGCAAACGGTGCGGACGCTGGCGATGCGGACACAAGCAGTAACGATGTGGACGTTAGCGACCACGGCATCCTCTCTGCCAGGCCAGACGATTCAGTCGAGCATGTCCTCACCGAGCAGGCGACTAACCAGGCGGTCACACGGTCGACGGAAGATTCTCCAGCTTCCATTCCTCTTGGCCAGCGGCTGAAGCAGTCCCGTCATAACAGGATCCGCAGGCGCGGAATCATTACCGGGCTTCTCATTGCACTGCTTGTGGCCGTTTACGCCTTCAGTCTCATGTGGGGTGAGGTGTTTTACCCACCATCCGATGTTATGGCGGTGATCAGGGGCGAGGATGTTCCCGGGGCTTCGTATGCTGTGGGTGTTCTTCGTCTCCCACGAGCCACGATGGGATTGTTGGCGGGCCTCGCGTTCGGTGCAGCGGGCGTGACGTTTCAGACGATGCTCCGCAACCAGCTGGCCTCTCCCGACATCATCGGTATTTCGGCAGGTGCCTCAGCCGCCGGTGTTATCGGCATTGTGATCTTCGGGATGGGGCAGGCCCAGGTCTCGGCCGTAGCACTCGTTGCCTCCCTGCTTGTTGCGCTCGCGATCTATCTCCTGTCCTATCGGGGTGGGTTTGCTGGAACGCGGCTCATCCTTATCGGCATTGGTGTTGCCGCAATGCTCCAGTCTGTTGTTACCTACGCTCTGTCGCAGGCAAGTACGTGGGATCTGCCAACGGCGACGAGGTGGTTGACGGGTTCGCTCAACGGTGCCACGTGGGAGCGGACCATGCCGCTCGTGTGGGCCGTCTGCATTCTTATCCCGATCATCGTGGTGTTTTCCCGGAACCTCAATGTTCTGCGGCTCGGTGATGAAACGGCTGCGGGTCTCGGTGTTCGAGTCCAGTCCACCCGCGTTGCACTCATCGTTTCTGCCGTCATTCTCATTGCCGTGGCAACGGCCGCGTGCGGTCCGATTGCTTTTGTTGCTTTCGTGTCTGGCCCGATCGCGGTTCGTCTAGTGGGGCAGGGCGGTTCGCTGTTCTTGCCGTCCGCGGTTGTCGGCGCGCTCGTCGTTCTGATCGCGGATCTTGCCGGACAGTTCCTCTTCGGTACCCGTTACCCCGTGGGTGTTATCACCGGGGCACTGGGTGCACCGTTCCTTATCTATCTTCTGGCCCGCACCAATCGCGGAGGGAGTTCCCTGTGACAGATCAGCACACGCTTGTCGCACAAGACATTGCACTCGGATATGGGGACCGTCCCGTTATCGAGAACATGACACTCGAGATCCCTCCCGGGAAAATCACCTCGATCGTTGGGCCCAACGGCTGCGGCAAGTCCACCCTGCTTCGTGCCCTATCCCGGCTACTCAGACCCGACGGCGGTGATGTTCTGCTCGACGGGAAACCGCTCCGGTCCCGCACCCCGAAGCAGCTTGCCAAGGTCCTCGGCTTGCTCCCGCAGTCGCCAATCGCCCCCGAAGGCATTGTTGTTACTGACCTGGTGGGCAGGGGCCGCCACCCGCACCAGGGGATCATGGGGCGCTGGTCGCCCCGCGACTACGAGGTGGTCGCCCAGTCCCTTGCCTCAACGCGAACGGACAATCTGGCTGAACGGGCCGTTGACGAACTATCCGGTGGCCAGCGCCAACGGGTCTGGATCGCCATGTCTCTCGCCCAAGAAACAGACATCCTTCTGCTGGACGAACCGACAACCTTCCTGGACCTGGCCAACCAGCTGGAGATCCTCGACCTGCTCACTGACCGGAATGCCTCCAAGGGCACAACGATTGTCATGGTCCTGCACGACATTAACCTGGCTGCAAGATACTCCGACTACTTGGTCGCCATGAAAGACGGCGCAATCATGCATCAGGGAACCCCAGAAGAAGTTGTCACGCCTGAGACCATGCTGGAGGTGTTCGGGATCCGCTGCCAGGTGCACCCCGATCCCGTGTCCGACAGTCCGTTAGTCATGCCGATTGGCCGTCACCACACCAACGAAAGGTAGGGACCATGGCAACATTTGGCCCCGTCCGTGTCCGCGTCGACGAAATCCTCGACCTCTCCCCAAACTTCCGGAGGATTGTTCTTATCGGCCCGGACCTGGATCTAGATACCGACGACCATTTCTACGATCAGCGGATCAAGCTGATCTTCCCCTCAGCATCGGGTCAGCTTCCCGAGCTCGTTGAAACCGACGAGTGGTACCGGGCTTGGCTCGACATCCCCGAAGAAAGTCGGGGATCATGCGTACCTACTCCGTTCGATCCGCCACCCGAGTAGGCGACAAAGTACGCTTGGCAATTGACTTCGTCATGCACGAAGAAAACGGAAAGATCGGCCCCGCGGCCACCTGGGCAAAATACGCCACGATCGGTTCCGAAATCATTCTCATTGCACCCATGCAGGGTGCCGCCTCCGGCGGCATTGAATTCAATCGCGGTGAAGCACAGAAAGTGGTTCTCCTCGGAGACGAGACAGCTGCGCCTGCGATAGCGCGAATCCTCGAGGACCTCGCAAAAGAAGGCGCAGAAGTTCCCTGCACCGCCTACATCGAGATCCCCACCGAATACGACCGGCTAGAGATCACCTCTGCCTCGCACCACGAAATCACGTGGCTCCCGCGCTCCGGCGCCGAACAGGGATCGCGGCTAGCGCCCGCTTTGGGATGGCATGTTGAAGGTCCGGTATCCGCAGTTTCTGCGGAAAGCCCAGACGCACCACTGCTGTGGGAAACCCCGAACTATTCATCCGCCGGCGAGGACCTTGCTACCGATGCAAAACCAACCGACGGCACCTACTACTGGATCGCAGGTGAAAGTGGAGTCGTCAAGGAACTTCGCCGCTACCTCGTTCGAGACAGGGGAGTGGACCGCAGCCAGGTTGCCTTCATGGGCTACTGGCGAATCGGCGTTGCCATGAAAGGCTAAAAATGAGGACTGAGGCTCCAGAATAATACGAAGGTCCAGTGTTAGACGAAGGTCTAGTGTCAGACATTCTGTGAGCCCCGCAATGAGGGGCCCACAGTCAAAGTTCGGACGATCCAGTGAATCGGTACAGTCTTATGCGCCGCGCTGGATGGCAATATCCCGATCGATGAATGGCAGTGCCGGGGTGCAGAAGTTGATAGAACTCACGGGGCTGAGAAGTGCTTTTCGTTGGAGTCCGGGAGAGGACCTGGGGTCCGACCCTGCTCAATAAATGGGAAAGCTGCTCACCTCCTTGCCAATGTGCGCCCAGTTGTTTTTCGCATCACTAATAACGAGTTATCGACGCAACACACTAGCATTCTGTTTGGCGGTATGGCGTCGTTGCGTGGGGCTTGTCCTAGCACTATCCGGTTGTGGAATCAGCCCCGGCCCAGGCTTCCGTCACACACCGTGACCCGCGCCACCTGCGAAACCGGTCTCAACTCATTCCCTGCTCGACCAGCCATGCACCTTTGATGCCATGGGCTGGTGTTCAAACTCGTACCCGAAATCACGGACTTTCTCATCAGATAAACCAAGCGCAATCGTCATCCCGAAGCTATCTTCCAAGACATGAAGACTGACTCACAACTAACCTGAGTTAGAGGGATATTGTCCAGTTGTGCACCACAGGTGCTAGTTGTAAGGACTTCCACACCCTACAGGGCGATGACCTAGGCCTTGTGGGACATAAGCGGGCCTAATTCTATGACGGGTTGAGCCGAAACGTCGCAAGATGATTAGGAAGGTGATGATCGTCGCCCTTTGCCTCCAATCTGGGACTCTAATGTGACCGAGGCGATATCATTCTGGACTGAGCATTGACTAGGAATGAGCGTAGGTGTAATTTAGAGCACATGGATCGTTGGTCCCGTCTAGAGACCATCTGAGTGTCGAGTTAACTCTCAGATTTACTCGAATACTCGATTGCCTGGCTCATTTGCTCTACGTCACTTCTGTAGAGACGAAACGTACATAATTTTACAGATTCGTTGTTGAATCTATTTCATTGGTTTTACTTATCGAGCGATATCATCCGTCAACTGAGGTGGAAGCGATATCAATAACCGTCAAGGATTCAGGTGCAGAAAATACTAACTGTCCGCCACTCGCTTGCTCTTATGCTGGCGCTTATTCTCGGTTGTCTATTAGGGGTTTCCTTTTCGTCAGTGGCGCATTCCTACACCTTTTCGGGTTGTCGCTACGACCAAGGTTCAATTTCTCCGATAACCTATCGCTTCTACTCAGTGAGTAGCGCTTCGCTTCTACGGGCTACTAAGCACGGGGTCAGCTCATGGAACAACACTTCGGCTCCCGGATACTTCTCAGAGTCTACGACCTCACTGGACCCAGAAGTTAACGTCACTGACGACTCGTATCCGAACCAAAACGCCTACGCATGGATTTCTGCCACCTGTGACGCGGATGGGACTTACTCGGGCAATGAGGTAAATTTCGTATGGAACTCCTCGCTCATTCATACTCGCACAGGCCCCCAGAAGGATCGAATCTCTACTCACGAGCTTGGGCACGCCTACGGGCTTGGCCATGTCACTTACGGTTGTCGCATAATGCGGGTTGACATTGGTTATCTGACGGATTGTTCTATGACCACTCCACAGCCCAACGACATTAATGGCGTTATCGCCAGATATTAGGAGCGGAGTTCTGCAATGAATAGAAAATTGATTGGCGTGATAAGTGTTTTCGGGCTTTCCGCTGTGATAGCTGGTGCGGTGTCGTGGCTGGGAAACGGTGACTCGATTGAGTCCCACCCGATCGTCCAAGTGGCTCCGGTTATCTATAGCTCCTTTGAGGATGTGCAAGACCAACATGACGCAACGCTGGTTGTTACGGTTGTGTCAGTCGACGCGGAGTATGTTGATTATGGTCGAGACGGGAAGGCGGATCATGCCGATGATCCTGGTCTTTTAATGGAAAGCCTCACCGTCAAGGTGGATGACGTCTTGAAGGGTGACAAGTTGCTCGTGGGAACGGAACTGACCGTTGTCCAGTCACAGTTTGGCACCATGAGTGAGGCGTCAGACGAGGAGTACCTGGTTCCTGGAAACAGCTACGTCATTGTTGCGTCAGAGTATGTGTCCAGCCCCGGAACAGTGGAAGGGAAGGTCTGGTCAATGCCACTGGCGGGACAAGGGGTTTTCCCGATCGTTGACGGTGAAGTCCATCCGACCCGTGCTGACGTCTTCCCCGAAACCTTTGACGGTGGCGCTGTGGCATTGGATGTGCTCGACAAATCGTAGAAGCGCTTCTCGGTCAGGATGTACCCCAGGGGATTACCATCCCCAGCGGTTTCGTTCCTCTGAACCGGAACAACTTTATTCGCCGCGCTGGATGGCGATGTCCCGATCAATGGAGGCCTGGACGCCGCGTACTACGGAGGCCGAGAACCCAGCATCTTCCATGGCAATAACACCAGCGATCGTTGTGCCGCCCGGTGAGCTCACCGTGTCACGGAGATTAGCGGGTGTGAGCCCCTCGCCCGCCTTCTCAAGAACCATTTGGGCTGAGCCCAAGACGGCCTGGGCCGCGATGCGGACAGCCTGATGCTTCGGGATTCCATTGGCGACAGCGCCACGTGCCAGGGCCTCGATATAACCGAAGGTGTAGGACGGTGAACAACCTGCGATAGCGGAGAATGCCGGGAATTCCTTTTCTGCAATACGGGCTACTTCACCGATCGAATCGAACATGGCAAAAACCGAGTCAAGTTGCTCCTCGGTTGCCGCCTCGTTGCCGCAGATCCCGCTCATACCAGCACCGATCTGGGAGTTAACGTTCGGCATCACACGTACGACGGCCTGCCCATCGGGAAGATGAGACTCCAGGAACCCGAGTGACGTGCCGGCGGCAACCGACACCACAAGAATCGAAGTCTCCGCAAGATCGGCGTACAGCGGTTCAAGAACACCGGGAATCATGTTTGGCTTGACCGCGAGAACCAGCGTTCCGTCGTAGCCGATCATGGAAACCAGTTCCTCATTTGACTGCGCAAAGTCCACGCCCGTGGCGTGCGCCAGCTTCTCGGCGTTGCGTGGGTCCCGAGACGAAACGACAATGTCGCTCGGGTCGTAGTCGTTTGCGACGAGCCCCGCCACAATCGCGCGTGCCATGTTGCCAGATCCAAGGAAACCAATCATGGAACTAGCCTAACCGAGGAGGAAGGGGGAGACTGGTGGCATGAGCAAACGAGTTCTTGTCACTGGAGCATCTACTGGAATCGGCGCAGCAACAGTCCGCCGTGCGAGGAGCGCAGGATGGGAGGTGCTGGCAACGGCACGCCGCGAAGACCGCCTCAAGGCACTCGCGGAAGAAACCGGTTGCGAATGGATCACCGCCGACCTCACGGTCGACGAAGACGTCGCGAAGCTTGCCGAACGTGCCCGCGAGTTTGGGATTGACGCCCTCGTCAACAACGCGGGCGGCGCTCGCGGCGTCGACAAGGTTGAAGACGGCAAGATCGAAGACTGGCAGGCCATGTACGATATGAATGTGCTGGGCACCCTGCGGATTACGCAGGCGATCCTCCCGATCTTCCGTGAACGCGGCAAGGGATCCTTCGTGTTCCTCACCTCGACCGCAGCCCACGACACCTACCCGGGTGGTGGCGGCTACACCGCTGCGAAGCACGCGGAGCGGATGCTTCCAAACACGATGCGGCTCGAGCTGGTTGGTGAACCGATCCGCCTCATCGAGATCGGCCCCGGCATGGTCAAGACCGAAGAGTTCTCCCTCAACCGTCTCGGCTCCGAAGAAAAGGCGGAAGAAGTCTACGAGGGCGTCGATGAGCCACTGCTTGGCGAGGATATTGCCGAGGCCATCATGTGGACCCTCGAACTACCCGACCACGTCAATATTGACTCGATGCTGATCCGCCCCGTCGCGCAAGCATCAAACACGGTCGTCGCACGCAAGTAGTTCGCCCATAGCACGCAGGCCTTGCCCCGGGTGACCGGGGCAAGGCACTGTCATATATACACATATAGGACAAATTCCTCACAGCAGACACGTGCGCCAGCTACACGGCTGATTCGTGGAACTGGCACGTTTTGGACACGTGGCTGCCGTGGCTATGCGGGTCTGGACTGTCCCGGTATTTGAACCGAGCGTGTTTGGACTGTGCGTATGAGGACGGTGTGCGTTTTGAATGTGCGTAATGACTGTGCGGGATGAGATGAAGGGGAGCGATGGATAGGTACATCGAGCAGCTTGAGAAGCGGAGTGAGCCGCGGCCGCTACCCGCAACCACCGACCTACAAAGGCTCCGGACTGCGTTCTCGCGGTTCCCGACCGGCGTGTGCGTGGTGACGTTTGAAGCGGAGGGTGTGCGGCGGGGAATTACCGTGAACTCCTACACCTCGGTCTCGTTTGATCCTGCTCTTCTACTGGTCTCCATCCAGCGGACAACTTCTTCACATGATCTTTTGTTGAACCGCCCCTTTGCGGTGAATGTCCTCGGATCATCCCAAGAGGCAGTGGCGATGAGCTTCGCTGGTCGGCCTAATGATGCTCCGCGATGGCTGGACGGGGAAATAGCGCCTCGTCTTGATGGATCGCTTGCCTGGTTTGAGTGCACGCCGTGGGCGGACTATGACGGGGGCGACCACACGCTTGTCCTTGGGGAAATACAGTCCTTTGGTTCACGCCGGGGCGATCCGCTTGGCTTTAACGGCTCTCGCTTTACCGAAATCTCAGAGACGGTGCTCGGCCGCGAGCACCTCATGTAAGGAAACCTATGCCAGCCCGCAACGGCGCCTCCTATATTGACAGCCTCAAGCAGATGAACCCGTCCGTCTATCTGGACGGGAAGGTCGATTCCGTCATTGACCACCCAGCGTTTGCCGGAGTGATCCGCTCCTACGCCGACCTGTATGACATGCAGGAAGGGGAGAAGCAGGACGTCCTCACGTTTGAGGAAAACGGCTCCCGCTACGCCACGTCCTTCCTTGTGCCCAAATCTGCCGATGATCTGGTCCGGCGTAGAAGCGCGGCGAGGGAGTGGGCCGAATACTCGGGCGGCATGCTTGGTCGGACCGGGGACTACCTGAACGCCGCTCTGACCGCGCTCAGCCAGGCACGGGACTGGTTTGCGGAAGCCGATGAACAGTTCGCCATCAACATCGAGAACTATGTGCGGTGGGCGAAGGAATCCGATGTTCTCCTCACCGCGACCGTTGGCTCACCCCAAACAAACCGAGCAGTCTCTGCCGCCGAGCAGGGCGGGGGAGAGACGACTCTGCGGGTTGTCGCCCAAGATGACAGTGGGATCACGGTCTCCGGTGCCCGCATGGTGGCGACCAACGCCCCGATTGCCAACGAGATTCTGGTGATGCCGCAGACGGTCCTGCGTACCGGGGTTGATGACAAGCCCTACTCCTTTGCCTTTGCCGTTCCCTCGGATATTGAAGGACTACGGCTGTTGGCCCGTCGCCCGCTCGCATACGGGAATAGCGAGTTTGATGAACCGCTTGCTTCGCGGTTCGAAGAGATCGACGCAATCTGCGTGTTCGACAATGTGCTCGTTCCCTGGGACAGGGTGTTCCTTCTGGGCCACCCCGCCAAGTCCAACGCTATGCTCACCGACACCGGGGCCACTGCCCTTATGGCTCACCAATCGGTGACGAGAACAACCGTGAAGACCGAGTTCTTTGCCGGCCTGCTGGTGGAGATGGCGGAGACAATCGGGATCGACCGGTACGGCCACATTCAGGACGACATTGCTCAGGCGATCATGGCGGCCACGATGGGCAGATCAGCACTCCGCGCTGCCGAGGTCGACGGCAAGATCAACGAGTACGGCTTCTTCCAACCAGACATGGCACCGCTTGCGGCCATCCGCACGTGGTTCCCCCGCTATTTCCAGACCCTGCCGGAAACGATTCGGAAGTTCGGTGCCTCCGGTCTTACCGCCCTACCGTACGAATCAGACATGTCGGGGGAGATTGCAGGCGATGCGAGCCGTTACCTCCAGTCGAAAACACTGCCGGGGCGCGACCGCGTCCACCTGTTCAACATGGGCTTCGATGCAGCGGTCTCATCGTTCGCAGGCCGCCAGGGACTTTACGAGTACTACTTCCATGGAGACCCACTTCGTATGGCATCCGCTTACCTTGCCTCCACCGACACGAGCGACTACCGGGACCTCGTCGAAAGGATGCTGAAGCGAACACGAGAGTTCTGACTCTCAGCGGTGCTGGAGATCTTAAGAGCTGAGTGCGTAGTCGCTATAGCAAAGGTGAATGTCAAGCAGGAACAACGTGGCGTCTTGAGCGCACGAAATTCTGGCCTTCTGGATTCTCCAGCAGTCGTGCGAATCCCATCGTGTGAATCCCGTCGTCTAAATCGGCGGTGAGTTGAGAATGGTTTGTGAGCTTTGAAGGCTCGGTACGTTTGTGGCCACCCGTTTTGGGTGGCCACAAAGCTCTAGATAGTTGTTTTGGGTTAGCTGACGCGGGTGGCTCCGACGGGTGCGTCGACGCCCGCGGGGAGGGTGCTGCCGCGGCGGATATGGGAGCGTAGGGCCGCCTTGGCATAGTTGTCGACCACGGTCATAGTTGCCGCGCGCCACGACTTGCCTCGGGCTGAGGAGAGGGCTCCTGCCGTGAGCTCCGCGCGAAGGTCGGGACGGGACAGAATCTGGGTGATCCGGTCCGCGAACATGGTCGTATCGGTCGGGTTGACGAGGAAACCGTTAATGCCGTCCTGAACAATATCGGGAATGCCACCGGCGTTGGCACCAACAACGGGGGTGCCGGAGGCCATGGCCTCGAAGGCGACATTGCCGAGCGTGTCGGTCAGCGACGGGAAGGCAAACACATCGGAAGAAGCAAAAGCCGCGGCGAGATCCTCGCCGTGTAGGTAACCCGTGAAGACCGTCTTCGTTCCTGCGAAAGCCTTCGTCAGTTCTTCTTCGAAGGGGCCGGAGCCAACAAAGGCGAGACGGGCGTTCGGGATCCTGTCGAGAACGGGGCGTAGCGACAGGAGGTTCTTTTCGGCAGAGAGCCTGCCGACATAAAGAATGAGGGGATCCGACGGATTGCCGGCGGTCAGTCTCTCTCGCATAGCATCGGACTGTTTGGAGGGACGGTACCGTTCCGTGTCGACAGCCTTGGGCCACAGGCTTACTCGTTCAATGCCGAGTGCGCGGGCCTCATCGACCATCGGGACGGAAGGGCACAGGTTAACGTCGGCACGATTGTGGAGCCTGCGGATCCAGAACTCCGATGGCTTACGCAGGACGGGAAGGCCGAAGTCTTCCGTGTACTGGGGGAGAGCCGTGTGATAAGAGGCAAGCAAGGGCAGGTTCATGGTGCGAGCCAGGCGAATGCCCCAGGCTGCGGACGCAATCGGGTTGACCGCGTGAATGATGTCGGGGTTGAACCTCGCGACATGGGAGGTCACAGCGAAACTGGGGATCCCCACGCGAACCTCGGGATACCAGGGCTTAAACCGAGCAGACGGGAGCCGATATACGGGAATCCCGTTGTGCTGCCTGGGGCCAGGGCCGGGGGCAATGACGGCGACATCATGGCCAAGTTCGGAGAGTTCTCTAACTGTATGGGTCAGGCGAGTAACGATGCCGTCGACCTTGGGGGCAAATACCTCGGTAAACACTGCTATACGCACAATTTCAACGTATGTAACGGAGGTTGCCGACAGCCCACAGTTATGGGGGTGTCCCATTGCCAGATGGTTAAGAAACGGTGACAAGGTCACCGAAAGTGGCGTAATACCGTCACTGTTCCCAACCGCTTAACGGCATGTTTACCAGCGGACCTGAGGTGCACCAGAAAAGCAGACGCGGACGATCAATAAGCTGGACGTAAGTGGAGCGGGCTCAAACGGATGTCTGTGTGGCTGGCTCAGTCGTGGGTGTGGAATTCGTGGTCGGTGTGGCCGACCGGTTCGAGCTGGAAAGTGGTGTGCTCGATACTGACCGGGAAGTGTTCTTTCACGCAGGCTTGCAGTGCGTCAAGGATCTGGGGTGCGTGGTTGTCGTGGAAACAGGAATCGTCGAGAACAACGTGTGCTGACAGGGTGGGGAACCCGGATGAGATCTCGGAGGCGTGAAGATCGTGAACCGCGATAACGTGGGGGAGTTCCAGCATGTGCTGGCGTACTTCTTCAAGGTCCAGCCCTGCCGGGGTTGATTCCAGAAGGATCGCTCCCGATTCCTTCAGGATGATGATTGCCCGGGGCAGGATGAGAAGGGCGATGATCATGCCTGCGATGGCATCTGCCCGCACCCACCCGGTGGTGGCAATGATGATGGCGGAGATGATGACGGCGACCGAACCGAGAGCGTCATTGATGACCTCAAGGAAAGCGGCCCTCATGTTGATGTTTGATTTCCGACCGCCCGAGAGCACGGCAAGGGAAATGAGGTTACCGGCAAGGCCAACAATGCCGAAGATCAGCAGACCGGTCCCGTGGACCTCGGATGGCTCGATAAGACGCCGGATGCCCTCGACGATGGCGAACACTCCGACAATGAACAGGACAGAAGCCTGGAAGCCTGCGGCAAGAACCTCTGCCCTTCGCATTCCCCAGGTTCTGCGATTGTCCGGAGGACGCAACGTGAGCTGCGTGGCGATCAGCGCCATGAACAGTCCGACCGTGTCAGTGAGCATGTGCCCAGCATCCGTGAGCAACGAGAGGCTCCCGGTCCACAGGGCACCAATAACCTCGGCGACAAGAATTGTGGCGGTTACACCAAAAGCAACAAGCAGGCGATTGCGGTTCGTTGTCGCAGTCGCATGGGAATGATCATGGGACAAAGGGGCCTCCTTACTGTCCGCATAGTACCCGCCTCTGACAGGTGAGCGCTGTGACCTTCTCGTCAGTGCACGGGTGGCAGAAACCGTTGAACGGGCGGTCTTTCTCGGCCTGCGCCGGGCAATGGTTTGACGTCCCACGAGCTGATAAGAGCCTTGGGCTTAGATTTTCCTCTGCCACAGGCCAACGGCCGTGTGCGGGCGGAACCCCATCTGCTCATTAATGCCCCACATCCATTCGTTCTCCCCGGCGTTCCAGGTCTGAATGAAGGTACGTTCGGGAGCCTGCTCGCGGAGGCGTTCCAGGTTGTCAATTTTGATGAGGTAGCCGAGGCGATTGCCGCGGTGCTCTTTGAGGACAAGGGTGTCTTCTTGGATAACGGAGTGCTTGCCGGGCTCAAAGTCCAGCTGGGTGTATCCGGCTAGGTGACCGGTGGGAATGTGCTGGGCCGCGGTGATGATGGAGGTGGTGCCAAGGGTCGCCATCATCTGCTCGCTCTTGATGAGCCGTTCCACGCTGTAGTTCGCTTCGGCCTCAACGATTCCCGCCACCGGCATATCCATCTCGAACGCCGTCATCATTTCCACCATGTCTTCCAGGTACTCTTCCGGAGTTCCACCAGTCCAGGAGAGCAGGCGGTAGTCACCAGATTTGGCAATAGCTGCCTCCCTCAAGGGCGCTAGGACCGTTTCGTCCGCAGGCAGGCTGAGTCTGCTGCAGATCTCCGTCTGGGTGAGTTCGAAACCGGCGGAGATGAGGAAGTCCGAGATAGTGGTGGATGCAAGTGACACATCGGAGCTTGGGGCCCTGTGGTCGGTGCCGAACTTGTGGTCCACGTAGGAGGAGATCTTTGACCGTTTCTCCGTACGAAAAATATTCTGTGCTGTCTCCCAGAGATGTGCGAGTGCGTCTTCGTGTCCGGGCAGGGCGTGGAGGAAGACGTACGCGGAGTCCAGGTTTTCTTTCAGGGGAATGCTAAGTTCGGCGGCTCCAATGACGGTGCCGGGCCAGGGTTGCTCGGGCGTGATCGAGACCGGCTGATCGGAATCCTTATCCCACCGGGCAACCCCATCGGCCGAGCCAGCAAGGAGGGGGAGCCCGTAGTTAGATTCCATTCGCTGCCCGAGGCCTGTGTCGATAGCGAGCAAACAAATGCTGCGCCACGAGAACTGGTTCCGATATCGAAGCGTTCGGATTTCGGTGGTGGAGACCGATTCTGTGTCGCCTTCCACTAGCAAAGCTGACTGTTCCAGGACGCGGGTGAACTCCTTCATGGCCCGCGACGGTGCCGGCGAGGAAGGGAGTGCTATTTGGGCGATTGTGATCACCAGCAAATTGTGTCACCCGGTGACTGTGATCACCATAGATTGAAGGAAATTCGGTGGTCTTTTAGAGTGCTGACGGCGCCAAAACCGGGCGCGCGGACGAGGGAGCAGTACCCGCACACGACAAGACTGACTCAATGGAGTTGATGTCATGTCCTGGCTTGTCCTTATCCTTTCGGGAGCTTTCGAAGCAGTCTGGGCCGGTGCCCTCGATGCTTCAGATAACTTTAAGAAGCTCAAACCCTCCCTCCTTTTTCTCGTCACGGCCCCCATCAGCGTCATCGGCCTCGCATGGGCAATGATTGACCTGCCCACGGGAACTGCCTATGCCGTGTGGGTTGGTATCGGTGCCTCGCTCACTGTTATCTATTCCATGTATCGCGGAATCGAGAAGGCGACGCTCGCACGGGTTGGTCTGCTTGTTCTGCTTATTGGCTGCGTTGCCGGACTGAAGGCGGTGAGCTGACATGGCGTGGACAATTCTTTTAATCTCCGCAGTTTTTGAAGCCATCTGGGCAACCGCGCTTGGAGAATCCAACGGTTTTACTGAACCGGTCCCAACAATCATTTTCGCGGTCGCGATGACGATCTCCATGCTTGGCCTTGCCCGGGCAATGAAAGAGATCCCGCTCGGCACCGCCTACGCGGTGTGGACCGGAACGGGTGCTGCCCTCACCGTGGCCTACGCACTCATCACCGGAACCGAGCAGGCAAGCTTCCTCAAGATCCTGTTCCTCATTGGCATCATCGCCGCCATCGTCGGACTCAAGCTCCTGCCGGCAGATGGTTCGGGGGCCCCCAAGGCCTCAGCGGAAGACAGTGGTTCGTCAAGTACCAGTAGTTCAGCACGTACCGGTGTCACGTCTGCTACCAACGGCGATAATTTGTCCGATGGTGAAGGCAATACTCCTGAGCAGGGCATGCCGGAGAGCCGTTAATAGTTGCGGCGTCCTGCAGAGTTCAGGGCGCCCAACCGTTTCCCGCCGCCATTCCCCTCGTCCACCGATGTCACGTCTTCGTTTTGTGAGAGGTCGTGGAATTCCCGATTGGGAGGGGGCGTCTAATTCTCGTGGTGACGAGGTCGCGGAATGCTTTTTGTGAGCTGGTCGTGGAATAGGAATGTGGTGATTTGCGTTCCGATCGATGTAAGCTACTGATTGCTATGACCCGGCCCCGGGAGGGGATATCACCGGCGAGCATCCGGAAGAACGGCAAGAGTTTTTGCTCTGCTTAGTAGAACCGGACGGTTGGACCCGTCATCGTCTCCTAATGAAGCGGCCGCATGCGGCAAGCGGGGTGGTACCGCGGGAGGATCAAAACCGATTCGCTCGTCCCGGCGCAGGTCAACGAGGAGATACTGTCCAGATGGCTGACAAGTCCTTACGCTACCCGCTCCACCGCGATGGTGAGGTCGTGGCGTCCCCCAATTTCCCCAAGCTCGAAGAGAACATTCTCGACTACTGGAAGCAGGACGGCACATTCCAGGCTTCCATTGATAATCGTGACCCGGGGGAGAACGGCTCCAACGAGTTCGTGTTCTACGACGGTCCTCCTTTTGCGAATGGCCTGCCCCACTACGGTCACCTGCTGACCGGCTACATCAAGGACCTTGTAGGTAGGTTCCAAACCCAGATCGGTAGGCGCGTTGAACGTCGCTTCGGTTGGGACACTCACGGCCTTCCTGCCGAGCTTGAGGCACAGCGCCTCCTCGGAATCGAAACGAAGGACCAGATTGAGGAGATGGGGATTGACAAGTTCAATGCCGAATGTCGTTCCTCTGTTCTGAAGTACACGAAGGAATGGGAAGAGTACGTTTCTCGCCAGGCCCGCTGGGTCGACTTCGAAAACGATTACAAGACCCTCGAAACCCCGTACGTCGAGTCCGTGATCTGGGCTTTCAAGAAGCTGTATGACAAGGGACTCGCCTATGAGGGCTACCGCGTGCTGCCCTACTGCTGGAACGACCAGACGCCGCTGTCGAACCACGAACTGAAAATGGATGACGACGTCTACAAGGACCGTCAGGACCAGACCGTCACCGTCGGTGTTCGCCTCGAAACCGGCGAACTGGCACTGATCTGGACCACGACCCCGTGGACCCTGCCCTCAAACCTCGCGATCGCTGTCCACCCGGACGTCAACTACTCGGTTGTCGCACCCGTCACCGGCGATCTAGCCGGCGAGAAGGTTATTCTTGCTGCCGACCTCGTGTCTGCCTACGAGAAGGAACTTGGCGAGGACGCCGAGGTTGTTGACACGATCGTGGGTCGCGATCTCGCAGGCCGTAAGTACGCCCCGATCTTCACCTACTTCCAGGGACGCGACGACTCCGTTGCGCCCGGCCCGAATGCTTTCCAGATCATCACCGGTGACTACGTCACCACCGAGGATGGTACGGGCCTCGTGCACATCGCTCCCGCCTTCGGTGAGGACGACATGGCTGTAGCCGGCGCGGTTGGCATCCAGACCGTTGTCCCGGTCGACGCTGGTGGGGTGTTCACCTCCGAGGTGAGCGACTACGAGGGCATGCAGGTGTTCGAGGCGAACATGCCAATCATCCGCGACCTGCGCGACGGCACGGGTCCCATGGCCGGACGCGGTAACGACCGCCCGGTCCTGGTCCGCCAGGCCTCTTATGTGCACTCCTACCCGCACTGCTGGCGCTGCCGCGAACCCCTTATCTACAAGGCGGTTACCTCCTGGTTTGTTCGGGTTACGGACTTCCGTGACCGCATGGTCGAGTTGAACGAGGACATCACGTGGGTTCCCGAGCACATCAAGCACGGCCAGTTCGGTAACTGGCTGGCTGGCGCTCGCGACTGGTCGATTTCCCGCAACCGCTACTGGGGTAGCCCCATCCCCGTCTGGGTGTCGGACAACCCCGAGTACCCGCGCACCGACGTGTACGGGTCACTGGCTGAGCTGGAGGCGGACTTCGGTCGGTTGCCGATGAACGAGAAGGGTGAAGTGGATCTCCACCGCCCCTACATCGATGACCTGACGCGGCCGAACCCGGACGACCCGACCGGCAATTCAACCATGAAGCGTATCCCGGATGTTCTTGACGTTTGGTTCGACTCGGGTTCGATGCCGTTCGCTCAGGTCCACTACCCATTCGAGAACGCGGAATGGTTTGAGAACCACTACCCGGGTGACTTCATTGTCGAGTACATCGGTCAGACCCGCGGCTGGTTCTACACCCTTCACGTGCTCGCCACCGCACTGTTCGACAAGCCGTCCTTCCGCACCTCGGTTTCCCACGGCATTGTCCTCGGTAACGACGGTCAGAAGATGAGTAAGTCGCTCCGCAACTACCCGGACGTCTACGAAATGTTCGACGAGGTCGGCGCGGACGCGATGCGCTGGTACCTCATGGCCTCCCCAATCGTCCGTGGCGGCAACCTCATCGTCACCGAGCAGGGCCTGCGCGACACGGTCCGTCAGGTGCTCCTGCCCCTGTGGAACACGTACTACTTCTTCTCCCTCTACGCCGGCACCTGCAATAAGGGCGCGGGCTACGAAGCGAAGCTCGTCGAAGACCCCACGAACCTAGATGTCATGGACCGCTACCTGCTGGCCTCCACTAAGAAGCTTGCCGAAGGCGTCCGTGCCGACCTCGAATCCTACGAGATCGCGAACGCTACCGAGCGGGTCCGCCAGTTCCTTGACCTGCTGACCAACTGGTACGTCCGCACCTCCCGCGACCGTTTCTGGAACGAAGAGGAAGGTGCTTTCGACAGCCTCTACACGGCCCTCGAAACCCTTTCCAAGGTCATTGCCCCTCTCGCACCGCTCGTTGCGGAAGAAGTCTGGCGCGGACTCACCGGAGGCCGCTCCGTGCACCTGACCGACTGGCCGACCCCGCCCGCGGCCTGGGACAACGACGAACTCGTCGAGGTCATGAACGAAGTCCGGGCCGTGGTCTCCGCCGCCCACTCGCTCCGCAAGGCCGAGAAGCTTCGCGTGCGCCAGCCGCTGCGAGGCCTCGAATGCGTCACCAACCTGGACCTGTCGCCGTTCGCCGATTTGATCGCCCACGAGGTCAACGTCAAGAACGTGACCTTCACGAATGCGGCCGAATCCGGCCTTGAAGTGAACGAAACCCTTGCCGTGCAGCCGCGTGAGCTCCCCGGTGATCTCCGTAAGCTCACCTCGGCACTGTTCAAGGCAGCGAAGTCCGGTGCTTGGCACAAGGACGGCGAGAACGTCGTCATGGAATTGGACGAGCCCGTGACCTTGGAGCCCGGCCAGTTCACCCTGACGACGGTGGTCAACGCGAAGGATGGCGACGTGGCAACCGTGCTTGACTCCGGATCGTTCGTTGTTCTCGACACCGAACTCGATGAGGAACTGCTGGCCGAAGGCTATGCTCGCGACCTAATCCGTCAGATCCAGGACACCCGCAAGGCCAGCGACCTCCATGTCGCCGACCGCATCACACTCACCCTCATTGTCCCGGCCGCGGACATCGCTGCCGTCGAGGCAAATCTCGAGCTGATCAAGGCCGAGACGCTTGCCCTCGAGGTCGATCTCACCGAGGGTGAGCTGTCAATTACTACGGAGAAGATTGCGTGACAACACCCAATCCTGAGGACCGCGAGGACCTGGGACTGACCGACAGTAAGGCGATCGAAGCCGAAAAGCAGGCCCAGAAGGAATACGAGGAAGCGGTCCAGCAGATCGCGGCCTCGGGCCTCCTCGGCGACTCCGACATTATTGCCGAAGTCATTGCCGAGCCCGACCCGACGCTCGAGCTTGCGCAGGAGAGTGGCATGGAGGAGCGGATGGCGGAAATTGCCGTCGAGCTTCTTGCCCGTGCCCCCGAACACGACGTGCAGCCCTCGACCCAGCGGGTCGTCGACTGCCTCGACATTCTCGGTAACCCCCAAAACTCCTACCGGTCGATCCACATCACCGGAACGAACGGCAAAACCTCGACATCCCGGATGATCGCAGCCCTGCTCGCGGAGAAGGGCCTGCGGGTGGGCCGCTACACGTCGCCCCACATGCACACCATGAGGGAACGAGTGACGATCGATGGGGAGATCTTGTCTCGCCAGGACTGGGTCGATGCGTGGGACCAAATCCGGCCCGCCATCACCCTCGTTGACCGGGCCTCGGCCGCCGCAGGCGGCCCTCCCATGTCCACCTTCGAGGTGTACACGGTTCTTGCCTACGCCGCCTTCGCCGACGCACCGGTTGACGTGGCCGTTGTTGAGGTCGGCATGGGAGGCAGGTGGGATGCGACGAACGTGATCGATGCCGATGTCGCAGTACTGACGACAATTGATGTCGACCACTCGAAGTTCCTTGGCCCCACGCGCGAAGAGGCGGCACGGGAAAAGGTTGGAATCATCAAGGACGGTGCCACCGTTATCTCCGCAATCCAGCACCCCGACGTGCTACCGATCCTTGCGGAAGCCGTCACTTCCCATCGCGCACACCTGGAAATCGAAGCGAAGGACCTGCTCCTGCTGGACCGCACCCCGGGTGTCGGTGGTCAGATGATCTCCATTCAAACCCCGGCGGCCACCTACCAGGAGATCCCCTTCAACCTGCTGGGCCGCCACCAGGCCCGCAACGGCCTTCTTGCAATCGCCGCGGTTGAGGCGTTCTTCGGGGGAGGGGCCCTCGACGGCACCGTCCTCGAGCACGCCCTCATGGCGGCCTCCTCGCCGGGCCGGCTCGAGGTTGTCCGTAACTCCCCGACGGTCGTCGTGGACGGTGGGCACAACCCATCAGGCGTGGAAGCCGCAGCCGGCGCCATGAAGGAAACGTTCCACGGCCCGATCGTTGGCGTGTTTGCTGCTATGGCGGACAAGGAGGTCGAGCAGATGCTCGGAGTCCTGGAACCCGTGCTTGACGCCATCGTTGTCACCAACCTGTCGAACCCGCGTGCGCTTCCCATCGAGGATGCTCGCGAAATCGCCGAAGATGTCTTCGGGGAAGAACGGGTGCGCGAGGAATACGACCTGCTGGAAGCGGTCGACATGGCAGCATCGCTTGCCGAATCGCTCAACAAGGAAGAGATGACAGCACCTGCGGTCCTCACCATCGGCTCCATTGAGCTGGCTTCCCGGGTCAGAGAGCTGTTTGGAAAGGCGGCCAGGAGCATTTAATGGCACGTAATCCGCTGACGGCACCGATCCCCAAAGGGTCGGCCCTCGCTCAGTTCACGCTCACGATGCTGATTCTTGAGATCTTCGTCGTACTGTTTGGCGGCGTCGCTGCCATTGGCCTGCGCCTCGCCAGCCCCGGTGTCATCTGGACCGTGACCGGCGTCGGCATGGCCTTCTGCCTGATCGCAGCCATCGCTATCAGGAAATCCCCGAACGTCGGCCTCGTGCTCGGCTCTATCGCCCAGGCCGTCGTTCTCGCGATGGGGATCTGGATGCCGGTCTCGCTCGTAGTGGGGATAACCTTCCTGGCACTGTGGGTTGCCTCGATCTACTGGGGTTCCAAGCTCGACCGCGAACGCGAGGTCCGCCGTGTCGAACAAGCACAGTGGGAAGCAGAGCAGGAAGCGAACGCCCACGAAGGAACACAAACCGAAGCGGAAAATGGCTCGAATTCCTAACGCCCCTGGGGCTTAGGTCACGGGCTTTCTTCAGTCGAGAGATAGAATTCACGCATGGAACAGACTCTTCTTCTTATCAAGCCAGACGGTGTCAAACGTCAGCTCACCGGCGAGGTGCTGGCCCGCGTTGAGCGTAAGGGCTACGTCATGACCGATCTGAAAATGGTCATGGCCACCGAGGAGCTCCTCAGCGAGCACTACGCCGAGCATCGGGAGAAGCCCTTCTTCCCCGACCTCGTGACCTACATGACGTCCGGCCCGATCGTCGCCGTTATCGTCGAAGGCGCCCGCGTCATCGAAGGTATTCGCTCCCTGTCCGGCTCTACCGAACCGACGCTCGCCGCACCGGGCACCATCCGTGGCGACCTGGGCCGCGACTGGGGCACCGGTCAGATCGAAAACATCGTCCACTCCTCAGACTCGCCCGAGTCGGCCGCACGCGAGATCGGTCTCTGGTTCAACTAAGGAGAACGGGCCGGTTCAGCTAAGTACGGACCTGACCTCCCCGTGTGAACCCGCATCCTCCATTCCTCCGTCCCTGCTGTGGGGGCTTCCGAATATTCGGAAGCCCCCGTTCCTACGGCCAATCCTCTCCCTCGCGCTCCCCCACTACTTCAGTCCCTCTCTCACTCTCTCTATTTCGCCTCCTCTTTCTCGCACCGCCCTATGGGCTGCATGCAACGTGCCTGGACTAGTTACCCGGGCCGCTCGCCTTGACGTGTCGGGGAGCGAGAGGTGACTTGTGCCGGTTGAGGGCCCGGACATGCGGATTCACCCAAAACTCTCAAGAAGTTGTCACACGCTGGTTCGCGCTCGGTGAAGGCCGTCTCTGGTTCAGTCGCTCTGACCGCCTCCGGGGCGTATAGTGTGGGGTGGAACACCATGATCTGGCCAAAGGAGTCCCAGTGAAAAAGCTCATCAATGATCCACATAATGTCGTCATCGAATCAGTCCGCGGCTTTGCCCTTGCACACGCCGAGCACGTCACGGTCCAAGAGGACCCCATGTTTGTTGCCCGCGCACAGGAGAAGGAGTCCGGCAAGGTCGCTCTTGTCTCCGGTGGCGGCTCGGGCCACGAGCCGCTCCACGCTGGCTTTGTCGGTCACGGCATGCTTGACGCTGCCGTTCCCGGCGCCGTCTTTACCTCGCCCACCCCGGATCCGATCCTGGCTGCAACACAGGCCGTTGACCGCGGGGCTGGCGTCCTCCACATCGTCAAGAACTACACGGGCGACGTTCTCAACTTCGAGACCGCGGCAGAGCTTGCAGAGGCTGAAGACATCAAGGTGGCTTCCGTTGTCGTCAACGACGACGTAGCTGTCGAGGACTCCCTGTACACCGCCGGACGCCGTGGCGTTGCTGGCACCATGCTTGTTGAGAAGATCGCAGGCGCTGCCGCCGAGCGCGGTGACGACCTCGAGGGCGTCACGGCCGTTGCTCAGCGCGTCATCGACAACGTGCGTTCCATGGGCGTGGCACTCACGGCCTGCACGGTTCCGCACGCGGGCAAGCCTTCCTTTGACCTGGATGACGACGAAGTAGAGATCGGCATCGGCATCCACGGTGAGCCGGGACGGCACCGGATCCCCATGGCAACCGCCGATGAGATCACCGACCAGCTTCTCGACCCGGTCGTCAAGGATCTGTCCTTGGCCGGTGGCGAGAAGGTTATCGTCCTCGTCAACGGCATGGGCGGAACCCCACTGTCCGAGCTCTACATCATGTATGCCCGCGTTGCGAAGCGCCTGGGTGAACTGAACGTTGAGGTGGCTGGTAGCCTCGTTGGCTCCTACATCACCAGCTTGGAGATGCAGGGAGCATCGGTCACGCTGCTCAAGGCAGACGATGAGATGATCGAACTGTTTGAAGCCCCCGTTAACACGGTGGCCTACCGAAAGGGAATGTAAGCATGACACTTGGTAAGGATTGGGCAATCGCCTGGATCGAGGGATGCGTCAAGACCGTGTCCGAGCACAGAGAAGAGCTGATCGAGCTTGACCGTGCCATCGGAGACGGCGACCACGGTGAAAACCTCGACCGCGGCTTCACGGCCGTTAAGTCGAAGCTGTCCAGTGCCGATGTGTCGAACTCCGGAGACGTTCTCAAGCTAGTTGCCACGACACTCATGTCGACCGTGGGCGGCGCCTCCGGTCCGCTTTTGGGAACGGCCTTCCTTCGAGCATCGAAGGAAGTAACCGCCGATAACCTTGGACCCCGCGACGTTGTTGCGATGCTGGAAGCTGGCCTCGCCGGCATCCAGGCTCGCGGAAAGGCGGACGAGGGGGAGAAGACCATGGTTGACGCTTGGGCCCCCGCCGTACGCGCAGCCGAGAAGGCCGCCAAGGACGGACTCGCCCCCGAGGCTGTTCTCCGTGCCGCAGCGGATGCTGCTCAGGCCGGTGCCGTCGCAACGGGACCCCTGAAGGCCACGAAGGGACGTGCCTCCTACCTGGGTGAGCGTTCCATCGGTCACCGCGACCCGGGAGCCACCTCGAGCGCCTACCTGCTGGAAGAGGCTGCTAAGGCGGCAGAGAAGTGAGCATCGGCGTCGGTCTCGTCCTCGTCTCTCATTCCGACTCCCTCGCCAAGGGGCTTGCTGAATTAGCGAGCCAAATGGCAGAGGATGTGGAAATTGTCCCGGCCGGAGGCCTGGATGATGGAAGCATCGGAACGTCGTACGAGAAGATCGAGGCCGCGATCACCGGTCTGAGGAAGAAGGGCCTCGCGGTCCTTGCCCTGACCGACCTGGGATCGGCGACGATGACGGTGGAAGCCGTCCTTGAGGCCCTCGAGGACCGCGAAATCGTCTTCGAGGACGCACCGTTCGTTGAAGGAACGATCGCCGCAGCGGTGGCAGCCCAGCAGGGCTCCGAGCTGTGGGATGTTGCGGGAGCCGCAACCTCCGCAGCTATCCTCTACGCGGAAAAGCTCGACACGACCCCGATGTCGGACTCCGGTAGCGAGGACGCCGAAGGCGTCTTCAAGCGGGACGCCGTTGTTGCTGACGAGGCAGGGCTTCATGCTCGGCCCGCCGCACAGATCGCGGCTCTTGCCGGCGAGTACGACGGTGAGATCCTGATCAACGATGCGGAAGCAGATTCGATCATGTCGATCATGGCTCTCGGGATTAAGAAGGGCGAGACCGTCACCGTTTCCACCCAGGACCCCAAGTGCTGGGCCGGCGTTGACCGGATTGCTGAAGCAATCGCCGAAGGACTCGACAAGTAATCGAGAACTTCACGAAACCGGCGGGCTAATAACCATAGCCATAACCAAGAGACACGAAGAGGTGGAGGGTCGAGGAAGCTCGGCCCTCTACCTCTTTAGTGCGTTATTTCCGCATGGTCAGGAAGGATCCTCAAGGCCGATCTGGTCCGGCTTGGTCCAGACTGTTCCAGCCTGACTCCCTCGTTGGGCCTCTTCCTGTCCGATGACACTGCTCTACCTGCACAATCATCGCTGTTTCGTGTCCTAAACTGATTCAGTGCATCTCAAACAGCTGACGCTCCGCGGTTTCAAGTCCTTTGCGACCGCGACAACGCTGACCTTCGAACCGGGAATCAACTGCGTGGTTGGCCCTAACGGCTCAGGTAAGTCAAACGTTGTTGATGCTCTGTCGTGGGTTATGGGAGAGCAGGGAGCGAAAACCTTGCGCGGTGGCTCCATGGCCGACGTGATCTTTGCGGGAACCGCTGACCGACCGGCGCTTGGTCGTGCCGAAGTGTCGCTCACGATCGACAACTCGGATGGTGCGTTGCCGATCTCCTATACGGAAGTCACAATCTCCCGCACCCTGTTCCGTTCGGGTGGCTCCGAGTATGCGATCAACGGATCCCCGGTTCGTCTTCTCGATATCCAGGAACTGCTCTCCGACACCGGCATGGGACGGGAGATGCACGTCATTGTGGGCCAGGGCAGGCTTGACTCGGTCCTGCAAGCAACACCCGAGGAACGGCGCTCCTTTGTCGAAGAGGCTGCCGGTGTTCTCAAACACCGCAGGCGCAAAGAGAAAGCCATTAGGAAGATGGAGTCAATGGAGGCAAACCTCCACCGACTCTCCGACCTCACTGCCGAGCTCCGCAGGCAACTCGGCCCCCTCGCCAGGCAGGCGAAAGCCGCGCGTAGCGCACAGGTGATCCAAGCCGATCTGCGCGACGCTCAGGCACGCCTCCTCGCCGACGATATTGCTCAGGTGCAGGCGCGCCTCAGCGCCGCCGAGGAAGACGAGACACGGCTCAAAGCGCGTCGGGATGAGCTCGTTGGCAAGCGCAATGCGGTCCGTGAAGAAGTGGGACTCCTCGAAGAGGAGCGATCCCGCGCCAACCCCGTGATCGCCGATCTCACGGAATCCTGGCAGCGTCTCTCAACCCAGGCAGAGCGCTTCAGCTCGCTGGTGACCCTCGCCGGTGAGCGCGCACGCTCACTGTCCACCCACCAGGAAACCCAGCGCAGGGAATCACCCGAAGAGCTCCGTTCCCGGGCGGCGACCGTGCGCGCCGAAGAAACCGAACTCCAACACCGTCGCGACGAAGCAGAGCGCTTGCTCAATAGCTCGATCGAGGCACGTGAGAAGGCGGAAGCCAGCGAGAAGGAACTCGACCGCGAAATCTCATCCCTAACGAGCGCTATTGCCGACCGAAGAGAAGATGCGGCACGACTATCGGGGCGCATTGTTACGGCGACGAGCCGGGTCCAGTCGCTAGAGGAAGAACGGGAACGCGTCGAAGCGTCCCGCACCTCCGCCCAGGATCGCCACGAGGATGCTCGGGCAAAGGTCGCCACGGCAGAAGAATCGATCGTTGCACACGACGGTGGCGGCGACGAGCTGTCGAAGCAACACGAAGCGCTCGCGGAGAAACTCGCTGAAGCAAAGGCCGCTCTCAACGAAGCGCGCAACAGGCAGTCGGATGCTCGGGGACGCAGGGACGTTTCCCAGACCCGCGCGGAAACCCTTGCCCTGTCCCTCGAACCGGAGGACGGCTCTGCCGATGTCCTGGAGAACGTTGTCGGTGTAACCGGCTGGTTGCGCGTTCTGCTAGAAGTTGAGGACGGCTGGGAAGCCGCATCGGAAACCGCTCTCGGGGGTGTTGCTGGTGCACTCACTGCCGAAAGCGTTGACTCTGCCGTTGCCGCGATCCGCTACGTTCGCGAAGGCGACGGCGGCCGCGTTGTTCTCGTTGTTGAAGGCGAACAGCCGGAGGCTGACGTTGCCAAGCAGGAGCGTGCGCGCGTTGCACTGAAGAGCGTTGGTGAGTCGGCGGAGGATGCGATTTTGGCAACCGATGCCATGCGCGGGTGGGACGGCCTCGAAGCCGCTTTGGCAGGAACGATTCTTGCCGCCGATCTGACGTTGGCACGCAGGCTCGTGGAAGCAGGCGCCCCGCGCGTTGTCACCCGCGATGGTGATTCGATAGGACCGCACTCCGCCCGCGGCGGCTCCGTTTCGGAAGCCTCGATCCTTGCGAGACAGGCCGCCGCACGTGCCGCTCAATCCGAGTCCGATCGGGCAGCAACGGACCTTGTTGCGGCTGGCGAGGACGTTGAGAAAGCTCAGGAACACCTCGATGAGATCGAAGGTAGATACGCGGAAGCGGCCTCCGAACTCCACACTCGTGACGCTCAGCTTGCCGCCGCCACGGCAGAGCTTGGTGTGCTCCGACAGTCTCTGACTGCCGCACGCGGCGAGGTTGAAAGAAACACGGCGCGACTGGAGAAGATCGCCACTGAGCTGGCCGAGCGCAAGGATGAACTGGCACGCCTCGAATCGGACCGGGAGGCCCGCGACGTGGCGCCCGAAGATCTCGAGGGCAGGCTTTCTGCGGCGCAGGCCAGCAAAGAATCTCTGCATGAGAAGACCGTGGCTACTCGTTCCGAAGAGACGGAGGCGAGGCTTGCCCTGCGAGTAGCGCAGGAGCGCGCCACGGTTATTGCTGGCAAGGCCGATGCTTTAGAGCGTCACGCTCGTGCGGAAGAAGCACGGCTTATCGAGGAGCAGCGCAGGCTTGCCCGCCGAGCGCACCATGCGAAGATTGCCCAGCAGGTTGCGGAACTCGCCGGATCAACCCTTGAGAAGGTT
The DNA here is from genome assembly GCF_003971195.1 of Flaviflexus ciconiae. Taxonomy (NCBI): domain Bacteria; kingdom Bacillati; phylum Actinomycetota; class Actinomycetes; order Actinomycetales; family Actinomycetaceae; genus Flaviflexus; species Flaviflexus ciconiae. The sequence goes on along the minus strand of NZ_CP034593.1, from coordinate 1,371,487 downwards.
GAAATTGCGCGGGATACTGCGGCACGGCTACGCAGGGAAGCTGAGTCCGGTCGCGCCGATCGAGACATTGCTCTGGCTCAGGCCCGTAAACGACTCGATGAAGTCCAGGAGAGCCTGACCGAGGTTGACGATGCTGCCAACCGGCGGGATATTGCCCGCGCCGAGCAACGCATCATTCTGGAACAGCTCGAGGAGAAGGCACGCGCCGAACTGGCCATGGACGGGGGAGACCTCGTGGGCGAATTCGGTCCTCTCGTCGATGTTCCCGGTGAAGACGGTCCCACGCCTTACGTTCGCGAGGAACAGCAGAAACGTTACGAGCAGGCCCAGCGGAAGCTGGCCCGCCTTGGCAAAATTAACCCGCTTGCCCTCGAAGAGCACGCAGCCCTCGAGGAGCGCCACACCTACCTGTCGAATCAGCTCGATGATCTGCGCAAATCAAAGGCCGATCTCGTTCAGATCGTCAATGACATCGACGAGAAGGTCCAGGCCGTTCTGAGCGACGCGTACCGGGATGTGCAAGACGCGTTCGTTCACGTCTTCTCGACACTCTTTCCGGGTGGCGACGGCAAGCTCGTTCTCACGGGAGATGATCCGCTAACGGCAGGTATCGAGATTGAGGCCCGGCCACCCGGCAAGCGAGTCAAGCGGCTCTCGTTGCTGTCCGGTGGTGAACGGTCCCTGACGGCGCTCGCGTTCCTTGTCGCGATCTTCAAGGCGCGTCCCTCGCCCTTCTACGTCCTCGACGAAGTCGAGGCCGCACTGGATGACGTGAACCTCGGACGAATGCTGACGATGTTCAAGGAACTACAGAACTCCTCCCAGCTCATCGTCATCACCCACCAGAAGAGGACGATGGAGATCGCGGATACGATCTACGGCGTCGCCATGCGAGATCAGGGCGTCTCCACCGTCATCTCCCAGCGCCTCAAGGACATCCGGCCGACCGAATAGCGGGAGTGCATGGGCTGATTGACTAGCGGGAGGCAACGATTCATAGCCAACGAAAGACTGTGCGGGTTGGCCGGGCGAGTGGGACCGAACCGAAGAGTTGCAACCGCATCCGCAACCGCGCCGGTATGCCAGGCCAAGTAACGTAGCCCGTTCCTGTCCTATTTGGAACGGGTATCGATAGTGTTGACATAGCACGGCGTTGTCCAGTGAGTTAGGACGTTACAGTTTGATCACGTGGCCGTGTCTCAACGTGCAAAGCCATGACCAGCGAGGACATAATAGAGGCGTGTCGTTCGGAATGATTCTTGCCATCCTTGGCCTTGTTGCTGTACTCGTCGCTGTCGCCATGCTCGTGCGACGAGATCCCGATGCTGCTCAGACGTGGGACGAGACCCGCGGCCTCGTGCAGGGTTCCTACAGTGCGCTCAGAAACCGCGAGCTTGGGAATTACGCGGATGATATTGATGATGTTTCCCTCGGAGAGTTCTTCTCTTCCGGCACTGAAAAGAACCCCGGCCGCTCATGACGCGCTTCCGGCTTCCACCGGAGCTACTTGATCGCGCCCGTGGGTTCCGAACCCGAACAATTCTTGGCATTGCGGGAGCACCCGGTGCCGGGAAATCAACTCTTGCAGCAGCGGTGAAAGAAGCGCTCGGTGACAGGTGCGCAGTTGTCGGCATGGATGGTTTCCACTACACGAACGAAGAGCTGGAGCGACTCGGGCGGCGCGACCGTAAAGGTGCCCCCGACACGTTCGATGCATACGGCTACATTGCACTTCTTAACCGACTCCGCACCGAGCAACGGGATATCTACGCGCCCGCCTATCAGAGAGGCATTGGTTACTCGATATCCGGAGCAGTTCGGATACCAGCCTCCGTTAACCTCGTCATCACCGAAGGCAACTATCTGCTCCTTGATGAGGAGCCCTGGTCCGGAGTCAAAAACCTTCTCGACGAGTCCTGGTACGTGGACCTCGATGGCCCGACCCGCATCGCGCGCCTAATCGAACGGCACGTGGAATCCGGGAAGACACGAGAGAAAGCTGAAGCGTGGACCCTCGGCCCCGACCAGGCCAACGCCGAACTTATCGCTTCATCACAAGCACATGCGGACAAAATCATTACGCTGACCTGAGCAACCCGATCGATAGCTCTCTACGACGTTGGTTGTGCGGGGGCTGGCTGGTCAAAGTGGGCACAGCATGCAAGACTATCGCGCACCGGAATCGGCAGGCCATCAATTCCACCGGCTCCTGCGGTAGCCAGAAGTAGTGCCATCCCGAAGTTTCGGTGCACGGCTGTCGTGAGAATGTCGCGAACCTCCGCTTCCACGGAGTACCCGTGCTTCCTTGCCTGGACTTCGAGCTGACGCAGAACGCACCCACCGAGCCCGCGCACAATAACCGCCTCCATGGCGGAGCACCTCCTCAACTTCTCAAGAGTCGAACCCCTCAATAACCGCAAGCGGAAGGCAACGGGCTATGCCAGGGCACGATCGACTTTCCGATCAAGAGCGAGCGGGGCACCGCAAGAAGAATCTTGCCATGCCCCGCAGACATGACCGACCCTGCTCGAACCCTAAGTCCTGGGAAACCGCGTTGTGGACATTTTGCAGGAACGGTGAATTGTTGCCTCGGTTAGGTGGTTGTCGTTGATGGGTTACTTGCTGTCTTCTGCCTGGATTCGGTCCCGGGATGCGACGAAGGCGTCGACGCACGCATCGATGTCTGCCTCGGTGTGGGCCGCGGATAGCTGAACGCGGATCCTTGCTTCCCCTCGGGGAACGACCGGGAATGAGAAGGCGGTGACGTAGACCCCGAGCTTCAGCATGTCGTCGGCGATCTTCGAGGCAAGCAGCGCCCCGTCTTCTCCGGGGAACATGACGGCAATGATCGGGTGCGAGCCAGGCAGGAGGTCGAAGCCGTCGTGGGCCATGCGAGATCGGAAATGATCCGCGTTCTTTGTGAGCTGCTCCCGCAGATCATCACCTTCCTTCGCGAGGCGTAGAGCGACGCGGGCTCCGGCCACGAGGGACGGAGCAACGGCGTTGGAGAACAGGTAGGGGCGGCCGCGTTGCTTGAGCAGGTCGATGACTTCCTGAGGGCCCGCGACGTAACCGCCGGAAGCACCACCCAGGGCCTTGCCGAGGGTACCGGTGAGGATATCGACACGGTCCGCAACACCGGCTCGCGCGTGAGTTCCTGCGCCCTTTGGTCCGATAAAGCCGGTGGCATGCGAGTCGTCGACCGCCACGGCTGCTCCGTACTTTTCGGCGAGATCGCAGATCTCTTCGAGCGGAGCGAAGTAGCCGTCCATGGAGAACACGCCATCGGTGATGATGAGGATGCGCCGGGAACCCTGAGCATCCTTGAGTGCCTCTTCGAGCTGAGCCATGTCCCGGTTGGCGTAACGGAACCGCTTCGCCTTGGAGAGTCGAACACCATCGATGATCGAGGCATGATTGAGAGAGTCGGAGATGACTGCGTCATCGGCGGTCAGGAGGACCTCGAAGAGGGCCCCATTGGCGTCGAAGCAGGAGGGGAAGAGAATTGCGTCCTCGGTTCCCACATATTCCGCAATTTCCTTCTCGAGGTTGCGGTGCTCTTCGTGGGTGCCGCAGATAAAGCGCACAGAGGCTGCACCGAAGCCAGCATGATCAAGGCCATCGTGAGCGGCCTGAATGATCTCTGGGTGGTTGGCAAGTCCCAGGTAGTTGTTTGCGCAGAAGTTCAGGGCAGGTCCCTGAGAGGTTGTGATGTGGGGGCCCTGCGCGGAGGTGAGGAGCCGCTCCCGTTTGGTGAGGCCTGCGGATTCGATGTCTGCCAGCTCGGTGGCGAGCTGGTCGGTGAACGTCATCATGAGTTTCTCCAATCGATGAGGACCTTGCCGGCGGTACCGGAAGAAGCAGCCTCGAAGGCCTTCTCCCAGTCATCGGCATGGAAGCGGTGGGTAATAAGAGTGCGGAGGGCCTCCCGTAGCGGCTTCGAGGACAGGAGGATGGTGGTGGCCGTGTACCAGGTGTCATACATTTCCCGGCCGTATACGCCCTTGATCGTGATCATGCGGGAAATGACGCGATTCCAATCGATCGCATAGGGAGCGGAAGGTAGGCCGAGCATGGCGATCTGACCGCCGTGCGTCACGTTGTCGATGATCGAAGCCATGGCACGCGGATTCCCCGACATCTCGAACGCGACGTCGAAGCCCTCCTTCATGCCAAGTCGCTCCTGGACCACTTCGAGGGACTGCCTCGCTGTGTTGACGAGGCAAACCTCGCCGTAACCATCGAAGGCCTTCTTGGCAAGATCGAGGCGTTCGTCGGAAATATCCGTCAGAACAACGTGGCGGGCACCGGAGTGCCGCGCGATCAGGGCCGACATGATCCCGATAGGGCCGGCGCCGGTGATGACAACGTCCTCGCCGGTGAGCGGATACTGGAATGCCGTGTGTACGGCATTGCCGAAGGGATCGAAGATCGCTCCGAGCTCCGGATCGATCTCGGCGGGCTGGACCCACACGTTGTCGGCAGGGACCGTCACGTACGTGGCAAAGGCACCGTTGCGATCCACCCCGATTGAGGAGGTGCGGATGCACATGTGGTGGCGGCCTGCCCGGCAGTTGCGGCACCTGCCGCACACGACGTGTCCCTCAACGGAGACGCGGTTGCCGACCTGCAGTTCGTCCTTGCGGTCGCCCTGCGCCACGCCGTCGCCAATCTCAACGATCTCTCCAAAGAACTCGTGGCCGATGGTTTGTCCGGGGGAGACATGCTTCTGCGCAAAGTCATCCCACGAAAGAATGTGCAGATCTGTTCCGCAGAGCCCTGCGTACATGACCTTGATTTTGACCTCGCCCGGGCCTGCGTATGGCTCTGCGACATCGTGGAGTTCCAACCCTGGTCCCCGGTGTGGTTTCACCAGTGCTTTCACACCGTCCTCCTTCTATTGCGGTAGCAATACACTAGCGTGATATGGCGCCGGGGACCGGCCGAACGTCGACGGAACGAATCGCAGAACTACCTCGGCTGGAGCTTCTCCAGCGTTCAATGAGAGCCCATGCGGATGGCTCAGACGGTATGTCAGCAGGACGGATTCGTGCCTCCGCGATGTCCTTTTTATGCCGTTGACGAGGGAAAAGAGCAGGGCTGGACTGTGAAGATTGCCCTTGCAAGGTGTACTCGCGCTAGAAGATAGGGGAAACTGGGAGCATGCCAGAAACGCTCTATATTGTTATCGCTGTTGTGGTCGTCCTTGCCGCGATCATCGGCCTCTATGCTGGGTCGAAGAAGCGCAAGTCTGACCGGTTCCGTCTGGACGAATCCACCACCCCCGTTATTACCGATGAGGAGGCGAGGGCCCAGGACGAGGCCGACGCCGCGGTCGGAACGCTCGATCCCGATGTCATCGAGGATGACGTATCGGTTGATGAGGCTCCGTCCGTTCCCACACTCGAACGCCCCGAATCCGTTCCTTCCCGCCTCCAGCGGCTCCGTGCCCGTCTTGCTCGCTCGGGCAGCATGGGCAAGGCCCTTCTTTCCATTCTTTCCCGTGGTGACCTTTCCGAGGACGACTGGGACGAGATCGAGGAAACCCTCCTGGCTGCCGACGTTGGCCTCGAGGCCAGCGACGAGCTCATGGAGAACCTCCGGACCGAGACCAAGGTGCGCGGCACCACCGATCCCGAGGTTGTCCGCGAGATCCTCCGTGAACAGCTCCTCGCCCTCGTGAATCCGGATATGGACCGCACACTCGACACCGTCCCCGGTGTGGGTGACGACGGTGCGCACCACCCCGCCACCGTTCTCGTTGTCGGAGTTAACGGCACCGGTAAGACCACCACTATTGGCAAGCTTGCCCGCGTTCTCGTTGCAGAAGACAAGACAGTTGTCCTCGGTGCGGCAGACACGTTCCGCGCCGCCGCGGCCGATCAGCTAGCCACCTGGGGCGAGCGCGTTGGTGTCGACGTTGTTCGCTCCGACGTGGAGGGAGCCGATCCGGCTTCCGTCGCTTTTGAAGCTGTTGCCGAGGGCCGCCGCCAAGAAGTTGACGTGGTTGTTGTTGACACGGCGGGCCGCCTCCAAAACAAGGCCGGCCTCATGGACGAGCTTGGCAAGATCAAGCGCGTCATGGAGAAGCAGGCGCCGGTCCGCGAGGTCCTCCTCGTTATCGACGCCACGACCGGTCAGAACGCCATGTCCCAGGCCAAGGTGTTCTCCGAAGTCGTTGGCATCACCGGTATCGTCCTCACCAAGCTGGACGGCACCGCCAAGGGCGGAATCGTCATCAACGTGCAGCGCACCCTCGGTGTCCCCGTGAAGTTCGTGGGACTCGGCGAGGGAGCAGACGACCTTGCACCGTTCGATCCCGAAGGCTTCGTCGAGGCGCTCCTCTCGTAAGCAATTCGTTCGATTCACTCTTTGGTTGATGCCCTCCCCGGAGGGCATCAACTCTCTTACGGAACAGTTATCGCCCAGCGGGAGTTCGCCTCCCGCGTTGAGGGAATGCTGCCGACTGGTGTCCGAGTCGAACGCTGTTGCGAGGCAAAGCTGGTGACCGTTACCTCCTGTGGGAAGTTCTCCCTCCTGCCATCGAGCAAACAGCAGTGTTCGCGGCGTACACTCCGAGTATCGGGACAGCGGGATATCGACCCGACCGGGCACGGATGGTTACCAGCCTTCCTTATCGCTTCCCGCAGCTGGCTTTTATATTTCCCTTCAACCTCGCGTCGCTGTCGACGCGGCAGAAAGGTCCGTCATGGATATCGCAGTTGTCGGTTCGAACAATGTTGACCTCATTACCTACATTGACCGCATGCCGAAGGAGGGGGAGACAATCGAAGCCCCCGAGTTCGAGATGGGATGCGGAGGCAAGGGCGCGAACCAGGCTGTCGCCGCCTCTCGCCTTGGGGCCACCGTCCGCATGGTCACCCGGGTAGGCAACGACATCTTCGCGGCAAACACCGTGAAGAACTTCGACGACAACGGGATCGACACCGAATGGGTTCTCGAAACCACGGGCAGCTCGGGGGTTGCCCCGATCTTTGTCGATAGGGAATCAAACAACTCGATCATCATCGTCAAGGGCGCGAACGGTCTTTTGTCGCCCCAGGATGTGGCGGATGCTGGGGATGCGATTGGGGAGTGCAAGCTCCTCGTCCTTCAGCTGGAGATCCCGCTCGAGACCGTTTATGCCGCGATCGACCTTGCTGTCGAGCGAGGTGTCCCCGTCCTTCTCAACCCGGCGCCTGCCGATACTCGTCTGGATCCCGAGTACGTCGCCAAGTGCACATATTTCGTTCCGAACGAAACGGAGCTCTCGCTTCTTGCCGGTAAGGATCTTGAGACCATCGAGGAGATCACCGAGGCAGGTAAGAAGATCCTCGCCGAATCCAAGCTCGAGAACATTATCGTGACGCTCGGCTCCCGCGGTAGCCTCTGGCTGACCGAGACCGACGAGGTCCTCATCGACTCAACGGTGGTGGAAGCGGTTGACTCCACGGGTGCTGGAGATGCGTTTATCGGTTGCTTCGCCACCCGAATCGTCAAGGGCGACAGCGTTCCCGATGCGCTGATGACAGCATCCCGTTACGCTGCTAACTCCGTCACGAAGAGGGGAACCCAGTACTCCTACGCAACCGCCGAAGAGTTTGAAAACTGGGCTCCGTAAGTCCAGGAAGCTGCGCCTTCTCGTAGGGTGAAAACCACACTAATTATTGGCGTTCAGCGGTCCCGGCGGGGTCGTGCTCGGTTATTTCCGGCATTGCCCCGCCGGTTCACTTGCTCCGCGCAGGTGGGCCTGATTTGCCTCGCCCGGTTGTGAGGAACGCTTGCTAGGGCAGGATCTCGTGGATGTTTCCTCAAGTCGCTAAGATGGTTGGGAACATTCGGGCGGCCCTGAGGCACTGTTCACGGGCTCGCCGGGTAGTAGTAGCGGACGAGAAACGGCTACCCTTAAACGAAGTCAAAGGAATAGGACGACTGTGTTTGCATCACTTTCTGATCGGATAACCGGCTCTTTTAAGCAGCTGCGCGGCAAGGGCCGTCTCTCCGAGGCGGACGTCGACGGGACGATCCGCGAGATTCGCCGTGCCCTTCTTGAAGCCGACGTGGCCCTGCCGGTCGTCCGCCAATTCACCGCGTCCGTCCGAGAGAAGTCTGTTTCTGCGCTGTCCTCGCAGGCCCTTAACCCGGCCCAGCAGGTCATTAAGATCGTCAACGACGAACTCGTTGAGGTCCTTGGCGGCGACACTCGTGAACTGAACTTTGCTTCGCGCCCGCCAACAGTCATCATGCTGGCCGGCCTCCAGGGTGCCGGTAAGACCACGCTCGCTGGAAAGCTTGGCCTGTGGCTGCGTGAACAGGACAACAAGGTCCTCCTTGTAGCCTCCGACCTGCAGCGCCCCAACGCCGTCAACCAGCTCCAGATCGTGGGCGAGCGAGCAGGCGTGGACGTGTGGGCTCCTGAGCCGGGCAACGGTGTCGGTGACCCCGTTCAGGTGGCACGCTCAGGTGTTGAGCACGGTCGCCAAAACCACTACAACGTCGTTATCGTCGACACGGCCGGTCGCCTCGGTGTCGACGAGGAGATGATGGAGCAGGCCCGGAACATTCGGGATGCTGTCAACCCGAACGAGACCCTGTTTGTTCTGGACGCGATGATTGGTCAGGACGCAGTCCAGACCTCGATCGCCTTCCGTGACGGTGTTGGCTTCACCGGTGTTGTGCTGTCCAAGCTCGATGGCGATGCTCGCGGCGGCGCGGCACTCTCGGTCCGTGGTGTGACCGGTGTTCCGGTCCTCTTTGCCTCCACCGGCGAGAAGCTTGAAGACTTTGAGCGGTTCCATGCTGACCGCATGGCTTCCCGAATCCTCGACATGGGTGACGTTCTCACCCTGATCGAGCAGGCCCAGAAGGCCTACGATGAGAAGGAAGCTGAAGATCTTGCGGAGAAGATGGCGGAGGGAACGTTCACGCTGAACGACTTCCTGGCCCAGCTTCAGCAGGTCCGGAAGATGGGCTCCATGAAGAAAATGCTGGGCATGATGCCCGGCATGGGGCAGTTCCGTGACCAGCTCGAGAACTTCGACGAGCGCGAGATTGACCGCGTTGAGGCCATCATTCGTTCGATGACCCCGCAGGAGCGTCGCGACCCCAAGATCCTGAACGGCTCCCGCCGTCTCCGCATCGCCAAGGGCTCCGGAAGTACCGTCCAAGAGGTGAACTCCCTCATGGACCGGTTCGAGAAGGCCAAGACGATGATGCAGCACATGTCGAAGACGGGCGGCGGAGCCCCCGGCATGGGATCGCTGCCCGGCATGGGCAAGCGAGCGAAGGCCCGTCAGCCAGCTGCCTCCAAGAAGAGGAAGTCGGCCAACAAGAAGGGCCGCTCCGGTAACCCCGCAAAGCGCGCACAGCAGGAGCGGGAGGCGGCTCAGAAGCGTGCCAACCAGCCCAAGGGATCCGCGTTCGGCGTCTCCAACCAGGGGGACGATACGCCGGACCTGAACGAGCTCGCCAAGTTCCTCCGATAGGGACGTGCCTGCGGTCGTTCCAGCGTAGGCACCTAGGACAGTCTGCTCCGGAGGCAGAAGGCGTACAACGTGTCGATCCGAGGCAGACTGGACGTCCTAACGCCCGGGCCGCGGGTAGGGATTCCCAGCCGACAGGCCACTTAGCCTCAGAGCTGAGATAGTGACACTGCGTCGACAGAGCATTGGAAAACTGACCACACATCGCGACAGCGTAAAGGAGTAGGCCATGATCCACCTGACTGGAACGATTATCCACGGGGGTGGAATAGCGCCCGAAGCCTGGATCGTCGATGGTGCGATCACTTACGTGAAGCCCGAGGGAGCGAAGACGGCAACCACAGTTCGTGGGTTCGCCATGCCGGGGTTGCTTGACGTGCACTGCCATATCGGCCTCGGCGCGGATATTCTCGTCGACCGTGAAACTGCTCTGCAGCAGGCCGCTGATGTGGTGGCCAGCGGCGTCACCCATGTTCGCGACCTCGGTACCCCCGGTGACATGTCGTGGATCGATTCGGAACCCGGCGTTCTCAGGATCATCCACTGCGGGCGCCACATAGCTCGCCCGATGAGGTACCTGCGGGGGATTGCCCGCGAGATCGAACCCGCCGAGCTCCCGGGCGTTGTCGTTGACGAAGCCGCCAAGGCCGACGGCTGGGTAAAGCTCGTTGGTGACTGGATTGACCGATCCAAGGGCGCAGACTCGGACCTGGAGCCGCTCTGGCCGCGAGAGATCCTCATGGACGCGGTGCAGGCCGCCCACGAGGCCGGTGCCAAGGTTGCGGTCCACACCTTTGCGACGGAGACGATCGATGATCTGCTCGAGGCAGGAGTCGACGACATCGAGCACGGCACGGGCATGTCACCCGATCAGATGATCGAGGTCGCAAAGCGCGGCATTCTCGTAACCCCAACGGCCAATCAGGTTGAGACCTTCATCGATATTGCCAATCAGGCTGGCGCGAAGTATCCCGTGTACGGCAAGCGCATGAGACACATGTACGAGAACCGCAAGGAGCACATGGCTGCCATGGCGGACGCTGGTATTTCGTTGCTCATGGGCTCCGATGCTGGAAGCACGCTCTCCTACGGCACGCTACCAAGCGAGATCATCGCTTGTATCGATGCCGGCATTCCCGCGGACACTGCCATTGCCGCTGCCTCCTGGGAGGGGCGAGCACGACTTGGCCTTTCTGCCTTGGAAGAAGGAAGCGTGGCCGACGTGGTTGTTTATGCCGATGATCCACGGTCGAACCCCGAGCTTCTGAACTCCCCGCATGCCGTCGTGCTTGGCGGCCGGCTCGTGAGTGATGCCACGGAGTGAATGTCTCGTTACCGCTTGGGTTGATCGGCTGATTCTGGCAGAATTAGACGGCGTACCCGGCTTGACTTGGACCCTCTCACCAGGAATAGCCGTGTTCCGGAGACCGGGAGTCCGGGTCCCCACCTGACATCCGCGATCCATAACTCAGAACCAGGAGTGACCACACAAGTGGCAGTTAAGATTCGTTTGAAGCGCATGGGTAAGATCCATGCGCCGTTTTACCGTGTAGTTGTCGTCGACAGTCGCAAGAAGCGCGACGGTCGAGTCATCGAGGAGATCGGCAAGTACGATCCCCTTCAGGAGCCCTCGCTTATCGAGATCGACTCCGAGCGTGCACAGTACTGGCTTTCGGTCGGCGCTCAGCCGTCCGACGCGGTCCGCCGTCAGCTCCACATCACCGGCGACTGGGCGAAGTTCCGCGGCAAGGGCAACGCCGAAGGCGTTCTCGAGGTCAAGACCGTGACCGAGGAAGAGAAGGCTGAAGAGCGCAAGGCCGCTATCGCCGCCGTTCAGAACGACGCCGAGAAGCAGCGTGCCGCCAAGGCCGAGGCCAAGGTTGCCGCTGACGCTGAGGCAGTAGCCGAGGCATCGGAAGAAGCCGGCGCTGACGCCGAGGCAGAAGCACCGGCCGAGGACGCCTAATGCTGGCGGATGTTCTCGAGCACCTCGTGCGCGGCATTGTCGATAATCCCGATGATGTTCGCGTCGACTCGAAGCGCGGCAGGCGCGGGGAGACCCTCGAGGTCCGAGTCAATCCTGACGATCTCGGACGCGTCATTGGACGCTCCGGTCGGACAGCACGGGCACTGCGTTCCGTCATGTCGGCGCTCGTTGCTCGCGGCTCTGTCCGCGTAGACGTCGTCGAGACTGACCAGGCCTAATACATCTCAGGGTGCCGGCACGATTCTTATCGTGTCGGCACCTTCTTGTACTCTGGGAAAGTGCAGTTACGCGTAGCAGTTATCGGTCAGCCCCACGGCCTTAAGGGTGAAGTGCGGCTTGACGTCCGGACCGACCGTCCGGAAATTCGCCTGGCAGTCGGTTCGATTCTGGAAACGGACCCGCCCGAGGCGGGTCCCCTCACGGTGGCGAAGAACCGCACCTACAAGGACTCGTACTTCGTTCTCTTTGACGAGATCAAAGACCGCACCGCCGCCGAATCTATCCGCGGTGTCGAGCTCGTTGTGGAGACCGACGAAGAGGAAGAAACCGGTGAGGACGAATGGTACCGTCACGAACTCGTCGGCCTTGAAGCCCTCGACCCGGACGGGTACACGCTTGGCGTGGTGAAGGAACTTGAGATCATGCCGGGCCAGGACCTCCTCGTCGTGGAAGAGCCCGACGGTCTCATAACCCGCGTCCCGTTTGTTAAAGAAATCGTTACCGAGATCGACATTGAGGACAACTGCGTTATTATCGACGCGCCTCCCGGCCTGTTCTCCGAAGAGGAAATGGTGATCTCCGAGGAGACGGTCTCGGGTTCTTCGAAAAGCGATGATTCTCAGGATCATGCTTCTGAGGAAACGAAGTAACCATGCGCTTCGACATCTTCTCCGTCTTCCCCTCCTATCTCAACTCCCTGCGGCTTTCACTTGTCGGTAAGGCAACCGAAGGGGGCTCTATCGACATTCAGGTTCACGACCTGAGGGACTGGACCGAGGACCGACATCGTACCGTTGATGACACCCCCGTTGGCGGGGTGCCGGCATGGTCATGCGTGCCGATATCTGGGGCAAGGCCCTCGACACTGCTTTCGACGCGGACCTGGGAACCGACTCCCCGCGCAGAGTGCTCGCTATCCCAACGCCTGCCGGATATCCGCTGACGCAGGAAATCTGCGTGGACCTCGCGGAGCGCTGCGATCAGATCGTTATTGCCTGTGGGCGCTACGAAGGCATCGACGCGCGGGTGGCTTCCCACTACGAGAAACTGGAGGGAGTCGAGGTCTTCGAATTCAGCCTCGGAGACTACGTCCTTAACGGGGGAGAGGTAGCCGCCCTCGCCCTTGTCGAGGCCGTTGCTCGTCTCGTTCCGGGAGTTATTGGGAATCCCGAATCTCTCGTCGAAGAATCGCACGGCAGCGCAGGGCTTCTCGAATACCCGAGCTACACGAGGCCGCTCGACTGGCGGGGCGAATCGGTTCCCGCGATCCTCACCTCCGGCGACCACGGACGGGTCGCCAGGTGGCGGAGGGACGAAGCACTCCGCAAGACCGCACTGCGGCGCCCCGACATGATTGCCGCTCTCGAAGCTGCCGACCTTGACAGGCGGGACCGCGCCGCACTGGGCCAGCACGGCTGGTACTGGCCGAAAAAGGCCGAAATCGGCATGCACCCGTTCAAGCCGGTTGCGGAGATCCCAACCAACATGGACGCGGCTGGTGACTACAGCGAACTCGCGGCACGAACATTCCCGGACGCTTGCCCAAAGGGCATGTCGGATGCCGATATTCAGGCCTTTATGGCCAAGAATCTTTCGGTTGAGGCGTTCCAGAACTACATTTCATCCGAAGGGTGGGTCCTCGTTGGTGTACGGGACCACGATGGTTGCCTCATCGCCTATTCGCTGTGCCTCGTCCCGGAGGGGGAGGGTGCGGCGGGAGCCGATGAAGGTGCTCCGGTCGATGCTGAGCTGGCGGACGGTCCTCGTATCGGTCCTCTTGTGGAAATGTCGAAGTTCTATCTCGATCGGCCCTGGCGGGGGTCGGGTCTTGCCGGGTTGCTGATGACGGCGACACTGCAGGAATTAGCATCGGCAACCCGGTCGTGGGAGAGGCCCTACGTGTGGCTGGGAACAAACAGGGGAAACAGCCGGGCGCAGGCGCTTTACACGAAGCTCGGATTCGAGTCGGTGGGAAGCCGCTCTTTCCTTGTGGGTGAGCAGAATAACGAGGATATTGTTATGGCTCGAACTCTCGATGTGACATACTAGAACGCGCTGATCACTCGCTGACACAGTGCGCAAATCCTGCCGCAGGGGGAAGCGCATCGGCGAGAAACCATTAATCTTCGGCAGTTCCGCTGCCCTGAACATCGACTGTGACCTGCGCGCACGGACGGGAATAGAAGAAACACCATGCATAACCTCGACATTGTCGACAACAAGTCGCTTAAGTCCGACCTTCCGGAGTTCCGCGCCGGCGATACCGTCCGCGTGAACGTCAACATCATCGAAGGTAACCGCTCCCGTATTCAGGCCTTCCAGGGTGTTGTCCTGGCACGCCAGGGCACCGGCCTGCGCCAGACCTTCACGGTCCGCAAGATGTCGTTCGGTGTGGGTGTTGAGAGGACCTTCCCCCTCCACGCGCCGACCGTTGACTCGGTTGAAGTCATCACCCGCGGCCGCGTTCGCCGCGCCAAGCTCTACTACCTGCGTGATCGCCACGGCAAGGCTGCCAAGATTCGTGAGAAGCGTAACGACGCTAACTAGAAGACGTTATGCGGCCCGCCGGGACTATCCGGCGGGCCGTCTTCATATGTGCCCTATGATGACAGAGTGAAGATAGGCAGGAGGACGAATGGCTGAGGATCATGGTCGCGATGACGAAATGCCACCCAGCTACGTCCCCAAACCAGCAGGTGAGGGCTCTGCGCAGGAAGCGCAGTCAAAGAAATCCGGCTGGAAGTCATACTTGGCGGAGATGGTGGCGGTTATCGCTTTCGCCCTTGTCATCTCGATTCTCATCAAGACGTTCTTCTTCCAGGCGTTCTACATCCCGTCCTCCTCAATGACGAACACCCTCGAAATCGGGGATCGAATCATTGTCAATAAGCTGGCGAACTCCGCCGACGAAATCCACCGGGGCGACGTCATCGTCTTTGTCGATCCGGGCGGCTGGCTCGACAGCGAAGACGACCCCGATCGTTCCGAATTCATGGACACGCTCTACACCATCGGTGAAATGATCGGCCTCCTGCCGAAGGATTCGGGCCAGCACCTCGTCAAACGAGTGATCGGCGTGGGCGGCGATGAAGTTGCCTGCTGTAGCAGCGGAGGGTTGCTTACCGTCAACGGCGAACCGATCGAAGAGCCCTATATTAAGACCGGAACGATTCCGTCCGGTATGGAGTTCCGCGTCATCGTCCCGTATGGACACGTCTGGGTCATGGGAGATAACCGTTCGAACTCGGAAGATTCTCGCGCACACATGGGAGCGCCCGGTGGCGGCTTCGTCCCTGTCGACAACATCGAGGGGCGCGTCGCTCTCATCATGTATCCGCTCAGCAGATTCGGCGGTCTCGGCGACTACTCGAGCGTGTTCCAGGACGTTCCCGAGCCATGAAATTAGCAACACCGGACCTGGAACAGCAGGTCCTGGCGGAGCTGACCGAACAACTCGGTAGGCCCGCCATTATCGTCGGCATGGACGAAGTTGGCAGGGGAGCACTCGCGGGCCCCGTCGCTGTCGGTGCCGTCGCCATCACCACCTCGACACCCGAAGCGCCAGTGGGCCTCGCAGATTCAAAAGTACTGCGCCCCGCCGTGCGGGAAGCCTACGTCGAGACAATCACGAACTGGGCTCCCGGAGCAGTGGGCTACGGAAGCGTCGATACGATCAACCGGGCAGGGATCATGGCGGGCCTGCGCGAAGCTGGCATGTCGGCCCTTGCCCAGCTACCGGTCGTCCCCGACCTGATCCTTCTCGACGGCGTTGCCGACTGGCTGACAGGCAATGATCTGTTTACCGGCTTCGACACCCCGAAAGTCCGCACCGTCGTCAAAGGCGACCTCACCTGCACCGTCATTGCCGCAGCATCGATCCTTGCCAAAGTGGCCCGCGACGAGCTCATGGTCGGGCTCGACGGCGCCGACGGCTATAGTTGGAAGTCGAACAAGGGCTATGCCTCGCCAGCCCACATCGACGCGCTTTCTCGGCTCGGGCCACACGTCCACCACCGTACGGCTTGGCAGCTTCCAGGAGTAACACATGAGTGAATTGGAGAACTTCGAAGGCGACATGGAGCTCGCGCTGTACCGCGAGTACCGCGACGTCCTCAGTCTGTTCCGCTTCGTCGTTGAGACCGAGCGGCGGTTTTATCTTGCCAACGACGTTGACGTGAAGATCCGCTCGGCGAACAACGGCGAAGTGTTCTTTGACGTCGCTCTCACCGACGCGTGGGTGTGGGACATTTACCGCACCACCCGCTTCATCCGCTCCGTCCGCATCGTCACCTTCAAGGACGTCAACGTCGAAGAGCTCAACAAGTCAGACATCACAAAGGACCTCGGGCTCGACAAGTAGCCCTGGCGAAGCGGTATCCGAGGTTGGTGTCGCTGACCCCGGGGCCTAACTGCAAGCCCATTTCCGCCCGCGTCAGCTAACTCCGTCGTAGCCACTCTTGCTATCAGCCCCGGCCCGTCCACAAGGACGGGCCGGGCGCATTGTTCCGCCAAGGAGTTTCTGCACGAGAACGCCCATTCGCCCGCTCGCGAAGATAAGGACGGATAGAAAGGGCGACAATGCAGACAATGACAGGAGAGCGGGCCGCACGGGCGGTCTGGAGCCACCTGGTAGAACCCGGCGACCCCGCGGGTCATCTCGACGGCAGTGCGCTAGAAGCACTCGAGCTACTCCGCAGTGGCGGTCTGGACGGTGACCTTGCTACGCACGCTGCGCGGTGGAAACTGCGCCTGGAGGGCCTGGATGAAGACGTTCTTGCCGGCCGATTCGATAGGAATCTACGGTTCCTCATTCCGGACGATGAAGACTGGCCGAAGAGCCTGGCGGATCTGGGTACTCTGCAGCCGATCGGGCTGTGGATGAGAGGGCGAGCCTCGATCCTCTCGTGGCCGTCGGTCTCAATCGTCGGGGCGCGAGCCGCAACGTCCTATGGTCAGTCCGTGGCGAGTGAGATGGCGGGGGATTTGGCAGCAACTCACGTCCTGGTTTCCGGAGGCGCCTTCGGCATTGATGCGGCCGTTCACCGGGCCACCCTGGCCCGGCACGGTCGGACAGTTGTTGTGCTCGCAGGAGGCATCGATCGGGTCTATCCTGCCGCCCACAGGGAGCTCATCGAAGCGATCGTCGTCTCCGGTGGAGCGGTCGTGTCTGAGATGCCCCCGGGGGCTACTCCCGCTCGGCACCGGTTCTTGTCCCGCAACCGGCTCATCGCCGCGCTCGGTCAGGTCACGGTCGTGGTGGAAGCGGGCGTACGTTCGGGTGCCCTATCGACCGCTCGCCACGCGGCGGAGATCGGCCGTGATGTCGCCGCGGTACCGGGACCCATTACCTCAGCGGCAAGTGCTGGCACGAATCAGTTGCTGCGGGACTTCGGGATCTGCGTCACCGGCGCACAGGATGTCAGGGAGCTCCTCGGTACCATCGGGCCCGATACCCTTCCTCGCGTGGCGGAGACAGTGTACGACAGGCTGGGGGAACGGGACCGACGTGTCTGGAATGCTCTGACGCCCCGCGTGGTTGGGTCACTCACCGGTATTGCCAGAGAAGCGGGACTGTCAGCTCACGAGACTGCGACATCCCTGTCTTTCCTCCAATCGATTGGTCTGGCACGATCCATTGCCGACCGGTGGATTAGGGTTGCGGTATGAGTTCGCTCGCCGTTTCTTCCCTCATTGACGCCTACGGGCGTGAGCTTTCCGTGCGTCGGGGACTGTCCGATCACACCGTCTCCGGGTACCTGTCGGACGCCCGGAATCTGCTCGGATACCTGTCGGCTCTTGTCGGCGCCAGGAGTGATGACCTGACCGTCGCTGATCTTGGGCTGGAGAACCTTGAGCTGGAAGACCTGCGGTCGTGGCTCGGAACCCAGCAGCGTGCGGGATCGTCCAGGTCGAGTCTTGCGCGGCGTGCCGCTGCCATTAAGTCCTTCACCGCATGGCTTGCCGAGCAGGGTGTGACGGAGAAGGATGCCGGTGCCCGGCTTTCTTCTCCGTCCCCGGATTCACGCCTCCCACACGTGCTGTCGGTCGGTGATGCCGGGAAACTCCTCGACTACGCCAAGGACGTGGCCGAGCGCGGCAACAAGTCGAAGATCCGCAACTGGGCGGCCTGCGAACTGCTCTACTCATCCGCCTTGCGAGTGAGTGAACTGACGGGGCTCAACACGACCGATATCGAAGGCGATACCGTCCGAGTATTCGGTAAGGGCGGCGTTGAACGAATCGTGCCCCTCGGCGCGCCAGCGCAGGAGGCACTCGATGCCTACCGCGAGGTTCGTCCGTCCTTTCTCGTGAAGCCAACGGACGCACTCTTCCTCGGGGACCGGGGAGGCCGGCTCGACCCGCGGACGCTACGCGGAATCCTCCACAGGCTCAGCGGCCTGGCGGGTATTGCCGATACTGCACCGCACGACCTGCGCCACTCGGCGGCCACCCACATGCTGGATGGTGGGTCGGACCTGCGCACAGTTCAAGAGTTCCTCGGGCACTCGTCCTTGGGAACGACCCAACGCTACACTCACGTATCGCCAGAAAGGCTTCGGAGCGCTTTCGGTCAGGCACACCCGCGCGCATAGCAACACGACCCGAATCGGTTGCTCTACTGGAGCCCCACGCGCACGGCATCGCGCCGTCTCTTCACCCCGAGCTTGCGGTAGATCGACCTCTGGTGAGATCGGACGGTGGCGGGAGAGATGAAGAGGGACTCCGCGATCTCCTCGGCGCTCATCGGCGTTGCCAGGTACTGGAGAATCTCCGTTTCGCGGCGGGAGAGGTCGCGATTCGGTTCGAGGGTTGAGACCACATGAGAAGGACTCGTTGCCAGCCGTTCGGTTAGGAAATGCTCGTGGGGTGTACCCCGGTCGATGTGGGCGAGGATGAGCGCCCGCGATGATTCATCGAGACCGACGAACGGCGACGCAATTGATTCTGGAACGGCTAGCGTGAGGCAGCTGTCTAGCAGATTGTGGGCAAGGGTCTGGTCTCCTTTGTCCCATGCGATGACAGCCTGGGTGAACTGGATGCTCGACGCGGTGTAATTGGTGAGCTGGTTCTTGTCGATCTTCGAAATCAATTTGAGGGCCCTATTGGGGTAGCCAAGCCTGCGCCACATTTCTGCCGCCATCGATAACACGGTTGTGATCCCGTCGTGCGAACCGATCCGCTCAAGAGCCTGAACGGCAGCGGGCCTCTTGCCGCGGGCCCACAGTATGCCGGCATGGGCGATTGCCTTGTAGGCGGGCCAGGGGAGACCGTGCTCAACGGTGTCGGGTATCTTATCAAGCATGACGAGTGCTTCGTCGAGGAGGTCGTGTCGGGCGATCGTTGCCGTGGCCGCGAAATAGAGGCGCCCCATCCCAGTACGCCACGTTGCCTTCTGCTGGCTAGAGTCGAGAACCCGGGCGTCCCTGATTAACTGGTCGATATCCCCCTGCCAATAGGCGACGAACATGGACGACCAATAGACGACGCTTCCGTCGATTGGATCGAACATGCTGGGGTTGTCTGCCGATTCGCGATCAATGATCTGGCGTGCGGCATGGAATTTACCGACGAATGCGAGAGCGAGGGCATTCATTGCGGCCGCCCTGTGCGCGAGTCTCGGAAGACCCATTTCTCGAGCACCCATTGTCGCCGCGGTTAGAAGCTCGATGGCGCGACGGGGGTTGGTGCGCAAGCGGATCATCGTGGAGCCGACCACGTACATGTAGTGCAGGTGTTGGCTCTTCGAGAGGGCCGCCTTCGCGAGGATCTTTTCGGCCTCGGCCACAGTCTCCGTGAGTTCGGCGTGTCCTGAAAGGATTTGGAGATTCGTAAAAATCATTGTCGTGGGGGACTGCTTGAGTTCGTCACCGGACAGTCGTTCCAAGGCAGCATCGGCATGGGTTCTGAGCAACTCGGATGTGATCGTGTCCCCAGCAATGTGGCGGCACACGGAGCGGATATGCATAATTGAGGCATCGTGTTGCCTACTTCTCGGCAGTTGCAGGCAACGCTCCTCCAGTCGGTCCGTGTGCCCGTGCATGACGAGCGGCATCCACACTTCGTTGATCATTGCCACCGCGAAGTCGTCGTCGCCGGTTTGGAGCGCATGGAAAATAGCTTCCGCCGGATATGGGTCGGCCATCCATCCCGCCGCTCGACGGTGAACGGCTTGTACCCGAGCCGGGTCGGTGCGCTCGGCGATCTCACGGCAGCTAAGCGCGAAGGTGGAATGCCAGCGGTACACGGTTCCGCCACCGTTGTATTGGAAGCTGTCGAGGAACAGGCCGCCCGTGCGGCACTCTTCGAGGTAGGAGGCAGCGAGGTGGCTGCCTGTCATCTCGCTGGCAAGGCTCTCATTGACTCGGTCGGCGATAACCGCATCGAGGATAAATTCGCGAAGCTCCGGACGGATCTTCTCCAGAATCTCCGCTTCAATGTAGTCGGTGAGGACGCTTGGGGGAGTGTGCTCTTTCAGATTGACCGGCGGATGTTCAACGGCTCCTATTTGAAGCAGTAGCCGGACCGCCACCGGCCATCCACCCGTCTCCTCCCACAGGCGCAGAGCGGCATCGGCACCTGCGTCGCTACTCAGGGCGACAAGCTCTTTCACTTCGTTTTGCGTGAATGGGAACGCGACGTTTGCGAGCCGGATAGCCTCCCCTTTGGCAAGGGGGTTTGCCATCCACTTCGACAGGCGACCTGTGCCGCTGAGAATGAAGCGGATACGACCGCCACTGTAACGAGCCAGCGGAACCACAATATTGTTGAGGGCGTCCTGACTGGAAGCCTGTGCTTCGTCGATGATGACAGCGGTTGTGCCGGCGGAAGGGATCGCGTCCAAGAGTGACTCGAGAACCGGCTGTAGTGACTCCGCGCCGTCCTGGACATCGAGCACCAGTTTGCTGAGATCGTCAGACTCGGGAAATGTGCGCTGCAGTGCCGCTAAAAGGTAGGCGAAAAGTTGCGTTGTTGTCTTGCCCTCTTGGCCGAGGGTTAACCAAACGGTGGGCTCCTCGCGCTCCTTTGCCCACAGGCTGAGGGCGGTGGTCTTTCCGAAACCGGACGGTGCTTCAATGACGCTGATCGGATACTCACGTACCGACGAGGTAATGATCTCAAATAGTTCGTGGCGAAGAATCTCTCGTCCGCTGACCTCCGGTGCTGTGACAAAGAATCGCGCAACGGCCGGTAGTGGATGCAGAGAATCGCCTGGCATATCCACATCGTAACAAGATGGAAAAACTCGTTTCTTAGTTTCTCATGAAATAAGAAGCGGTTTGATACCCATCTTGGTCTAGGGAATCTCGGTGCGATGATGTGCGATAGACGCGCACATGTATTGATGTAATGAAGCCATTATCGAAGCTAATAGCACTCGGCTAAGGCCGTCTTACCCGGCTACCGAAGCGCCGACGACAATGATTACTCGCCCTCTCATCATTTTTTGAACGACTCATCAAATGGGGAGACATTGCTGAAAAAGTAATCATAACTTTATGAATGGAGCGCGGGTTCTCCGACTTTCATTGAAGCGCACAAGCTTTCGGTGGACGATCAGATCGGCATATCGCCCGAGCCCATGACGGTCTTGGGTGATCCGTTATGAGAACTGCGAGGAATTCATGAGTGTCGACACGCGGCCGCCGGCGCATTCAGCGACGGTGCCTCAGCAATCGACCCTATCTTTACACCAATCCCGGTATCCGTCGATCAATGGCGATCGACGGATACTACCTCAAGGTCTGGAGTCGTTTGACCTGACCTGTTGCGCTCAGATTTCACGCGGAATCGCGCGTTGAGGCAATGGAAATTGGACCCAGTAGCAGCTTTGTGAAGCCCTTTACTGGGTGAGCTATGCCCTGCCATAGCCACTCTTACGCGCGACTTTGACAGCAGAGCTTCAACGTTCTTACCAGCACTTCAAAAAAGGAGACACCCGATGAAATCACAACTGGAAAAGGGGGAATGACGTGAAACGTCCTCATCCGTTGAATGACGACAACACCCGCTCTCGTCAGCCAAACTGGCTGATGAGAGCCTGTCATTCTGTACTGGCCACGCTGAGCTCGGCAGGTAGCAGGGGTTTGGCTAAGAGTCGTGCGAGTGTGACTCGTATGCGCAAGCGCGCGTACAGCGCCCTGGCCATGATCGTTGCTGCCGTCATGCTGTTCCCCGCGGCTGCCACGGGCGAACCCGCCTCGCCGATGCAGGAGCAGTTCCCGGAATATTTGACCGTTCGAAAGTCGGTCGATAAGGAAGAGCTCCAGCCGGGTGATTCGTTTACCTACAGCATCTACCTGGAATGCCAGGAAACGACGTGTCTCAATGCTGAGCTGGTAGATGATTTCCCGACGGAGCTGGCCGGGTGGCCGATTGACAACGTCTTCATCAGCCCGGCAGCGGCAGAAGTTCCCCGCGAAGTTACCTGGTATGAGGGCGATACTGCTCTAACCGACCAGCCTGCAGAACTTGGCGCTGATACTTCGCTAGTCCTTGACGTGCTCCATCTGACGCAGGACGGCGAAGGAATGGAGCCGGGACAGACCCTCCACCTCTAGGTGACACTGCAGGTGCCGCAGGATCTACCCGGTGGCACCGACATCACCGCCGTCAACCATGTCTCTTCCTCCGCTGATAACTCGGCGCCGGATGCTGACGAGGCCACCGTTACTGTGAATGTTCCCGGCACGATCAATGCAGGGATCACAAAGAACTGGGACCCTTCCTCGCAGTACTTCGAGGAGGGAGCTGAGTCCGCGGTTACCCTTGCCGCGACAAACTCATCGAATATTCCGGTGAGCAGTCTTGTTGTTCAGGACCCGGCAACGGCGGTCGACGGCGCGGACACCCTGGATGCAAACAACCCGTTCAGCATCGTTGACCTCGCTTCGCTTGACAGTGTTGCACTTCCGGCAGGTGCCGACACCGTTCAAGTGGACGCCTACGTTCTTCAGGCAGACGGAACCTATGCATGGGTGACGGGTAACGCTGAGGTGACTGCGGCTCTTCCCACGGGTGTCGACCCAGCCGATGTTGCTGGGCTCCGCTTTACGTTTGCTGGCGAGATCGAGGCTGGCGCCTCGGCCGCGATTGATATGACGGTAGGCCAGCGGGCCACGGACCGCAATGATGGTAGCGACCTGTCGGTTGCTCGCCAGGATGTCACGAACATTGCCTCGGCCACGGCTATTGAGCCCGAGTATGAGCCGGTGACCGTGACGGACAATGCCCCGTTCGCGATCACCCCGGCTCCCATCGAGGCCCTTGCGGCGAAGGACATCCAGCAGGATCGGATCGGTGCCGGCCAGTCCGCATCAGCGACCCTCACCGGTGTGAACCAGTCCGGTGTTCCAGTAGCCGAGCTTGTTATCTCGGACCGGGACTTCTTCACCGACACGATCACTTTTGATGGTTTCAATGCGGCGCCGACATGGCCTGCCGGTGCGACCGACGCCGCTGTCGTCTACCACCCGCTTGATGGTGGAGATCCGATCACCACCGCCTATACGAATGGGGCGACCCCGGCTGATCCCGGGGTTGCCATTTCCGGGTTCGACATCGTCTTCACCGGAACAATTGCGGTGGGTGCGAGTGCGGATGCTACCTTCGATATCGCAACGACCGAGGACGCGGCAGGCGCTGCCCCGAACTCGGTCACGCTCAATAATGGTGTGTCCGTCGAGGTTACTGCCCCGAACGGTCTGTCTGATTCGGATACTGACCGCGATTCGGTTGTTGTTATTGCACCGGGTATTGATGTCACCCTGACGAAGGACGTGCGCCCGAACCGTGACGTCTACCCGGGTGAGACCGTTGTTACCAGCCTCGTCGCGCAGTCGGTGGCGTCGTCCGACTGGGTCACCAACGAGTCCCTCATTATTGAGGATGTCTGGGATGACTCGGCGTCGAACTTCTGGAATGGTTTTGAGCTTTCCTCGATGCCGTCAACCGAGGTTCCGGCCAACGTTGAGCTGAGCTTCTCCGTTCAGGTAGGGGATACGTGGCATGAGGTCAGTGTCTTCCCCGCGGAGACCTCGGCCCGCTTCGTTAGCCTCAATGCATCCGCGCTTGATGCTGCCCTCGCTTCGCTCACGCCGGCCGTTGCCGCTGAGGACGTGACTGGTGTGCGCTTTGAGTTCTCGAGTGATGACGGCCTTCCCGCCACGTTCAATGCTCGTCCCTACGTGGGTTTCACCGCCCTTGAACAGACCCGCCTCGGTGAAGACCTCCCGGACGTAGCTACGGAGTACGAGAACGCAGCGGTTGCCTCAGGAAACGGTGAGACTGGCAATGGAACGCCGGTAATTGACGAGGACTTCGATGTCGATACTGGTGCGGTTGTCCCGTCTCCCAGCGGTCCTGGACCGATTGATATTGTGAAGAGCTGGACTGAGGCGAATGTCATTGCGCAGTCAGGTCAGGAACGGTCGACCACTCTGTCGTGGAGCCTCACGGCAGGGTACGAGAATGCAACGATCACGGATCCGTCGGATCCAACGATCAACATCGAGGAGAGCGTCTACGATTCCTTTGACTTGAAGCGCATTGACCCGATCAACGCTTCGAATACTCCGTACTCGAATGGCTGGTTCCTCAAGTACGACACGATCGAGTCGGTGCGACTCTATGATGGCTCCACTTGGGTTGAGGTGGCCGCTCCAAGCGGTGGCTGGATCCAGAATGGCCGATTCGTTGGCTACGAGCTAACGGCTGCTGAACGCGAGTCGACCGTCGGCTTCCAGATTGTTCTCGGCGAGAACACGGACGCACGCACGAATGCCACCGACCCGTACGCGCCCGAGCCGGGGACCGGTGTCTCCGAAGGCTCAGGACGTGCCTTTACCCTCGACTGGGAAATCAGGAACAAGACCCGCAGCGCGGGCATTTGGGTTGAGCAGGGTGGAACCTACAACACTGCCAACACCGGCGAAGTTCTCAACACTGTTGAACTCGAGGCCGATCCGATCGATGAGAATACGGATCCGGTACGGGACACCGATGCTGATGAAATTCAGATCATCAACGGCTCCCCGAACGTCCGCGTGGACAAGTCGGTGTCGATCGTTAACGGTGAGGATCAGATTTACGTCCCCGCACCCGGTGCCGATCCGAGCCTGTTCCAGGAGATCAACTGGACGGTGAAGGCATCGAGCATGTCTGCATCGAAGGCCTCCTACCTGTCGATTGTTGATCCGCCGCAATGCGATGACATGGGTAGCAACACCGACTGCCAGGTTGAAGCCACGGCTGCGGGCGCGACCACGTCACCGTTTGACCTGGGGGAGATGGGTGATGCGACCGAGTGGCTGGATGAGAGCCCCTTCAACAGGGTTGATCTGACCGGTCTTCAGGTTTCTTCGTCAAGGCCGGGCGAGGTCGACCTTGCGGCTTCACCCGCATGGCTGCTCCGCTACGACGAGGTGACAAACGCGCTCAGCGTTGAAGACACGACCGTGGATGCTCTACCTAGCATGACCGCGGAGGAACTTCAGGACGTTATCGGCGTTGCCGTGACCTTCCAGGGCTCCGACCCGGCGGAAACCGGTGGCACCATCTCGTCGGCAAACGAGTTCACGATTACCTACGAGACGAAGCTTCGCGAGACGCTCCGTCACGACGGTAGTGATCAGACCTTCCTGGCTGGAGAAACCGCGAACCTCACGAACCGCGTATTCGCCCAGTCCTTCGATCCCGTCCTCGCAGACGGCGAGGGAACGGGTGCTCTTGACCCGGCCAGCGTTGTTCTCACCGGCGGTGAGATTACCGTTGCCCCCGGCAAGTCGGTGTCCCCGTCGCTGCTAATCGAGCCGGAGCGGGATACCCCCGTGACGGTCACGCTGTCCGCCAATAGCGGGACGACGCCCAGGAATACGCTCTCGCCTGTCGAGGTGTGGATCCGCGACGACAACGTCAGCTCGCCCGACTTCTGGAACTCGTTCACCTTCACGGGACTTGGAACGATCAGTGCGCCGTCCGGATCGGACCAGGCCGTTGTGTCTGTCTACGGCCCGTTCGGTGATAGCGGGGCGATGGAGTGGATTGACTCTGCTCCGACCGCGCTGGATTCCGTTGAGGTTCCGGTTGGTGCCGAGCAGTACGCGGATATTCAGGGCATCGAGGTGACATTCACCCGTGCTGACGGTGGCCTGTTCTCGCAGACGCTCCCCGCAGCATCGTGGAACGCATCGATTCCGTTCACCGTGGAACTCCGCGACACCTTCCGCGATAGCGGCGAGGAGATTGCCATGGAGGGAACCGTTGAGAACACGGTGACCGTCCAGGCGATCGGTGAACGGGACCGCAGCCCTGAAGTCACGGCTGACGCCGTAGTCGAGCTGAGCCCGGGAACCCAGGAGATCAAGGTCAACAAGCTCGCGAACGAAGGACGCCGCACGGTCAACGTCGGTGTTCCGATTCCGTGGGATCTGACCGTTCAGAACTCTGGTACCGGATACCTGACACTGACGGAACTGCGCGATGAACTGCCAGATTCCCTGCTGTTCAGTGCGGAGTACGCCCCCGTTTACGAGGCGGAGGATGGCGGAACGCTGTCCGAAGACGTCACGCTCGAGGAAAGGGACGGGGAACTAGTCTTCACCTGGCCAGAGGATGGAAACATCATGCAGCCGGGCGAGACGTTTAAGATCCGTATCCACCTTGAGCTCCAGCCGGGACTCCAGGCTGGACAGGAAGCGACAAACGTTATTGTTGCGAACACGGTCGAGACTCTGGATCAGTGTGGCAACACGAGTCCCTATCAGGGCAACACCGGTCACTGGACGCAGGACCCCACGTCGTGTGGCACCTCGGATTTCGTTCAGCCGACCGCAGGAATGAACCTCTACGCGGTCAAGGGAGTCATGGGCTCGCTTGACGGCGCGGTCAATTCCTTGAACGCGGACCTGGCGTGCACACCGAACCTCACGGCCTCGGATGGTGCCGACTACTACCGCTACCCCTGCATCGCGAACTCCGCCATCGGTGGAACCGATTCGTGGGTACTGCGCACCGTCAACGCCGGCACGACAAACATGGACGAACTCGTCATCTTTGACCAGCTTCCCGTTGCTGGCGACAAGATGTATGTCTCCGGTGGCAACCGCGGCTCGGACTACCGTCCGCAGATCACGGAGGCCCCAACCGTTTACGCACCCGAGGGCGCTACCTACACGGTTGAGGTCACGTCCTCCAGCGACGTGTGCACCGGCACCTGGTCGAATCTTGAAAACCAGGAGCCCTGTGAGCAGAACGGTGAAACGTGGCTGGAAGCAGCGAACGACACCGACTGGTCGACCGTCAGCGGCATCCGCATTCATGTTGACTTCGCGGGTACGGATGCGGGAACTATGCTTCCCGGCAACACTGTTGATGTAACGTTCGAGACCGAGAACGCACCGGCCACCGCGGCAGATCCGTCGGGTGCCTCGGTGACCGTCCCGGTTGAGAACGAGCGTGCTATCAACCAGTTTGGTGTGCGTTACCTGCCCGCGAACACAAACTCGTGGGAGAAGCTCACTCCGGCCCAGGTTGGCGTGCAGCTCCCCATCGGTTCCATCGCGGTCACGAAGGACATCACCGGACCCGCCGCGGCCTACGCGCCGAGCGAGTTCCGAGCCGATGTTCAGTGCACCATCGAGGGTGCTCCGGTCGACCTGGGTGACTACTCCACCATTGTTCTCACAGAGGCAAATGAATGGACAGTCCAGATCGACGGCATCCCCTACGGCGCCGAATGTACGGTGACGGAACAGGGCGATCTCGGTGAGTTCGGCGAGACCTCGCGGTCTATCGAGAACGACACGCTCCAGGTTCTGGAGAGTGTCGACGCCGAGGGCAATGTCCCGCAGGCGCAGATCACGACGCTCAGCAACGACTACCAGTTCGGTGACCTTTCGGTCTCGAAGACGGTCGAAACAGACGCCGATCTTGGCGAATTCGGCCCGTTCGACTTTGTGCTCACCTGCCAGACGTTGCTCGGCAACGCCGTGACGTTCGACGATGCCGGTACCGCGGTCTACGAGTTCACCCTCGAAGATGGGGAGACCGTCAACATCCCGGCGAACACGATTCCTGTTGGTTCGCTGTGTGAGCTGACCGAGGTTGGTTCCAATGCGGACAGCATCGTCTACTCCGGTCTCAATGTCACCGCCGATGGCGATACGGCAACGATCGGTGTTCTCTCCGCAGACACCCCGACCGACGTATCCGTCACCAACGGTTACGACGCGGGTCAGATCACCCTTGAAAAGGTGGTCGATGGTGAAGGCGCCGAGATCTTCGGAACCGGCGAGTTCGGTTTCGACCTCGTCTGCATCTACAACGGTGACGAGATCTTCACGGATTCCTTCTCCCTTGTTGGCGGCGGCACCTACACGACTCCGTCGATGCCGGCAAGCACGTCCTGCTCGGTTGTTGAAACAACGACAGGAGGCGCCACGTCGACCAGCATCAGCCCTGCCGAAATTGTCGTTCCGACGCAGGACACCGAGGAACTCTCCTCGCTCCTCGTGACGGCAACGAACACGTTCGACGTGGGTGAGCTCGTCATCGACAAGCAGGTTGTTGGCGAGGGTGCTGATCTCTACGGAGCCGGACCCTTTGAGGCTCAAGCCCAGTGCGTCTACGACGTCGATGGCGTGCCGACCCCCGTGGGCCTCGCAAACGAAGGCCGCGTGACCCTCAGTGAGGCCAACGGCTACACGGCCACCATTGGGAACCTCCCGATTGGTGCTGACTGCACCGTTACCGAGACCCTCACCGGTGGAGCCACCTCGAGCGAAGTGTCGGGCGATGCTGTTATCGCAAATGACCCAGCAGTAGTGACGGTTACGAACACGTTCGACGTGGGTGAGCTCGTCATCGACAAGCAAGTTGTTGGCGAAGGTGCTGATCTCTACGGAGCTGGCCCCTTTGAGGCCCAGGTCCAGTGCGTCTACGACGTCAACGGTGCCAATACCTCGATTGCTCTAGCTAACGGTGGGGTTGTCCCGCTAATGGCGGACAACGGGTACTCGGCCACCATCGGTAACCTGCCGATCGGTGCTGACTGCACGGTCACCGAGACAAAGACGGGCGGTGCAACCTCAACCGAGGTCTCCGGTTCCGGCAGTATTTCAGCAACACCCGCGGTCGTGACGGTTACGAACACGTTTGATGTGGGCGAGCTCGTCATCAACAAGGAACTCGTAGGTGACGGAGCCGAGCTCTACGGAGTTGGTCCCTTCGAGGCCCAGGCCCAGTGCGTCTACAACGTCAACGGAGAGGACACACCGATCACGCTCGCTAACGACGGAATCGTCCCGCTATCGGCAGATAACGACTACACGGCGACGATCGGTGATCTGCCGATCGGTGCCGAATGCACGGTCGTTGAGACTGTCACCGGTGGTGCAACGGCGACCGAGGTTTCGGGCGCTGCTGTTATCGCACATGATCCCGTCGTTGTGACGATCACGAACACGTTCGATGTTGGCTCGATCAGCATCGTCAAGAAAGTTGAGGGAGGGGCAGCGGACCATCCGACTGCAGACCGCACCTTCGAGGTCACCGCATCGATCGACACGACTGCGATCAGTGAAGAATTCCCGGATCCGGCGGATCGTACAATCGAGCTAACCGAAGGCGTTCCGTTTATCATCGAGGACCTGCCGGTCGGATCCACTGTTACCTTCGAAGAAACTGCGCTTGTAGACGATGACATCCTCACTTGGGGCGAACCTGTGTTCACCCCCGAGTCTGTCCTTGTTGACGACGCAGCGATCGACTCTCCTGTTGAGGTCACCTTGACGAACAGTATTGAGCGCACCGTCGGCACCTTCTCGATTTCCAAGATCGTAACCGGCGACCAGGCAGATAACGGTGCTGTTCCCGAGAACGTGACAATAAATGCCACATGGGATGAGGAAGGTGTCACCGGTTCGAAGACCCTCGAGGTCCCGACCGATGGCACCCCGGTCCCGCTCGGTGAGGATCTGTTGATTGGCACCGAGGTCATCCTGACCGAAGTTCCGCTTGAGGACGGTTCCAGCATCGCCTGGGCTGCACCCGCGTGGTCCGGTGACGGAGTCGAGATCGATGGCAACTCCGCCGTTGTGACAGTCGGACGTAACGCTGAGGCAGCTGTCGTGGTCGAGAACCATGCGGCAACCTCCGTTGCTGGCCTCTCCATCATCAAGGGCATCGCCGGTGAAGCAGCCGACGAGGTTGCTCCCGAGACCGAATTCCCGGTCACCGTCACCTGGACCGACGCTGATGACGTCGAGCAGGTTCGCGAGCTCACGATCAACGCTGTCGAGCCCACGCCCCTTGGCGAGGATCTGCCCGCCGGCACGGTTGTGACGATCACCGAGGGCGACCGCCCCGGCTTCGACACCGTGATCTGGGATGAGATCGTCATCTCCGGTGACGACGTCACCGACAACGGTGACGGCAGCGCCGACGTTGTTGTCTCCGACCAGCAGGACGATGTCACACTCGTGACCGTCACCAACGAGGCGACCTGGGCCCCTGGCACCTTCACGCTCGTCAAGTACGTTGAGGGAGTCCTCCTGGACAATCCCGACGTGTCCGAGACCGTGACGATCATTGCAACCTGGGTTGAGGCCGATGGGGAGACTGGTGACCTGGTCACCGTTTCCCGTTCGATCGAGGTCCCGGTCGACGGCACCCCCGTCGATTTCGGAGAGTATCTGCCGCACGGCACGGAGGTCACCCTTGTCGAGGATGCTCTCGCCGGCAACGCGGCCTTCACGTGGGCAGCTCCAGCCTGGGGCGAAGTCGAAGGCCTTATCATCAACGAGGACGGCACCGCGACGCTGACAATCGCAGCGGCACAGAACCCGACCGTTGAGATCACCAACGTTGCTCACGCAACGCTGGGCAACCTCTCGATCGTTAAGGAACTCTCCGGCTCCGGAGCGGACCTTGTCCCGGCGAACACGACCTACCCGGTCACCGCCACGTGGACCGACATCCTCGGCGCCCCGCAAAGCGTTGAGCTCGAGCTCGTCGCAGGGGAGCCCGCCACCATCGAAAACGTGCCGTTCGGCACCGAAGTCACCCTCACCGAGGGCGAGTTCGATGTTCCCGCAACCGTGACGTGGGAGGGAGCCGAATGGTCGGCTGACTCCAATGTCACCATCAGCGGCGACGGAACCGAGGTCGTCATCGTTGTCGAAGACGAGGCAGGCACCGCCGTCTCCGTCACCCTCGACAACGATTTCGATGAGATTCCCGCGGACCCGGAGGATCCCTCCGGTCCGGACATGCCGGTGACGGGTGCGGACGTTCGCAATGCGATCGTGCTCGGACTCCTCCTCCTGGCAGCAGGCCTCGTTGCGCTCTACACGGCGCGCAGGAAGAATGCCTAACAACCGATGGATCAATCCATCCGGTAAAACGACAGGTGGATGACTCCACCCGGTCAACCAAGAAGCGGCGTCAGTCTACGGACTGGCGCCGCTTCCGTTGATAGGGAAAGAACCGTGAGGACATGGGATCGGGAGCGGTGGAGAGCACCTCCGATTGATCCCGTGGGAATCCCGTGCGTCACCTTCGGGGCCTGGATCGCAATAGCAGAATAGCGGCTGCTGGACTGAAAGCAGCTCGGATCGCGGATTCTCCTCAACGGCAACTCGAGGAGCGGGAGCCGCGTGTTCATACGTGGAAGTCGCAGATCTCCTAGGACGACAACGAGAGTTACCGTTCCCCAATGGTGTCAGCACAAGGCCCGATGCGGTAAGCGGACAGCTAGAGGCTCAGGCCCTGCCTGACGGCATCCTTTCTGTTCGTCACCCTGAGCTTCCGGTAGATCGATGCCTGGTGCGAGCGGACCGTGGCGGGGGAGAGGAACAGATTCTTTGCGATCTCCTCGGCCGTCATCGGTGTTGCCAGGAAACTGAATACCTCGTACTCGCGCTCGGACAGCAGTGCGCCGACACCGGTGGACTTGCGGCTTCGAGCAGCATCTGCCGCAATCCTCGTGATAAGGAAATCGTTGTGCTTCGTCCCCGAGTAGGAATGTGTTGTCATGAGTTCTCGGCTGGCGTCATCCAGGTAAATGAACGGAATGAGAACGCCCTCCGGTACTGCCGCGTCGAGGGCCGACTCAAACCGGCTGTGCGCCCTGCGCTTGTTTCCCTTCACCCAGTCAATCGCCGCGAGGGTCTTCTGATAGAGCGCAAGATTGAAACTGACGAGGGAGGTGTCGTCCACGTGGTCGAGTTCGCGGCGTGCACGATCGGGCAGTCCCAATCGGAACCACAGTTCGGCGATGATGATCCGGGTGGTTCTGGCCCACGAATGTTCCTTGACATCTTCGAGAAGGGCAATGGCGCGGGTGCGATCCCCGCGGGCGAGATGAAGGCAGACCTCGGCAACATGCTTGTATATCGGCCAGGGCATGCCATGAGTCTCCTCATCGTCCATCTTCCCCACCATGATCGTTGCCTCATTCAGCAGGGATGTGTCGCGCGACAGGGCAGCAGCATACGCAAAATAGAGTCGAGCAAGGTCTGTTTCGTCAACCCCGTAGCCGTCCACGCTATCGATTTCACGGACGAGCTGAACCGCGCGGTTCATGTCACCCTGCCAGAAAGACATGAAAGCATCCGGCCAGGCGACCACGTGGCCGACAACCGGGCTGTTCGGCGCCGACACTTTGTGATCGGTGTCAAACTCGTCAAGGAGGTGCCGGGCAACCCGGAACCGGCCCGAGAAAGCCTCCGCCGTGATAAGGCCGACCTTGGCGCTCTGTCCGATTAGTGGGAAGCCGGCGATCTCGGCGCTCGCGGACACGCTACCGAAAAGGGCGGCGGCGCGCCTGGGGGCGCGGCTCAGCTTCAGGCAGTTCCATGCGGTGATAAACGTACCGTGGGTAAAGAGACTTCTGTGGAGCTGTGTCGTTGTCAGGATCTCCTCGGCAGTGCTGACAGCCGCATCCAGTCCCGAGTGGTTCTCCAGCAGGAGGAGCTCAGCGAAGGCCTTGGTGATTCGAGTGCGTTCAGCCTCGTCCCCTTCGAGGGTTGCGATGCCGCGATCGGCACGTGCCTTCAGCATCTTGGCACCGATGGCATCCCCCAGGATGTCACGGCAGCAGGCGCGGATATAGAGAAGGCTCGGAAGTTTGCGTCCGGCAGTGGGAACCTCGAGGCAGAGGCTTTCAAGAGTTGCCGTGTGGTCGCTCGTGATCATCTGGAGCCACACGTCCTCAATCATATGAACCGCGAAGTCGGGGTCCTTGACCTTGAGTGCGTGGGTGATGGCAACCGAGGGATACCGCGTTGCCATCCACTCCGCCGTTCTCCTCTGCATCGCATCGTAGTGCTCGGGGTCGCGCTCCTTGAGAATGTCCTGGCAGCTCTGGGCAAAGAGCGGATGCCAACGGAACCGAGGATCACTGTCCTTGTCTCTCAAGAGTTCAAGGAAAAGTCCCCGGCGCTGGCATTCTTGTAGGAGAGCAGGGCTACTGATGTCACCTGTCAGGTGCGTGACGAGCTTCGGGCTGGTGCCCGTTGAGGCAGTGGCGGTGAGAACGAAGTCCTGGAGCCGCTTGGGCAAGCTGGTGAGCGCTTCGTTGACGATGTATTCGGTGAGGAGGGTCGGGGCCGTACCGGTCTCCACATCCACGGTGGCCTCGTACTGGCTCTTAATGAGGAGCTGAACGGCGACCGGCCACCCGTGCGTTTCCTCATGCATGCAGCGGTTGGCGGCATGGATCCGCTCGGGGTCAAGACCGGCAGCGGTAGCAAGCTCGGTCGTTTCCTCCCGCGTGAAAAGGAACTCCGAGTGGGGAATCGTGTGGGCAATGCCCTCGGCAGTCTCCTTTGAGAGCCACGAGGTGAGCGACTGCATCCCGGACAGAATGAAATGCAGTTGGCCCCGGCTGTAGCGAGCCAGTGGCACCACCAGATCTGTGAGTGCCTTTTTGCTGAGGTAATGAGCATCGTTGATGACGACGACCGTGCGCCTGTCCTCGGGCAGATGGGAGAGCATCGAGGCAATGCGGGAATGTAGCGGGTCATCGTCCTGATTGAGCCGCGTGATCTCATCGTGGATCCCTTGATTGCCCGGGTACAGATAATGAAGCGACGAGAGTATCGCAGCGAAGAGCGGGACCGGATCTGAGTAGACCGCAAGGGCCGTCACCCATGCAGTACTTTCCTTCCGAGCATTGGCCATAGCGGCAAGGGCGGTGGCCTTGCCGAATCCCGGGGGAGTCTCAATAATTGTGATCGGAAAATCGCTACTGCTTGACTCAAGGAGGTCATCGAGGCGTGGTCGTGGGAGTGACCCTGGATTCGGCTCTGGTATGGAGACAAGGAACCAAGGCGTAGTAACAAGACGCTTGAAAGCACTCCGAGGCATAGCTAACTCTCCAGCTCGGGGGGTGCCCGACAGGCTCCCTTGCCAGGTGTGAACCACCGGACGACTCTGACTGATCGATTAGAAGATCGTGGAATGACTGTATGCCTTTTGCGGTGATTACGCAAGGATTCAGGCGTGTCTCATTAAAAAAACGATGAGTGGCGCGCTTCCGGGTGATCCAGGTGTGATCCGATCCGGGCAGTACTGATTACTCATCAATAAAGGACTCTCATTCATTAAGTCCAGCAGTCATTTTCATCAATTAGTTTCTAGATTTCTCATAATTTGATGATGAAAACGGGACGATTTAGGCGCATATCGATTGAGCAAGTGGTCCCGAGGGCAAAGAATCAACTGCAAACCGGAACAAAAGATGTCTCGGTTTCTGAGCAGTCCGCCCGGACCCGAACTATCAGCCTTCTTGACGAGAAGGGGATAGAAGTCGGCAGCGAGCGGGTGGCTCATCTCTTTGGATAAAGCTGTCTGTTTGGGTGGGGGTAGTCGTGCGACATACATGTGTGAAGCGCTTTTTTGCTACGGCGACGGTCACGATCGCCACGAAACTCTGCGTGTCCACCGCTTACACGAGGTCGATTGACCAATCGTTTCTAAGCCCTACGTCAGTCCGCGGTAACCAAACGGGCCGGCATCGCTCGAGGTGAATGACATGAAGAGAACAATGCGATCACATAACTGGCGGTCACAGATGACAGCGGCCCTCGCCGCCGCCCTCTTAGGTTTGAGCCTCGCTCCGCTCAGCGTGGCAGCAGCGGGAGATTCGGATGATACGACGGGCGGCGGTGCCGAGATCGAGAAGCCCGCCGATCCGATTGAGAGCCACTCTCCCGTGGAGGACCCTGTCGATCCGGTAGTCGTGCCGGCACCGGATGATCCCGTCGATCCAGTAGTCGTGCCGACACCGGATGATCCCGTCGATCCGGTTACCGCTCCCGAGCCGGACGATCCCATCGTTGAAGAACCGGACGAGCCGGCAACGCCAATTCCTGGTGACGAAGGCTCAGGGGACCTGGCTGATGAGCAGGATATCGTCGTCCAAGACGACGTGGTTGGAATCGATGAGGGTCAAGAAGATGGTGAAGCGTCGTCGCTTGCCAGTGAGGCCGCGATTGAGCCGATGGCGGTGGGCTCGCCTGATGAGGCGTCGCCCCCCTTCATCTATTGGGATGTGAAGAACGCAAGTGGGAACCCGGTCGGCGGAGCGACATTTACTATCGAGTATCGTGGGTTCGCACGTTGGGCAGGAGCTACCAGTGTCGACGACTGTATCGCCTCCCCGTGTGACGGGCCAGACCTAGATCCCGATCCGGGTGAGTTCCTGGTGAAGCAATTTGGTGGACACAATGTCGTAACCGATACGAGATATCAGATCACGCAACAATCTGGTCAGTTCTCGTATGGGGAGGCGAATTATGAAAGACCTTCCAGCAATTATCAAAAGAGTATTGGTTATTCCGGGGGTTTCAATAATGCACACGGCCAGAGTACTCATGGCTTCGGCACGTTTGTGCAACAATTTGTCAGTGTCAATGTCAATCCGATGCCGAACCCGGCACTGCCCAACCAGTGTGGCCTGAGTATCGCTCTGGTTTTCGACCTATCAAACTCGTTGAGCGATAGGGATGTCGATAACTCTAAGAATGCGGGAGTGGCGTTTATTGACGCCCTTGAAGGTACGCCCTCAAGCGTTGGCATCTATACGTTTGCAACGTTTGCCCCAGCGGGGTCGAATACAAATCTCCCCGCAACAACGGTGGCGACGGATGACGGTGCTGACGTGGTTCGTGCACACATCAACGGTCTTTCGCGCCCGACCAGCGCTCAGGGTGGAACGAACTGGGATGCTGGGCTTGGGCAGGTTGCCGGTGGTTATGACATGGTCGTTTTTATTACCGATGGAAAACCAACCGCTTACGGCACCCCGGGAAGTGCTCCGCCCGGAAATAATGACTACGGGACACGTTTCGATCAAATCGACCTTGATACTGCGATTCTCCGGGCCAATGATCTGAAGTCGAATGGCGCGTTTGTCATGGGGCTCGGTGTTGGTAGCGGTGTCGACGAGGAAAATATCAAGGATGTTTCCGGCGACATAGAAGGTACTGACTACTACCTGGTTGCCAATTACGAAGCACTTGAAGAGCAGCTGGAAGAGCTTGCTCGTAAGAACTGCAGGGGCTCTGTCTCCGTAACAAAGCAGATCGTTGACGCCGATGGTGAGATAATCGATTCTTCCCCCGCTGGCTGGTTCTTCACTGCTGCCACGACTGACGCAGTGCTGGTCGCAGACAATGAGTCTCTTGTTTCTTCACTGGGAAGGGTGACTGATGAAGAGACTGGAGCCGTCAACTTCCGTCTGAATTTGGGTACGGATCCAACAGCCTCACGGACAGTCACAGTCACTGAAACTCAGCAAGCCGGATATGAGCTCGTGCAACAGAACGGTGTCAACGCAGTCTGTGAAGCAAGTGGAGCACCTGTCCCGGTCACAAATAAGGGAGCCCTAGCTTTTGATGTCGATGTGAAGGTAGATTCCATCGTTGCCTGCACAGTCTTGAATCAGGAACCTCCCAAGCATGGTGCACTCACCATTGAGAAAAAGTATCTCAATGTCCCGCCAGAGACGGCTGACGATGCGTCCTTCACTGGAACCTACGCCTGCTCCATCGGAGGAAACGAGACGGCCGCAGGCACATGGACCGCCAGTGGGGAGGGCCCCGCAGTCCTGACAGAGGCATCTGGTTCGGTGCCCCCCAACCAGATTCCGGTTGGCTCCGGGTGTACCGTGACTGAAACGGGACCGGATGATACTGCCCTTCCCAACACGTCATGGGAGTGGGGAACTCCGACCATCGAGTACCCGGAAGCGGCTGACTCCGCGACTGTCGTGGCCAATGATGCCGTCAACGTGGTCGTCACGAACACCGCCGACCGCGTGTACGGCAATTTCGAGGTAACGAAGATTGTCGACGGCACTGCTGATTCTGAATTGGAATACAGCGGGGACTGGCAGTGTGTTCTCGGCGATGAAACTGTCACCGGTCAATGGGGGCCGATCAAGGACGGTGAAACCTGGGCCTCTGATGGTACGCACCTGATCCCGCTTGGTTCCGAATGCTCAGTTGTCAATGAGAATGGACGTCCGGACGTTCCCGTGGCAGACGATCCCTCCTACAGCTGGGACGGGGAGCCGACTATTGGCGATCCAGTCACGGCAGCTACTCAGGCATCGACGATCATCGTGACAAACACGACCCTTCGTGAACTCGGCAGCGTGGAGTGGACAAAGGTCGATGACTCTGGTGCGAAGCTGTCGGGCTCGGAATGGGAGCTTGCCGGCCCCGACCTGTTCAATGACGGTGACGTGCTAGCGATTACCGACTGCACGGCTGATTCCTGTGCTGGGCCCGATGCGGACCTGGAAGCCGGCGTGTTCCAGATCGAGGACTTGCCCTGGGGTGAATACACGCTCACCGAAACGAAGGCGCCGGCAGGCTACTACCTGAACAGTGACCCCATCACCTTCACCATTGGAAAAGAGGACCCTGCCTCACTCGAGGTGACCCTCGACCCAGTTGAAAATGAACGAAGAGATCCGCCTGCCCTACCGTTGACCGGTGGCATGAGCCGCGATTTCTTCATGATTGTTGGCCCGTCGATTCTCCTTCTCGGAGTGGGCGGCATGGGCTACGCGCACCTGCGCAAGAACCGCAGGGAGGTGGCGTAGAGGGTTTGGACTCAACCGGCGCTCATTGGCTCAAAGTGAGCGGCAAGCATTCGGCC
Source organism: Flaviflexus ciconiae (assembly GCF_003971195.1). Lineage (NCBI taxonomy): Bacteria > Bacillati > Actinomycetota > Actinomycetes > Actinomycetales > Actinomycetaceae > Flaviflexus > Flaviflexus ciconiae. The sequence goes on along the minus strand of NZ_CP034593.1, from coordinate 1,333,633 downwards.
TCGGGCCGCAAGGAAAGTAGAAAAATATCGACCCTCTACGAAGCCACAGGCGGCCGAGGGAAAGAAAGGAAGCGGTAGAAATGTCTACGAAACACACCGCATTACGGCGATTTGCCGCTGGGGCCGGTGCATTGGCACTCGCACTAGCTGGATTCGCTGGGGTGGGTACAGCCGCGATGGCTGATGAGAACGATCCCGTCGGGACCAACATAGGCCCCGATCAGCCGGGAGCCCCCGATGACGGCACACTGACGATCAACAAGTATTCGGGTGGCCCGGTGGGCCAAGGGGAAACACCCGACCGGGACAATCTCCTTGACGGTGTCGAGTTCACCGTGACCCGAGTTGGGAAGGTTGATGGGGGCACATGTGTCCCTCTTGACCTCACGAACGCGAGTCATTGGGATGGCTTAGAAGACCTCTTTGACAGTGCTCCCGCAGCGCCGGCGGACCCCTTCTGCTTGACCACCACCGTAAAGGATGCTGTGACGGTCGGCGGAAAGGTGACGTTCACTTTGGATGTTGGAATCTACCTGGTTCAGGAAACTGACCCGGGAGACCATCCGATCGTTTCCAAGGTTCCCGACTTCTACGTCTCCATCCCGACCTCCCTTGGGGAAGGCGGAGCTGGCTGGACTTACGACGTTGTGGCCGATCCGAAGAACCAGCTGATGGACGTGCCGTCGAAGACCATCGACGAAGATCAGGTTGATTTGGTCGTTGGCTCGGATGTCACCTGGACCCTGAATGTGCCCATCCCGGTGTTGAACAACGACGAGACTTTCACGGAAGCGGTGATTACGGATACCCTCGATTCCCGGCTCACCTACGTTCCAGGCTCGTCGACGGTCACGATCGATAGTGATCCGGCCACACCTCTAGTCGATGGAACGCACTACAACGTGGAAGGGAATGCGGTCTGGACTCTGACGGAATCCGGACGTGCCCTCCTTGATGATAACCAGGGCAATAACCTGATCATCGAGTTCGATACGACCGTCACGTCAGTCGGTAATGGGTCGATCCCGAACGATGACTATGCGAGCAAGTTCAACGGAACCACCGTCCCGGGTGAGGATGAGCCGCATACCTACTGGGGACAGCTCTCAATCCTGAAGACCGATGACTCGGAAACCGCGCTTCCTCTTGCGGGCGCTGAGTTCCAGGTGTTCGATGCTGCTGGCACTCAGTGCCCCGCTACGGTCCCGACCGGTGACCCGGTGGCGACCGGCGTATCGGGTGATGACGGCATTGTCCTGTGGGATTACACGTCACCGGCAACGTCGCCCCTCGGACTGTGGATTGCCAACTCCGATGATCCGCTGAATTCACCTACCAAGGATTACTGCGTCTACGAGACCGTGGTCCCCTCCGGGCACTCGGCAGGTGTTATCACCAACCCCGTGACCATCAGCGCTGGTGAAAACAACGTCAATGCATTGACGATCGTCAACCCCAAGACCGATGGTCCGGACCTTCCGCTCACCGGTGCTCAGGGCACGCTGCTCATGACCGTTGGTGGCCTGGTTCTCGTTGGCATTGGCGGTGGAGCTCTTGCTCTGACCCGTCGCCGCAAGACCGAGTAGTCAACAAACGGGAACGATTCAGTGATGGTTGGGTTGTGGCGGCGGGATTCCGCCGCCACAACCCTCCCGGAAGCAAATGAAAGGTAGTGACAGTGGCAGGCACGGTTGTCTCGCAACGGGAGGTCCCGGCACAGCGCCGGTGGCGGTTCCCGTGGGCACAGTCAATCGCCTGCCTCGTCATCCTCGCCGGTGTTCTCGTCACCCTCTATCCGCAGATCGCTTCATGGTTCTCGCAGCGCGAGCAGTCAAGAGTCATTGAGCTGATGAGGGAGAGGATGGACCAGCCGCCGCAGAACGATCCGGTTCTGGCCAATAGTGAGCTCGAACTGGCCCATGCCTACAACGACGCCCTAGCGTCGGGCGCAATCTACGAAGCAAACACGAACGTTGCCACCGGTGAGGGAACGTTTGCTGACGGCGGCTTTGACTATGAGGAACTCCTTGCCCTGACAGGCGGAGGATTCATGGGCCGGCTCCGCTATGACGACTTGACAATCGATCTACCGATCTATCACGGAACGAGCGATACGACGTTGGAGAAGGGCGTGGGCCACCTTGAGGGGACCTCCCTTCCGGTCGGAGGGGTTGGAACTCGCTCCGTGCTCACCGCGCACCGGGGACTCCCCGAATCGACACTCTTCAACAACCTGGATATGGCAGAGGAAGGCGACACTTTCTCCGTCCTTGTTCTCGATGAAGTACTGACCTATAGGGTCGTCAGCGTTCAGGTCATCGAGCCTGATCAAACGGAGGCGATCTTCGCAGATCCCGAGCGGGACCTCATCACTCTCGTGACGTGCACCCCGCTCGGCATCAACTCGCACCGCATTCTTGTCACCGGAGAACGAGTCACACCCACGCCGATCCATGACGTCGAAACAGCTTTTGATGCTCCCGAGATTCCAGGATTTCCCTGGTGGGCGGTCATCCTGTCTGGGACCGTCATCGTTCTCGTGGCCTATATCTGGAGGAGTGGATATGGGAGGGCCACCAAGCCCATATCCGCTCCTTCGCCTCAATAAGAGGACCACCTATTCCAAAGTAGCGGGTTGATCGTCACCTTCTACTTGCTGACGGGATAGAGCCTGATCTCGACAGCGTCGAGAAGAGAGAGGGGATCGTAATAACGGTCCCCTCTCTTGGCGCCCCAGTGAAGACAGGTACCGAGAAGACAATGTCCTTCCTCAATCGTGCCGATGACATCGCCCGTATTGACCCAGTCGCCGATAGAGACCGATGGGTCCACCGGCATGTATGTCGTTCGGATACCGGTGGAGTGCTCGATCGACACCACGTTGTTGTCAACGACGAGCCCCGAGTAAACAACACGGCCAGGCCCGGCCGCCCGGATCTTCTCGCCGGACCGCGATGCCAGGTCGACTCCGCGATGACCGGAGAGCCAGTTGTGCTCCAGCCGATCAAAGCCGCGCAGGACGGTCTTGGAAGATGTTGGCCAGTCGAAATCATCAATTCCTATCGGAGCCGCTGATGACGTGAATCCTCGCGCTCCGTCCTCGACACGAAAATTGTCGGCCGGCGAAGACCGCGCTGAGAACAACTGCGGCGTTTGCAGCCCGCTCTGCTCTGGAGACGGATAGAGCGAAAGCTCTGGGACAGAAGGACCTTGCTGGCCCGATATTGCTTGCCCGAGTCATTCTCCAGCAGGTGAGTGGCTCTCCTGGGGGATCAATACTGAACTGCGGTGCGACGAGACTGGACGACGATGTGTAGGTCGCGGACCGCGGCAAGAAGAAATTTGCTGGTGAATTTGCTGGTGAAGAAGTACTGGGTGGCGGAACTGAGCTGATCGGTGCAGTGCTGGCCACCGGCTCCGCCGAGTCCGAGGCGATAAAACTACCTGGATTCTCAAGCGTGGTCGGAGCAAGCGAGGCGACGGGAAGGAGTGTCAGGGCAAGCAGGATTGAGATCTTCATGCCTGAAGTCTCGAGCTAGCGAGCTTGACACAGATGCGGGGGAGAACCCCCGGGGGAACGGTCAATCATTCCCCACGTGTGGACGTATCGTGAGTTCCGAGAATGACAAGAGCAATTTTTACGTTGGAGTTCCTGCTGACCAGTCCGTTGCCGTTGCTCCAGATAGTCACCCCGGCCGTCATCCGGCAGGCACACATCCGCATCGAGTGCGGATTTCGACCATCGCTGTTATTTTCCTAAGACTGTCTCAGGATGCTCGGCTTGGCCTGTGGTTTGTGGACGAGGATCACAGCTGGGGAGGACCGAGAGCGTGGTGGTTTGGTGCGGTTTTCCGCTAGGATAGGTGGGCATTCGGTTTATCCGAATGACTTCGCGTGTCCGAACACACCGACGATTCCAGTCCGCATCAGCGGTCCGTCGTCGCCGGGCACTAGGGACGGGACCACCCGGTTCACGTCAGTTAACTGGAAACCGCGCAATAGCGCAACGAAAGGCTACACATGGCAGTCGTTACCATGCGCCAGCTCCTTGAGAGCGGCGTCCACTTCGGGCACCAGACCCGTCGCTGGAACCCCAAGATGAAGCGCTTCATTCTCACCGAGCGCAACGGCATCTACATCATTGACCTCGAGAAGACCGTTGAGGACATCGAACGCACCTACGACTTCGTCAAGGAGACCGTTGCTCACGGTGGCACGATCCTCTTTGTCGGAACGAAGAAGCAGGCCCAGGAGGCCATTGTCGAGCAGGCTTCGCGCGTTGGCATGCCCTACGTGACCGAGCGTTGGCTCGGCGGTATGCTCACCAATTTCTCCACTGTTCACCAGCGCCTTCAGCGCCTCAAGGAGCTTGAGCTCGTCGACTTCGACGACGTTGCTGGCTCCGGGCTCACCAAGAAGGAACTTCTCATGATGTCGCGTGAGAAGGAAAAGCTTGAGCGTACCCTCGGCGGTATCCGGAACATGAACAAGATTCCTTCCGCCATCTGGATCGTTGACACCAAGAAGGAGCACCTCGCGGTCTCCGAGGCTCAGAAGCTCAACATCCCCGTTGTCGCTATCCTCGACACGAACTGTGACCCGGATGAGGTCGACTACCGTATTCCCGGCAACGATGACGCGATCCGTTCCGTCTCGCTGCTGACCCGCGTTGTTGCTGACGCCGTTGCTGCTGGCAAGATCCAGCGCGCCGGTGGCGAAGCCACGACCGAGGAAGAGCCCATGCCCGAGTGGGAGCGCGAGATGCTCGCCAAGGCTGACGCTCACGACGACAAGGTTGCCGCCGAAGAGGCCGCTACCGAGGAGACTGCTGCCCCCGAGGCAACGCAGGAGCCGGCCGCTGCTGAGGCAGTAGAGGCTCAGACTGACGCCGCCCCCGAGGCGGAGACCACCACAGAAGCTGACAAGGCCTGAGAGGTAACCATTCATGGCTAACTACACCGCTGCCGATATCAAGGCTCTGCGCGAGAAGACCGGCGCAGGCATGCTCGACGTCAAGAACGCACTTGCCGAGGCCGAGGGCGATCCCGCCCGCGCCGAGGAACTCCTTCGCCTGAAGGGCCTCAAGTCCATCGCCAAGCGCGAGGGACGTACCGCTTCCGCAGGCCTCGTTGTCTCGAAGGTTGTTGACTCGGCCGACGGCCAGACCGGCGTCCTCATCGAGCTCAACTCGGAGACCGACTTCGTTGCAAAGAACGACAAGTTCGTGACCTTCGCTGACAACGTCCTCGAGGCCGCTGTCGCATCGGGTGCAAAGACGGTTGACGAGCTTCTCGCAGCCAAGCTGGACGAGGGCACCGTCGAGGACGGCCTCAACGCCATGCAGGCAGCAATCGGCGAGAAGATCGAGATCGGCCACGTCGCCACCGTTTCCGGTGAGAACGTTGCTGCCTACATGCACCGCACCGCGACGGACCTGCCCCCGCAGGTTGGCGTTCTTGTTGCAACCGACGCCGCAGGCGCCGGCATTGCACACGACGTCGCGGTTCACATTGCTGCTCTCAACCCCTCGTACCTCGACCGTGACTCCGTCCCGGCCGATGTTGTCGAGAACGAGCGTCGCATTGCTGAAGAGGTCACCCGTGCAGAGGGCAAGCCGGAGCAGGCTATCGCCAAGATCGTTGAGGGGCGTCTCGGCGGCTTCTTCAAGCAGATTGTTCTGCTCGACCAGGCCTACGCCCGCGATCCGAAGCAGTCGGTCGCCCAGGTCGTCCAGGCCGCTGGTGGCACCATCACCGGTTTCGCACGCGTCCGCGTCGGTGCCGAGTAGTCACACTCGTCTAACTTAGACAGCCAGTTCCCCCGCACATGTCGTGCGGGGAACTGCTTTTGGAGGAGGCTATCGGCTTCAGTCGCGGTTAGTGCGGGAAGGAACCTACTTCCACCGGGGAGATTGGGGGAGCATGCCCGTACGGGCACCAAGGACAAGTCCTGCCTGGATCAGTGCTATAGGCATGGCTCCTTTTGTCGATTGTCTTAGCGGGATTAGTCCTCGTCGACGACCTCGTTCATCCACTGCCATGCGGCGACCGTTGCCGGGAAGCCTCGGGTGGTGAGGCCGAGCAGGATTGCGTGCTCAACTTCCTCGCGGCTGGCTCCGGCCTTCAGGGCCTTGCGAACGTTGGAGCGGACGGCGCCGTCCGCCTGCCCGCCAAGGGCAATGCCGAGCTTAACGAGACGGCTCGTCTTATCGTCGAGCGGACCAGCCTGATCGATGCTGGCGGCGAGCTCGTCCTGGTTGTCGGCAACCTCGGGGAACTTCTCGCGGAACTCGGTGTAGACGTTGGGGAGGTACTCAGACATGGCGACCTGCTTTCTCAATGATGATTTCTGTGTTTATTCCACCCTAAGCCCCATCGCCCCTGTTCGGACGGCTTTGCTCGACGTGTATTCAGATAATCCCGAGTTTCCTCGCTCTGCGCCGTGACCCGCTCGATCTTGAAGCAGTGCTTCGGGTTCAGAAACGCTGGTGTCAAGAATGCTTGACTTAGTTAGTCAAGAATCATTGACATGTAATGTCAGGTATGGTTGACTGTAAGTGTCAAAGATGCTTGACATGAGGAGGGGTCATGAAACCGGACTCAAATGGATGGATCATCGACGAGCGAGAATCGCACGTCATGGGAAACGCGGCAAGGTGGGCACTTAACGTCAACTACGGCATGGGTCTCGTTGCCTCGGTCATCGTTCTGGCCTTCGGATGGGTCGCGTTTTTCCTGCTGGTTCTTGTGGCCACTCTTGTGCCGCACCTGCTCTTCACCTACCGGTCGAAGAAGGATGGCGTCGATATCTACGCGGTGGCGGGCCGGCAGGGGGATCGGATATGGCGGAGGTCGGTCATTCTGCTGTGCATCTTCGTGCTGGTTATGTCGGCTGTTGCACTGATTATGTCCGTGACGGGCGAGCCACTGATTCCAGGAATTCTGTCGGCTGAGATTACCGACATCATGGAGTCTTTCCTCAAGGGCTTCGCAGCGGGAGGTCTCGTCGGTGGAGCGGTTGGCCTAGTCGCCGTGACCGTGTCCTCGAAGAAGGCGGCCCGCGCCGAAGAAGCGGAGGACGATGAGTGATGGCTGGGATGTACTCGGTCGACACGGCGATCGCGCTCCGCGGCGTGAGCTCGCGAGGTGGTGCGTGGGGGATGCTATGCGGGGCTGGCTCTGTGAGACCTCGCGTGGGCAGGCGGGGTAACCGTGCGTGAGCAGATAAGAGATAAGCGCAAGGAGCTTCGCTTCACGCAGGCTGACCTGGCGAAGGCTGTGGGTGTTTCCCGCCAAACCGTTGTCGCCATCGAGGGTGGCGACTATGCCCCGAGTGTCTTCCTCGCACTCGACATTGCGAAGGTTTTGGGATCGACGGTCGAGGAACTGTTCGGCGACTAAGTCGGTATTTTCTTGAGGGTGGAGCATGCCGAGGTTGGTGGCGCTTCGGGGCGGTGATGATTCGGGACGGGAACGTCCGGCTATCAATGGTGGAAATGGCCGATTGAGCGTGGCAGCGTGAAGATGTAAGTGACGGGAAACTGCTCCCCGATGTCGGAATCATTGGTCCGAGATCGGGGAGCAGCTCTGTGCAATCAGGGTGTTCGAGTCAATGGCGGGGCGAACACGTGATTGCCCGGGGAGGGTTTCTAGTTGACGTGGTTGACGCCGGGAGTGTCGGTGCCATCGCCGTCCCAGTCGCCAACAAGGAAGGTGTCTCCCTCGTGACCGAATTCGAGCGTTGACTCGGCGGGTCCCCCAACGAGGGCGTTGTTCACGTAGAACACGTTGCCACGGATCAGGAGGACCGTGTCATTGCCATCGCCATCAAAGTCGCCAGCAAGGGCGGTGTCGCCGGTGCGGCCGTAAGCGTAGGAGGTGTCGGCGTTGCCGCCAACGAGTTCGTTGTTGACGAAGAACGTCGTGTCGCGGCGCACCGTGATGGTGTCACCGTCGGTGCCGTCCCAGTCACCAATGAGGACCTCGTCGTTGTCGCGACCGTACTTGAACTCCTGCTCGGCGTCCCCGCCCTGGAGGGTGTTCATGAGGTAGAAGGTGTGCCCGCGGCGAACACCGAGGGTGTCGGTGCCGTCGCCGTCCCAGTCACCAACAAGAACCTCGTCGTTATCGCGACCGTACTTGAACTCGCTATCGGCGTTGCCGCCAACGAGTTCGTTGTTCAGGTAGAAGGTGTGACCCCTGCGGACACCGAGGGTGTCCGTGCCGTCGCCATCCCAGTCGCCCACGAGGACTTCGTCGCCGACCCTGCCGTATTTAAACGTCAGTTCAACGCTGCCGGACGTCCAGTCGTTGGAGAGCTCAAAGACATTGCCGGTGACGGGCTCCGGATCTTCGACGGAGGAGGCGGAGACCGACCAGTTTTCAACAAAGAAGTCGGCCGGGTCGATGACCTGCTCGGCGATTGCCCAGTCGATCATGAGATCCCGGATCGCCATCTGTTCGTTGTAGACAATATCGGCGTCAACAACGTGCGGATATCCGGACCCTCCGGACTGACGGTAGTTGTTGAGAGCAACAACGAAACGATCATCAGCGCCAACCGGCGTGCCGTCGTCGTAGCTGAGGTTCTCGATGCGATCGCCGAGGGGTTTGGAGATGTTGATGTGGTAGTTGATGCCGGACATGGCGTCGTAGGCGTAGTCCGGGATTCCATTTGGAACATCCGGGTATACGGCGTTCGTGACGTCATCCCAGTCGGTGATTTCCGTGTCGGGTTCAACCTGCTCGTAGTAGCGGGCCGCGTACTCGAGATAGTCGCGCACCTCGGTGCCCGTCATTTCGACTGCCATCAACGTGTTGTCGTAGATGTACAGGGCAGCCATGTCGGCCACGGTCACGTCGCCTTCGGTGAAGACGGCCGTGCGGGAGAACGGCGCTGCGATCGACAGGATCGGAACATCGGCGTACTCCGCGTTGCCTTCGAGGGCTCGTGCGACTTCATCGGTTTGGACCTTTTGAATGAAGTCGAGGATCGCGGTGTCTTCGTAGCGTGAGCTCGCCGCCGGCATGTCCTCCGTTGCTTGCGCAACGACGGTGGCAACCCAGGCGAGGGTCTCATTGTGCCAGTCCTCGATCACCGCGGCTATCTCCGGGTCCTTCTCGTACATCGAGGCCTGGAGCATTTCTGCGGCAGGCTTGGCGCTGTTTTCCCAGACAACCTCCGGGCTACCATCGGCACCCTCGTCGAGGTGAATCGTCACCCAGGACGCAAAGCGAGCATGGTAACCGGGCTGGGTGAAGAGCACCTGTCGCCCTGAGGGGGTCTCGAGATAGACCTGTGCGTTGTTGGTCTGGTGGGAGTGCCCGCCGACGATGACATCGATGCCATCAACGTTCTCGGCGATGGACGTGGCAACGTTCTCTTCAAGATCGGCCGGATCCCATTCGTAGCCGGGGTTGTCGAGGCCGGTGTGGGCAAGGACGATAACAACGTCCGCGCCTGCCTCTTCGGCTTCGGGAACCCACTTCTGAAGAGATTCGACGGGATCCTCAAAGGTGAGGACGCCATCCACGTGGAGCCTGTCCCAGATCCGTACGCCCGGGGTAACAACGCCGATCACGGCAATGTCGACGGGGTCGCCCTGGGCTGTCTCCTTGGTAATCATGGTCCACGGCGTGTGGTAGACGTCGCCGGTGGCGTCTTCGATGACGTTGGCGCCAAGGAGTGCCATGTCCAGGTTGTCTTCGTACTGGTCGAGGTCGTCAAGTCCGTAGTTGTATTCGTGGTTACCAACGACCCCTGCGTCGTAGTCGAGGTGGTTGTAGACGGCGGCAACCGGGTCAACGGTGCCATCGCCACGGTTGGCGTGATAAACGGTGGCGAGCGGATTGCCCTGATTAGCATCGCCATTGTCGAGCAGGAGAACCGATTCGGCTCCTTCTTGGTCCCGGATCTCCGTGATCGCGGTGGAGAGGCGCTCCATGCCACGCGCGTTGTCGGGGTTCGAGGCACCGAACTCTTCTCCGGTGAAGTAGTCGTAATCAAGAATCGTGCCGTGCGTATCGGTTGTGGCAAGCACGGTGATGTGGTCGAGAGCGGCCGCTTCCGTATCGGAATCGGTCGTTGTTGCGGATGCAATCGATGGGGTGAAGGCAAGGGCTGCGGCTAAACCGCCGGTCCATAACGTTTTATTTCTTCTCATAGGTCCGTAACTCCTTCGGTGAGACCTTGAACTGAGCACCGCGGCCTGCGATAACTCGGGTGAAGAAAGCGTAACCCCGCTCACGCATTCGCGCCCCTTGAGAACGGATGTTGCCCGAGAAAGAACGCACAGCGTCACGCCTTTTCAAAGGCGGACTTGTTCCGTGGAATGACCCGCATTGCTTGCCAATGCGGGGGAGTGGAACCTCGTGTGCTACACATGTTCCATGCGATCTCTTGGAATACGTGCCGCCACCGTCCTTGACGTCGAGGACATGGCAACTTTGCATGCAACGTGCTGGGACGAGACGTACCGCGGCAAGCTCCCCGATAGTCTCATCGACTCCAAACGGGATCGCATGCTGGAGATCTACCCGAAAGCTCTCGCCGAGCCCGATGGTGTGTCCTACTGGGTGGCCCTATGGGAAGGAAAGATGGTGGGCCTCGCAAGCGCGAGAGCGCTCGGCCCGGGCCACGCTCGCCTCCTTGAGGTTGGCGCCCTCTACATCCTGGACGAGTACAAGCGGCGGGGGATCGGCACCGCCCTCCTTAACTACGCGATCGGTTCGGCTCCCTGCCAGCTCTGGGTCCTCGACGGGAACGATGAGGCCATCGAGTTCTACCGTCAACAAGGTTTTGAGATGACAGGGGAAACCCAGTCACCCGACATCTTCGAAGGCGCCACCGAATCGCTCATGGTCCGCTAACGAAAAACTCTTGGACCGCTAGCGAACCACATGACGTCCGCTAGAAGAGCATTAATCGTCTGCTGACGAAGCACTTTTGGACCGTTCACAAACCGTGTATCGTGCGCTGAGCTTCTTCGAACCTCTTATACGTCGCTCGGTCGTTCCTTCTCTTTGTCACTGGGCAAGTCCTTGACTTCGCTGGTGTTAAGGAACTCTTGGGACGAGGGTGCGGCGGTGAGTGGGCCGGGGCCTGCGAGATGACCCATGAAGAGAGCCTGGACCACGGGCCCGTGGCGGGCGGCTAGTTCTTCCCGGGACATACTGGCAATCGGTTCAACCTCGGCCATGTACCGCACGAGAAGCAGGCCGATGATGTGGGAGATCCCGTTCTCCATCCGGTACCGGACGTGTTCGCCGCCGAGGATGCGGGCGGCGGGGGTCACGACCGCTTCATCCACCCACTGCCGGTAGTCCGACATGGTGGACTCGGAGCCGAGAAGGGAACGGATGAGAACCTTGACAGTGCTCGACATACCAGACTCTTCCCACAGTGCCATTGCCGTCATGAGAGCCCGGTAGCCGAGCGTGGCTCTGTCACCCTCGAACACTCCCATGACAAGGTCCACCGGATCATCGGGCAGGGACATGGCCTCCCGGAACAGGTTCGCTTTACCGCCGAAGTAGTAGCTGACCAGAGCCGGATCGACGCCCGCCTCATGCGCAATTTCACGCACCGTCACCGTGCCATAATCGCGCTCCCAAAAGCAGGAACGAGCGGCTTTAACGAGCCTTTCCCGAATCTCCCCACGCGCCGCGCGGGGGCCGCGCGACGTGCTCATGAAAGAGAGACCAACGGCCCAAAGTTTCGGGCTGACGGAAACTTTGCCAGGATACTCGCCAGTGGGAGTGGCGAGTTGTGGCGGTTTGTGCCAAGTTGCGAATTTAATTTCAACATGAATGAAAGTCTACTTGATTCTCGATACGGCGGCATGAGTGGAAGGACTGTGCACATGCTGAAACTCGGGATCGATGTTGGCTCGACGACTGTGAAGGCCGTGGTGCTCGATGGAGAGCAGACGGTCTTCAGTGACTACCGCCGACACAACGCTGACGTGCGGGCTGAGCTCGCGAAGCTCCTCCAGGACGTTAGTAGGGAACTTGGCGATGCTGAAGTGCAACCAGCTTTCACCGGGTCGGGCGGTATGGCACTGGCGGAGCAACTGGATGTGCCGTTTGTGCAAGAGGTCATTGCGGAGACCGAGGTGACCCGCCGCCAATATCCTGACACCGATGTCATCATCGAGCTGGGTGGTGAGGATGCGAAGCTTACCTACCTGCACCCCACACCCGAGCAGCGGATGAACGGCACGTGCGCCGGAGGTACCGGCGCCTTTGTTGACCAGATGGCATCCTTACTGGCAACGGATGCTGCCGGGCTCAACGAGCTCGCCTCCCGCTACACGGAGCTGTACCCGATTGCCTCCCGGTGCGGTGTGTTCGCAAAGACGGATGTTCAGCCGCTTCTTAATCAGGGCGTTCCTCACGAGGACATAGCGGCCTCGGTGTTCCAGGCGGTTGCCACTCAGACGGTGGCGGGGCTGGCCGCGGGCGGCCCGATCCGCGGCACCGTCATGTTGGTCGGACCTACCACCTTGACCCCGAAATTAACGACGGCATCCCCGATGTGATCATTGGGTTGGGGATGGCGGTGCCGACCGAGGATGCCGTGAACTTCGGTGAACTTGAACGCCCCCTCCGGGTGCGTGATCAGTGGTCCTACCACTCCCGGCTCTACGAAGCGGCCGCCACGGTTGGTGACAGGCCCGACCTGCAACTCGTCCAACTCACCTCGTTTGGGTGCGGGCTCGATGCCGTGACCTCCGACCAGGTCATCGAGATCCTCGAGGCGAAGAGTGATGTCTACACGGGACTGAAGATCGACGAAGTGTCGAACCTCGGTGCCGCCAGGATCCGGCTCCGCTCGCTCGCCGCGGCCGCCGATGAACGACTGGAATCCGAGAACATTTCCACCCGACCGGAAGACACCGATACTCCAGGAACATCCGAGAAGCTACCGGAGAAGTATCCTCGGGTGGCGTTCACGAAGCAGATGAAGAAGGAATACACGATCCTGGCGCCTCAAATGGCACCGATCCACTTCCGTCTCCTCGCTCCGGCCCTGCGCAGAGCCGGATACAACGTGAAGCTCCTCGAGCACGCCTCGCGGGACAACATCGAGAACGGCCTCACCTTCGTCCACAACGACGCCTGTTACCCCGCCATCGTTGTCATTGGACAGTTGATCTCCCAGTTCACGGACGGGATCGAAGATCCCGACTCGACGGCAGTGATCATCACCCAGACCGGTGGCATGTGCCGTGCGACCAACTATGCCGGCATGCTCCGCAAGGGGCTGGCAGATGCTGGATATCCCCAGGTTCCCGTGATCGCGGCCTCCGCTCAGGGACTGGAAGAACACCCCGGATTCACGCTTTCGGTTCCGATGCTGCACCGCGCCTTCCAGGCTGTGACGATTGGTGACGTCCTCCAAAAGGTACTCCTACGCACCCGGCCCTACCAGATCGACGGCAATGCGACCGCGCTCTACGAGAAGTGGGATCGGATCGCCCAGGAGTTCTTCGAAACCGGGTACTCCGAGGCTTTGGGTAAACGAACCACGTTCACGAAGATGCTTAAGCAGGTCGTCAGAGAATTCGATGAGTTACCGCTCCAAGACATCCCGCGCAAACCACGCGTCGGTATTGTCGGAGAGATCCTCGTCCAATACCATCCCGACGCGAATAACAACGCGGTGGGAACCGTTGAGGCGGAAGGCTGCGAAGCTGAGCTTCCCTCGCTTGCCCAGTTCTTCCACAACTCTCTCGCAACCGCCGACTGGAAGCGAGACACACTCGGCTCCGTCACTGCGAAGCAGGCCAATATGCAAAAGCTTGGCCTGTGGATCCTTCAGCAGTACGAGAAGCCGGCCCGGGAAGCCTTCGAGAAGTCGTCCCGCTTCGAAGCGGGAGCCACGATCCAGGAGCTGCGAGACAAGGCCCAAGACATCGTGTCCCTCGGTAACCAGGCGGGGGAGGGCTGGTACCTCGTTGCAGACATGATGGACATGATCGAGAACGGATGCCCCAACATCATCTGCGCCCAGCCCTTTGCCTGCCTCCCCAACCACGTCGTTGGCAGAGGTCAGTTCAAGGCGCTGAGAGCCAAATATCCGCAGGCCAATGTCGTCTCGATCGACTACGATGCGGGAGCCTCCCCGGTGAACCAACTCAACCGCATCAAGCTCATGATCTCCACGGCCTTCCTCGGCCATGAGGACGTCACCGCCGAGATCGAAGAGGAAAAGGCAAACCTCGTCAGCCTCGGCATGCCAAAGGTTAGGGCAGAAGTAAGGCTCAGCTGGTAGCGTCCATGGAGTTGTAGTCGCTTTGCGAGACGAGTGCGGGTCGAATATCAAGGATTCGACCCGCACCTCGTTCTTCGTTATTTAACTGGACGAGCTAGGGAGTACCTTCTGGCTGAACCGCCTCAGTCCTTCTCCTCGATGGGACCGAGCACGACGTTGGCCCACGAGCCGTGGAGGGATTCCTGGTCGGAGGGCTGGAAGAGGCCGGCGAGAACGTCCCTGTGGAGGCGGGAGAGTTCGTTGGAGTTTGAGTAGGAGGATCCACCGCTGGAGCGGATCGCCTGGTCGACCGCGTAGAGGGAGGCTTCCGCGGCAGCGTTCTTACCGGCGGAAAGCTGCGGGTACCAGAGGGCGCCGCGGTCCCTTCCTTCATCGAGATCTCGTGCGAGGAGGGTGATCTCCGCAGTTGCCGAGTTCATGCGGAGAGCTGCTCCCGAGAGCCGCCACCTAATGTCCGGGTCGTTGGCGTATACGTCCTGGTGGAGGACGGACTTGCGGGTCTTGACCTTCTCGGCCGCAACTTCAATGGCTCGGTTGCCGATGCCAAGGTAGGTGGCTCCAAGGAAGACCTCGAAGTAGGCGAAGATACCGAAGATCACCGGCTCATAGGAGGGCCCGGGAGCAACGCGTTGGAGGACCTGGGAGGCGGGTGCATGCGCACCTTCAAGCAACGTCGAGTTTGACTGTGTTCCCCTCATGCCCAGGGTGTCCCAGTCATCCTTGATTGTGAACCCGCCGTCCTCGCGGTTCAGGATGGCGAAAACCGAGTGGGGACCATCTTCGCCCGTATCGTCGCGAGCAAACGTCATGAGCTTCGTCCATACGGGGGACAGGGACGTGAAGACCTTGAGGCCGTGGAAGGAGTATCCGCCCTCCCCGTCGGGACGGGCCTCGGAGATCGAGCCAAAGAGAACAAGGTCGTTACCGGGTTCGGAGATGCCGAAGGCGAACACGTCCCCGGCCATGGCACCCTCGAGGATCTGCTTGCCGGAGTCCATGCCGTTAGCGACCAGGTGACGACCGAGGCCAACGATGATCTGGTGCATGTTGATGGCAAGAGCAGTGGACGGTGCTGCTTGGGCGAGGCGAGTCTGCTCAACGCAGATCTCTTCCGTGGTTAGTCCGCCCCCGCCGTACTCCTTGGGAACATAGGCGGTCAGATAACCTGCGTCCTTCAGTTCCTTCAGGTCCTCATCGGGAAAGACATTGTTCTTATCCACCTCGTCTGCACGGGAGTGAATACGGTCAAGGAGGTCAGCGCTGAGGAACATTACCCATCATCTCTTTCAACTAGGTACCTGCCATTCCAACACTACCCCCGGCAGAAGACATGGGAACCCGATATCCGGGTAGAGCCGGATGCCCAGCACCGACAACTGGCTGGCGTGAATATCCTGAAGCGTGCCGCGGGTGGAAAGGGTGTAACTATCCCGGCAGGCGGTACGCAAACCGCTATAGCTTGACCTGGGATCTTGTGAAAAAGCTACTGAAAGAGCTAGCAAGGAGTAGGGAAACGGCCGGTGGCCAGGACGAATCCTGGCCACCGGTGAGAGAAGGAAGCTGACTTTTGTGAGCGCTTCTTCGTTTGGGCTACCTGCTGATGACGTCCATGGCTTGACGGGCGATGGCGAGCTCTTCGTTCGTGGGAACGATGAGGACCTGGACGGACGAGTCGTCCGTCGAGATCTGGCGGATGTCGTCGCTACGGACGTCATTGGCTTCCAGGTCGAGCTTGATGCCGAACGAGTTGAGACGCTCGATGACCTCGGCGCGAAGCAACTCGTCGTTCTCGCCAATGCCTGCGGTGAAGGCAATCGTGTCCAGGCCACCCATGACAGCGGCATAGGAACCGATGTACTTGACGAGGCGGTGGACGTAAATGTCGAGCGCCTCGCGGGCGAACTTGTCGCCACCGTTCGCGAGAGCCCACACGGCCCTCATATCGTTCTCACCGGCCAGGCCCTTAAGGCCCGACTGCTTGTTGAACAGGTTGTCGAGCTCGCCAACATTCATGCCACCAACGCGGCTCAGGTGGAAGATAACAGCAGGGTCTATATCGCCCGTGCGGGTTCCCATGACCAGACCCTCGAGCGGGGTAAGACCCATCGAGGTGTCAACGGCTTCACCGTTTACAACCGCGGAGACGGATGCGCCGTTGCCGAGGTGAAGGACGATCTGCTTGAGATCGTCCCGGCCCGTGAACTCGGCAACCTTCTGTGACACGAACTGGTGGGAGGTGCCGTGCGCGCCGTAGCGGCGCACAGCGTACTTGTCTGCAACCTCGCGGTTCAGAGCGTAGCGGGCAGCCTCCTCGGGCAGGGTCTGGAAGAAGGCCGTGTCGAAGACGACAACGTGCGGAACATCGAGAAGCTCGCGAGCAACATCAATACCGCGGAGGTTCGCGGGGTTGTGCAGAGGAGCGAGCGGAGCAAGCTCCTCAACGAGGTCACGGACCTCATCGGTGACAAGCGCCGGACCATCGAAGTGGTTACCGCCCTGGACAACGCGGTGACCGACGGCCTTGATGCCGGCCTCGGACAGCTGAGGACCAATCTTCTCGAACAGGTTGAGAACGAAACGCAGGCCCTCCCCGTGGTCGGCAAGAACAAGGTCGTATTCGTGCTTCTCACCCTGATAGGTGTGCTTCACATGGGAAGAGGACTCGCCGATCTGCTCGACAAGGCCGACCGCGATCGCATCGCCCGACTCCGGATCGACGAGCTGGTACTTGATAGAGGAGGAGCCGGAGTTGATGACGAGGACTGTCATGAATTGCCTTTCGAGCTAGTTCTGTGCTTGGACGGCCGTGATAGCGATGGTGTTGACAATGTCATCCACCAGGGCACCGCGGGAAAGATCGTTCACGGGCTTGTTGAGACCCTGCAGGATCGGGCCAACGGCCACGACACCCGAGGAACGCTGAACGGCCTTGTAGCCAATGTTGCCAGCGTTTAGTGACGGGAAGATAAACACATTGGCCCTGCCAGCAACGGGGGAGTCTGGCATCTTCTTCCTGGCGACGTTCGGGTCAACCGCAGCGTCATACTGGATCGGGCCTTCAATGAGCAGATCCGGGTTCTTCTCGCGAGCAAGCCTCGTTGCCTCAACAACGGCCTCAACATCGGCGCCCGTGCCCGAAGCGCCCGACGAGTAAGAAAGAAGTGCGATACGGGGGTCCACACCGAACTGGATCGCGGTCTCCGCGGAGGAGACGGTGATGTCGGCAAGCTGGGCCGGAGTCGGGTTCGTGTTAACAGCGCAGTCGCCGTACACCAGAACCCGGTCAGCCATGAGCATCAAGAACACCGATGACACAATCGAGGTGTCCGGCTTCGTCTTAATGATCTGGAACGACGGAATGATTGTCTCGGCGGTCGTGTGGTTCGCGCCCGAAACCATGCCGTCAGCATCACCCATGTGAACCATCATCGTCGCAAAGTAGGAGAGGTCCTTGAGCTTCTCGGCGGCCTGCTCTTCCGTCATGCCCTTCTTGGCGCGCAGGCGGGCCAGCTCCGGAACGTAGCGAGACAGATAGGCGGGATCCGCCGGATCAACAATGAGAGCATCGTCGATGTTGTAGCCGCGGTTGTTTGCGCGCTCGCGGATAGTCTTTTCGTCGCCAATGAAGACGATGTCGGAGACGTCGTTGGTGAGGATGATTGATGCAGCCTGGAGAACGCGATCGTCGTCGGCCTCCGGCAGGACAATCCGCCTGCGCTGAACTCGGGCGCGCTCCATGAGCTCCGACTGGAACACGAGGGGGGTGCGGATGGTCGGCTTCTGCTTGAACACCTCAAGGATCGACTCGTCGATCCTGTCCGTGAAGACGGGAACCTCCGGGTGGTCGGCGGTGATTTCCTCGCGGATACCGTCCTGGGCCTGAAGGACAACGACGGCGCTAACCGGAACGTGTGCCCCGACATTTCAGCCGCCGCGAGATCAATGTAGCCTGCGGTACGCTCAACGCTTCGCTTGCTGCCGTCGGCAACAATTGCGACGGTCGTGCCAAGGTTGGCGGCGGTGCGTCCAGAACGGGAAATCAGGCCCGGGTTAACCGGGTCACCCTGGGTGTGTCCAACAACAAGAACGGCGTCGTAGTCGAGAGAGTACTTGCGGTAGGCACGAATGATGGCGTTCATGGCGGACGCTTCATCTTCGAAGTAGTGATCGCGTGCGGTGCCGTAGCCCGCGTTGAACTCCTTGACGATGACGTCATCCTCCGGAGTTCCGTTGTAGTAGGGGCGGAACACGCCAACCCTGTCGTAGGACGTGCGTAGGATCTCGACTATCTGTCGGGCAATTTCAATTCCTCCGGTCACCTGTTCTGTTGAGGCGAGGTACAGAGAGTCAGTCACGAGCGTCTTCCTTCCGCGAAGCTTCAGATCTTACAACCATTATCCGCCATAAGTCCCACTAATTTCTTGGATCATGGCAAATGTGACATAGGATCGTCCCATGTCAACGAGTGGCCGGCGAAGTGATTGGGTGAGAGAAGCACTCACTCCCAAGATGATTGTTCTCTTCATTCTCCTTGCTATCGCGGCGGCTGTCTGCATCAGACTCGGCTACTGGCAGCTCGAACGAGCCACGGCTCGCGGTGCCGAAAGAATCACAGCCGAGCACGAAGAGAAGCTGTCGGGCCCGGCCCTGCCGCTCGATGAAACCCTGCGTTTGCAGACGAACATGAGGGCGGATGAATACGCTTCTCCGGTTTATGTGACCGGCACGTTCTCCGAATACCAGCTCCGCGTTCTCGACCGCGCGGTCGACAGCAACCCCGCCGAACTCGTCCTTGCGGAATTGACAGTTACCGAGGGTCCGGATGCCGGTGGCGCCGTCCCCGTTATCCGTGGCTGGGTAGAGCCTGGTGCGCCGCTTCCAGCGGTGCCTTCTGGTGAAGTTACGGTCTTTGGCTACCTTGCAGCACCCGAGGATTCAATCGGTGGTCTGACCAAAGAAACCGCCGTTTCTATCTCACCAGCGGAGCTCGTCAACGCCTGGGGCGGTCCGATCCTTTCCGGCTATCTTGTCGAGTTCACCCCGGAATCCGTGAACCAAACTCAGATCGATAATCGCGAACCCGCTGAATTCACGGCGCAGCGGACGAGCGCCGACGGCGTTCAGCATGCCTCCCCGCCCAAGCCGACCGACGAGGGCGGCTTCAACCTTCAAAACGCTGCCTACGCCGTGGAATGGGTGATCTTCGCGGGCTTTGCCCTATTTATCTGGTTCCGAATCCTTCGTTCCACGGTCAAGTCGAAACGCGAGGAGCAACTGCTCGATGAGTGGGCGGAAGAATTCCTCAGTGAATCTGAGGACAATAAATTAAGGGGATAGCAAACGGCCTGACTTGTTGGCGTTGACAATACTCATTGCCCACCACCCAATATCGTGCCACGCAGAGTTACGCCAAACTGTATCCAACCAGGCGATGGCGCAACAACGAAGCCTTGGAAGGCTCGCTCAGGTCTTGAGGTAGGCGAAGAGAGCCAAAACGTGAAGAGAGCCGCGACTTCTGTCGGTGCCGTTCGGCCGCCTTTTCTTGACGGTAGGCAGTCAGTTGCTGTGCCATGGCTTCCCGCTCATCAATTTCGCCCTTGAGAAGCTCCCACAATTCACTGGGGAAGAGGTTGTAGCGGGTTACTTCTGAAGAGCCGACGCCGGCGCTAGTGCGGCCACGTGCTCGCTCGCATCAGCCTGCGCTACTACCGCCAGGGACGGATTCGACATTCTCGATCGCAGCAGGGGTCTACCGAACTGCCGTCAGAGTATCGTAAGTGTTAACTATCATCGCCTCTTTGAAATCGCTTCGGAGGGTGGTACCTACCGTGCGCGCGTTCGTGAAGTCCATACGGTGCTACTCGACGCGGCTGCCATGATCTTCGGTCATAGGAGGATCTGCTGCGGTTACGCCATCCGTTCTGCTCAAGATGTTTTTTACTCGATCAGTAGTTAGTGGTCGACCTTGGCAAGATCGTTTCTGTCGGAGGTGACACTGTCCGGGGCGGTGAAGGTGGGAATGTGGCTGTGGCGATTGAAGAAGAGTGCGATGACGAGAATGATCGTGCCGACAAGAGCCAGTAGCACACCTATTGCGGTCGGTGCGCGGTATCCCCAGCCCGCCGTGACAACGAGACCACCCAGGTAGGCGCCGAGTGCATTGGCCGCGTTGAAGGCGGCATGGTTCATGGCGGCACTCATGTTCGGAGCGTCTGCTGCTGCCCGCAGGAGCCGTGCCTGAAGGCCCGTGGTGAAGAGGCTCATGGCTATCGCGTTGAGGAACATGAGGGGGAGAACGATGTACCAGATGTGCATGAAGGCAACCATGAGCGAAAGGATCACCGCCATCCCCAACACTCCCGCGAGCGCCGACTTGTCGATGGAACGGTCGATGCAGGGGCCGGCAACGAGTGACCCGACCGTCATGCCACACCCATAGAGAACGAGAACCCAGGGTAGGTACGGTTCGGGGATCATCGCGACCTCGGTCATAGTGGGCGTGATGTACGTGTAGAAAGCGAACGAACCACCAAAACCAACAGCGCCTGCAAGGAGCGGGACCCAGACCTGGAGGCGCGTCATGGACTTCAGCTCGGCGCGTGCCGAGGACGTCCTCGATGCTGGCACAGGGGGCAGGAACTTGAGCAAAGCAAGGATAGTGAGGATCCCGATGCTGGCGATGATGACGTATGCCCACCGCCACCCGAAGGTCGAACCGACCCAGGTTGCGGCAGGCACACCAATAATGTTGGCGATCGTGAGGCCGAGCATGGTGCGGGCCATTGCGGTGCCGCGCTTATCTGGGCTCACGAGGCTGGCCGCGATGACAGCGGCAATGCCGAGGGTGATGCCGTGGGGGAGCCCGGTCAAGAACCGAGCCGCGAGCAAGGTTGGTAGATCCTGGGCAAAGACAGTCAACAGGTTTCCCATTGAGAAGATCCCGGCCGACCAAATGAGCAGGTTCTTGCGGTCCATTCTGCTCGTCAACGCTGTCAGCAGGGGAGCTCCGACAACAACACCGATCGCGTACGCACTCACCGCCCATCCGGCTTGCGGATTGGTCACCCCAAGGTCGGTAGCAATCCATGGGATCAGGCTCATGGAAGCGAACTCGGTTGTTCCCACAGCAAAACCACCGGCCGCGAGTGCCGTGAGAGCCAGAGGAACTGAGCGTGCTGAGGGCATGGAAGGTCCAATCAATAACGTCGTTGAAGGGGCAACCCGGTCTGGAAAAGTCGGCACCAAGATGGTTGCCTTCTAAGAGTAGGTCTTTGGACCTGTCGTTGGAAAGCGTTGGCTGCCCAGTGGTGATAGGATTCATCACCCGGCAACTCGGTCGACCACTCGAACGCCACTCAACTAATCGAAGTTCTTCAAGCACCCCGGTTTTGTCGTAAGTTCCTGACTTTGGAAAGGGAATGGGAGCATGAACTAACATAAGAACACGGCGCGCCGCTACTTGGCTGAAGAGATGGTTGCTGTGGTCAGGATGGTGTGTACGATGCGGGCGGAGCTTGGCACTTCGCAGGGAACCGTGAGAGGTGTCGCCGATCAATTGGGGTACGCAGTGGAATTGGTGCGGTCGTGGGTTTGTCAGGCCGACATTGATGACGGTGTGAAGGTCGCAATCACTACCGGTGAGCAGACACGTATGAAGGAACTTGAGTAAGAAGTGCAAGAACTCAATCGTGCGAATGAAATCTTAAAGTGTGCTGCGTCGTTCTTTGGGGCGGGGCAGGGCCGCTGACACAAGAACTAGTCGATTTCATCAACTGGAATAAGTATGATGCTTTGGCCGGTCGTTGTCTCGGGGTTGAGTGTCTTTGCAGTTTCGTGCAGGTGGCCCTGTCAACGAATTACGCCGCGAACGGTAGGCCTTCTTCAGCACAACAACTCCGTGATGCTGAGATTGCGCCGCAGCTACTTGAACTGTGGGAGGAGAACGACTTCGTCTACGGTGTGCGCAAATTCTGGAAAGTTGCGAAGCGTGCTCGCATCGATATCGGCCGTGACCAGACGGCCAGGTTCATGAATTTACTCGGTGTCGAGGATATGCGTCGGGAGTAACGAGTGACGACTACCAAGCCTTGCTCGAACGTGGTGCGACATCCTGATCTGGTGAACCGGGTGTTTGGAACTGAGGCGCCAAACCGGCTCTGGGTCACCAACCTCACGCTCGTTCCGACGGGGCAGGGTGTTGTCTATGTGTGCTTCATTATCGACGTGTTCGACCGCGTGATCGTCGGCTGGCGCGGAGCTTTGAACATGAAGATTAAGACTGTACTTGATGTGATTGAGATGGTGGCCTGGTCTCGTGGAAAAAAATTGCCGGAACTGCGGTGCCATTCAGATGCGGGCGCGCAATTGACATCTATCCGCTACGGGGAGTGTCGCGCCAAGATCGGCGCGACACCCTCGATCGGCTCCTTGGGCGATAGCTTCGACAACGTCCTTGCCGAAAGTGTAAACGGCTATGACAAGGTCGAGCTTGTACGTAGGCCAGTCCAGACGGGACCAAAGAGAACGATCGATGATCTCGAACTTGCCACGCTCGGCTGGGTTCGCTGGCAGAGCACGAAACTGGCTCTGCGCAATTGAGGGTGCAGTCGAGGCTTGAATCCGCCGGGCTCCAGGAGTGCTCTGCGATGAAGTTGGTAAGGTTGCGGATGCCGAGGGCGGAGCCGCATAGGTGCTCGAGTCGTGGGTTGATCTCCTCGGTGGCGCCGTTGCTGGTGCCGGGGCGGTCGAAGTAGGCCAGGCCGTGGGCGGCGCGTTTCTTCAGGGCGCGTCCCAGGGTACGGACCTCCTCCAGCGCGGCGGGAACGCCGGAGCTGAGCGAGGTGAGGAGCTGGGTCATGAGTACTCGGCCGGCAATGCGGTCGGGTGTTCGGTAGGCGGTGATCATCTGTTGGTAGACGCCCCAGGTGGCCTCGACCTCCACGTGCTCCTCGGCCGCAAAGAGTGCCCTGATCCGGGCCTGCTGCTTGTCGGTGATGAGGTCAGCGCCGGTGTGCAGGGTGCGCCAAGCCCGCAGAGCCGAACGGGGTGAGGTCGATGACGACGGTGACGTGCTTGTCGCCCAGGTGAGTGTGGCGCCACACGAGCTCATCGACGCCGACGATTCGCACGCCGTCGAACCGGCCCGGATCCTTGATCAGCAGGCATCTACCTTCGGCCAGAACCGCCGCGTTGGCGGTGTTCCACGACACCGACAGGCCCTCGGCCACGCGCGCGACCGTCAGGTTCCAGGCGCTGGCCGAGCACCTCCAGACCGAGCTCGTCTAGGCCGGTGAATGTAATCAGGTCAGGGCACGTGAAGGAAGCGTCAGGCACGTCGAGGTCTTCCCGATGGGCGGCGTAGGAACCCCATCATCGGAAGACCTCGACCCCTATCCAACGAACGACGCGCGAACGACCGCTACACCCTCAACCGCGAAGAGCCTGGAAACTGCAGGTGGGTTCAACGAAAGCGAAAAGCATTGACCGATGTGCGACCGGCCACTTTTGCGGATTTTACTGAATGCTTGTGGTGTGAAACTGGGGCAAAATGAACATCGGAGGTCAGCGCTCTCGGTGCCAAGTTTCCCAGAGTTTTGCGTACGCACCACCCGCTGCCACGAGTTCATCATGCGTGCCGAGTTCGCTAATGAGACCGTCTTCGATCACGGCGACTCGGTCGGCGTCGTGTGCGGTGTAGAGGCGGTGGGCGATAGCAACAACGGTGCGTCCGGAAAGAACTGCTGAGAGGCTCGCCTCGAGCGATCGCGCGGAGCGCGGGTCGATAAGCGAGGTGGCTTCGTCCAGGACAACCGTGTGGGGATCGAGAAGAACGAGACGAGCAAGGGCGAGCTGCTGGGCCTGGGCAGGGGTGAGCGTTTTGGCTCCCGAACCCACTTCCGTTTCGAGGCCGTTCTCGAGTTCTTGTACCCAACCGAGCGCATCGACGGAACGCAGGGCCTGCTCGAGCTCACCATCGGTGGCGTCGTGCTTGGCGAGGCGCAGATTGTGGGCGAGCGTGCCGACGAAGACGTGGTGCTCCTGGGTGACGAGTGCGACCTCCTTGCGGAGCTCGTCCTCGGTCAGGTCGACCAGAGGAACGCCGCCGACGGTGACGGAGCCACCCGTGGGAGGGTGGATGCCGGCGAGCATACGGCCGAAGGTGGACTTGCCGGCGCCGGAGGGCCCGACGATCGCCAGGCGTTCGCCCGGAATGAGGTCGAGGTTGATTCCGTGGAGGACGTTGCGTCCCTCGGTGTAGGCGTAGGTGACGTCCAAGGCAACGATGTCGCGGCCTTCGGGCTGTGCACCGGTTGGGGTGCGGTCGGTGTCGACGAGGCGGACGCCGACGATACGAGCGAGCGACACGGACGCGACCTGCAGTTCATCCATCCACATGAGGAACTCGACGAGGGGGTTGCGGAGCTGGGCCGTGTAGAGGGCGACGGTGGTGACCATGCCAATCGTGACGGAGCCGAGCGAGATGAGGTGGGCTCCCCAGACAACCGCGACCGCGGTCGGGAGCGCCGTTCCAAGCAACAGGAAGAAGAACAGCTCCATGCGGAGCTTCGCGGCCCGCACCTCGGAATCCCATGCGTCCTTCGAAATGATCGACTTCATGCGCTTCCTGCGGGACTCGCCCAGGTCCATTGCGTCAATGGTCCCCACGAAGTCAACAGACTCGGCAACAACCGAGTTCAGGCCGGCCCATGCCTGGGCCTGCCACAGGTACGTGGGTCGGGCGCGCTTCAGGTAGCGGATGGCGGACAGGGTGATGAAGGGAATCCCGATCAGGAGGGACAGGGAAACGAGAGGCGAGGCAATGATTGCCATGATGATTGTAACGACGATCGTGATCGCCGAGGTAATGAGAGCGGGAAGACCAAAGCGAACAACCCACTGGATCCGGTCCACGTCATTGGTTGTGCGCGACAGGAGGTCGCCGGTGCCCGCCGACTCGACGGTCGACAGGGGAAGCGAGGTTACCGAGGAGAGGAACTCTTCGCGGATTTCCGCGAAGACCTGCTCGCCCAGGATCCTCGTGCGTAACTGAACTTCTCGCGTGAGGAATGAGTAAAGCAGGTAGGCGCCAACAACGATAAGGATTGCTCCGTTGACGTAGCCGCGCGTCGTGCCGTCCACGACGGCGTCAACGAGCAGGCCGACAATATAGGGGACGGCCAGGGCGCTCACCGAAGCGAGCGCATGGATGATGATGACCGTGAGGAAACGCCACCGGTGCCGAGAAAAGATCTCCTTGGCGTAGGCGAGAACCTGACGGTTGTCGGCAATGGGGAGAACCTGGTTCATGATTCCTCACCTGTCTGGCGGGTGATGACCCACTCGTAGCGTTGCGCCAGGGGATCGCCTGCGGCGGACTTTTGAAGGAGCTCATCGTGCGAGCCCCGGACGATCTCCTCACCGTTCTCGAGAAGAACGACCTCGTCGACACGGTTGAGAAGAAGGGGAGAACCGGACGTGAGCACGGTGGTCTTGCCGCTCCTGCGTTCCATGAGCCTCTTGGCAATCCGGTCCTCCGTGTGGGAGTCAACGGCGGAGGTGGGCTCAACGAGAATGAGGACCTCGGGATCGTCCAGGATGGCACGCGACAGTGCGACGCGCTGACGCTGACCGCCGGAAAGCGAGCGGGCCTTCTCCGTGATCTCACCCGACAGGGAGTTATCGAGAGACGACAGGACGTCGTGAGCATCCGAAGCTTCAAGCGACGACATGATGTCCGGATCCCTCGACTCATTCGCAGGGGACTCGGCGGCGGCCGGGCCGAACACGGCCGCACGGGATGCTGCGAGCGGCCGGTCGATCGTCTCGTACGGCGTGCGTGCATCAATAACGGAACGCAATTGGCCACCAAACAGCTCGGGAGTGGCCCTTGCTAGAAGTACTCGCTTGCGCACGAGAGCCAGCGGCATGGTCCGTATATCGATACCGGAAACGGTGACGTCCGAGACCTCGTCATCGATGCGAGCAAGACGCTCGGCAAGCTCTGCCGCATCCGAGGGATTGGTTGTCACAATCGCGGTAGCAACGCCCGGTCGAATGGTGATCCCGGTGGTCGTGTCAACGATCGGTCCCTTGAACGGATTGTGCCCGGGCATAGCGGTCGCGGAGGCAAAGTGAACGTCGTCGGACGGACTGACGGTGCCCGGAACGACGGTTTGCGAGGCTCGAGCGGGCTGTGATGCCCCCGACGTTTCAGCTGTTGCCGAGGTACTATTTTCCACCGAGCGCTCGGCGTCCTTCTCCGCGGCGAGCCTTTCCTCGAGGGTTCCGGAGATGGGCTGGATGCGGAAGATGTTGAACATCTTGCGGGCTCCAACGCGGGCGCGACCAAACTGGGTCACCACCATCATGACGATTTGGAGGGGGCGCACCAGGTAGATGGTGAGGCCGAACAGGGCAGTGAAGTCACCGATGGTCAGCTCCCCATCCATGGCCAGCAGGGCGCCCTGCCACATGACGAAGGCGGTGAAAATGCCGGGGATGAGGATTTGGAGGCCGTCGATCCACGACTGCAGGCGAGCCACGGCATTGCCGGCTTCGCGGACCTTCTGGGACTGCTCCGAGTAGCGAGCCGCGAACTGGGTTTCGCCGCCGATGCCGCGGAGCACGCGAAGGCCCGCCACGGTGTCCGTTCCAAGTGCGGTGAGCTTGCCCTGCTCGTCACGCTGGACCTGCTGGCGGGACTGCAGCGGCTTAATGAGAAGCGAGGCGGCCGCCGTAATGATCGGAACGCCAATGAGCACGACGAGGCCGAGGGTGACGTTCTGGTTGAGCAGCACGATGGCGACGGTAAGGAAGGCGAAGAGCCCGCCGATCAGGCGGGGGATGAATTCGACGAGGTTACCGACGTGCTCGGCGTCGCTCATCGCTGTGGCGACGACCTCGCCGGTCGACTTCTTGCGCAGGATTGCTGGGCCGGACCTGGTCACGTGGTTGTGGACCTGAGTGATGGAACGCAGGGATGTTCTCATCCACAGGACAATTTCAAAGCCGTGACCAAACGCCATGGTGACCGCCTGGATGAGGGCGAGGGTTGCCAGCCAGCCGGCGACGATCCACACGGCCGAGGTTGCCCCGTGTTCCATTCCCGAGTCGAGAGCAATTCCGAGAACAACCGGGGTGATGGCTCCAACGATTTCCTGGATGGACCGGAAGGCTACGCCTGCTGCCACCTGCTTCTTTGAAGTGGCGATGAGGTCGACCATGATGGCGCGCGGTCGGTGCGCCGGAAGCGGTTTGTCGACAACCGGAGGAAATGAAAACACTCAGACAGACTAGTCCACTGGACGGGCCGTTGCCTGCCCAGAAATTGGGGTGGTGATCACCGGCTATTTAGCGCGGAAATTTACCGGTGAAAGTCAGTTCTTCGGGGTCGTAAATGGGGGCGATGGCGGGCGTGGGCAGGCATCTGATACTTGCGGAAGAAGTGCCGTTGCTTACCTGTTGTTTGGGGCGTGTGCTGGCTGGAGTTTTTCGGTCGTAGTATGGAGGGCAGGAGATCCTGCGATCAGTAAAGGAAGATGACGTGGCCTCAGCATTGCCCGAACCGACGCGTGAAGAGCGTGAGCAAGCTCGATTGGCGAGGGAGGGAGCCGAGAAGAAATCAGCAATTGCCCTCCTGTTCTACAAGGTCATGGCGTACGTGACCGGCTTCTGGCTCCTGCTTCTCGTGGTGGAGATGGTCCTCAAATACCTCGTCGACGTGAACGGCAACCACGAGCCCGTCATCGGCACCTGGGTCGCGATCGTGCACGGCATGATCTACGTCGTATACGTGCTTGCCGTGTTCAACCTCTGGTCGGTCATGAGGTGGAGCTTTAGCCGTATGATTTACCTCATAATCGCAGGTGTTGTCCCGGTTCTGTCGTTCGTTCTCGAGCGGAAGGCAGCAACCTGGTACCGAGAGGACCTTCCGGGTGCCCTCGATGCGGTGGAGGGCAGGGCCCTGCGCCGCGCACAGATCTCGCGCCTCAAGTCAGAGCGCGAAAGGTAGGAGAACATGGAACAGCAGACCGTCTACGTCGTCGACAACGGCGCACAGTATGCGCAGCTCATTGCCCGCAGGGTCCGGGAAGCGGGCTACTACTCGGAGATCGTGCCGCACTCGATCGATACTCAGAAGCTCCTCGACAAGAACCCGGCCGCCCTCATCCTTTCCGGGGGTCCGTCCTCCGTCTACGAAGAGGGCGCGCCCGCCCTCGACCCCCAGCTACTCAATGCCGGCGTTCCCGTGCTCGGCATTTGCTACGGCTTCCAGTCCATGGCGAACGCTCTCGGCGGCACCGTCGACAAGACGGGCGAACGCGAATACGGTCACACCGATATTGAGGTCACCGGCGGCCTCCTCGGCGACGGTCCGGACCAGTCCGTGTGGATGAGCCACGGAGACGCGGTCTCCGAAGCCCCGAGGGCTTCACGGTCACCGCGACCTCCGCAGGTGCCCCCGTCGCTGCCTTCGAAGACCGCGAGCGCAAGCTCTACGGCGTCCAATGGCATCCCGAGGTCCGGCACACCCCCGGCGGTCAGGAGCTCCTCGAGCGCTTCCTCGGTGAGGGTGCGGGCCTTCATGCCACCTGGTCAACCGGTTCGATCATTGATGAGCAGGTTGCCCGGATCAAAGCCCAGATCGGTGATGCGAAGGTTATTTGTGGCCTGTCGGGCGGCGTTGACTCCGCCGTGGCCGCAGCCCTCGTCCACAAGGCTGTTGGCGATCAGCTGACCTGCGTGTTTGTGGATCACGGCCTGCTCCGCCAGGGTGAACGCGAGCAGGTGGAGCGCGACTTCGTGACCGCAATCGGCGTCAAACTCATTACGGTCGACGACTCCGCGGTCTTCCTCGATGCTCTTATCGGTGTCACCGATCCGGAAGAGAAGCGTAAGACGATTGGCCGCGAGTTCATTCGTTCCTTCGAGCGGGCCACCCGCCTGGTCTCCGAAGAAGAGGGTGGGGTTAAGTTCCTCGTTCAGGGCACCCTGTACCCGGACGTTGTCGAGTCCGGCGGAGGAGATGGCGCCGCGAACATCAAGTCGCACCACAACGTTGGCGGCCTGCCGGACGATCTTGAGTTCGAGCTGTGCGAGCCGCTACGCGAACTGTTCAAGGATGAGGTCCGTGCCGTTGGCCGCGAGCTTGGCATTCCCGAAGCCATCGTTGGTCGTCAGCCCTTCCCGGGCCCCGGCCTCGGCATCCGCATCATCGGCGAGGTCACCCGCGAACGTCTCGACATTCTGCGCCGCGCCGACTTCATTGTCCGCGAAGAACTCACCGCGGCCGGACTCGACTCTGAGATCTGGCAGTGCCCCGTCGTTCTGCTTGCCGGTGTTCGTTCCGTCGGTGTCCAGGGTGATGGTCGCACGTACGGTCACCCGATCGTGCTCCGCCCCGTCACGTCCGAGGATGCCATGACCGCGGACTGGTCCAGGTTGCCCTACGACGTGATCGCAAAGATCTCGAACCGAATCACCAACAGCGTGGAGGAGATCAACCGCGTTGTTGTCGACGTGACCTCGAAGCCCCCGGGCACCATCGAGTGGGAGTAGTTAGCCAGTGAGGCCCGCGGATAGCGGGCCTCACCGCTTTAACTGTGCGAGAAGCACTCCCGCACGTGGGAAACCCTCTCGCACGTGGGAAACACTCTCGCACGTGAGGAGCGGCGCCGTCCTTGGAGAGCGCCGCCCTCGAGTGAGAGTCCGATCGGAGTTCCCCGTTTAGAGCCATTCCAGACTGTGGAATGGCTCTTTTCCCCTGATTCGCTCAAAACTACTCCATTTTTTAGGACTTTTGTCCGCCCGGCTTCGGCTGTATATATTCGAAAAATATAAAGATTCATGCCCAGATTGTCCCAGTTCAGCGAATAAATATTTATGACAATTGGGTCAAAAGGGTGATGACGGACACGAGGGGTTACGAATTGTTACCGAGATCCCGCCAGTTTTCCGCAACGCTGGCGTGAGGTAACAAATGTATACTTGTCCGAATTTTTCGCGGGCCATAAATTTGTAGTCAACAGGGCAGGCAACGGCCAGCTCGACAGGCGGGTAGCGCAACAGTTGCCCAAAGGAGGAAGTAATGACAACTAAGCTTGGGAAGATCACCGGAATCGTCACTCTGGTCTTCGGCATCCTTTTCGTTGCCACTGGTGCAACCGCATGGTTCATGGTTACGAGCCAGCTGAAGGAAGAGAACATCACGGTCTCGTCTGACGCATCGTTCGCTGCTGGCAACCAGGTCTCCGGCCCGATCTCCGCATTCGCGCAGGCAGAGGTCATCAAGAAGCACGCCCTCGCCATCTCCGACGGCGAAACCTACGCCACGCTTGGCACCCTCGCCTCCGAGGCTGAGGAGGCTGGCGATCAGGAAGCTGCCGATGCGTACAGTGCTCAGCGCACCACGCTCATGAACGCCTCGTTCCTCCGCTCCTCGCTCTTCACCTCCGTCCTCGCATACGGCGTCGCGCTGTTCGCGATCGGCGTCGGTGTCTGGATGCTCCTCATGGGCTCGACCATCATGGCCGAAGGACGCCGGAACAATGGAGCCCGGGTCTAAGACCCACGGCTAGCCGACAAGGCACCAAAACTGACTGAGACGCGCGGCTTCGGCCGCGCGTCTTTCGTCTCTAGCGAGCCACGTACTTTCCGGCTTTGGAGCCCTCGCATGTGTCTCTGGGAGCGGCATTGGCTCACGCCCAGTTAATTGGGGAGACGATCAACTCGCGCCCGGCGACGACCCGGTTTTCACTGACCGGTATGCGGTCGTCTCCCCAGCTGAACTCTGTTCTCGCCTGGCCTGCACTCTGTTCCGGCTTGGGCCACACTCTGTTCCCACTTGGTCTGAACGCGGTTCTTGCTTGGCCTGAGCTTGGTTCTTGCATGGTGCGGACTCGGCCCACGCTTTACCTGAACTCAGTCCACCCTTCGGTGTGGGTATTCTCTCCGGCGAAGCACTGGAGCGGAGGTCGAGGAGGTCCGGGGCAGGCGTTAGGCTGGCAGGCATGGATATCGTGCGTTCACTTCTTCTCATCGTTCACCTGCTTTCCTGGGCACTCGTTTTCGGTTACGCCCTGTCCGCTCTTAAAACGAAGGAAATGCCGAAGGGCCTGCTCCACGGCGCACTCGGTGCACTTCTTTCCGGCCTCCTGCTTGTTGGTGTGATCGAGATGGGTGACGGCGACGTCAACCACATGAAGATCGGCATTAAGCTAGTTGTGGCCCTCGTCGTCTCCGGCCTCGCTATTTGGGGTGAGCGCCGCGACGAGAAGCTGTCCGCTGGCTTCTTTGGCGGCATTGCCGGGCTCGTTGTCGTTAACGTAGCCATTGCCGTCCTCGTCTGAGGTAACCAGTCCTCGCCCGAGGTAGTCCGAACCCGTTTGCGATAACCCGAAAGATCTATGACTCCCGAACCGATTTCCGCCCTTGAACGGCTCCGCCAAAAGGTAGCGGCCCAAGCCGCCGCACAAAAACCAGCTACCCCCACCGCTCCCGCGGGTGGGGCGCCTGCTCGGGCAGGTGGAGCTCCTGGCGGGTACGCTCCTGCGCCATCAGGATCCGCAGACGCGGCGGATCGCCTCATTGAGGGCCTCAATCCGCAGCAGAAGGCCGCCGTCATTCACTCCGGCGGTCCGCTCCTGGTGATCGCCGGTGCCGGTTCCGGTAAGACGCGGGTGCTCACGCACCGCATCGCGCACCTCGTGGAAACGGGCCGGGCTCGCCCCGGTGAGATTCTCGCCATCACGTTCACGAACAAGGCCGCGAAGGAAATGAAGGAGCGGCTCCAATCTCTCCTCGGCCCGGTTGCGCACCGCATGTGGATCTCGACCTTCCACTCGGCCTGCGTGCGCATTCTTCGTGCCGAGCACGAAGCTCTGGACATGAGGTCGACGTTCACGATCTACGACTCGGCCGACTCCCTGCGTCTCATGAACCAGGTCTGCCGAGAAGAGGGCATCGACTCCCGCGTGGCCACCCCGAAGAGCCTGCTACGCAGGATCTCGGACCTGAAGAACGAACTTGTCGACCCGGATGACTTCGCACGGAGCCTGAACGACGAGGCGGACGTGACGGTTGCCGCGGCGTATCGGGGCTACCAGAGCCGGTTGAAGTCGGCGAACGCTCTGGACTTCGACGACATCATCATGACGACCGTCAACCTGCTCCAGGCCCATCCCGCCATTACCGAGCACTACCAGCGCAGGTTCCGCCACATTCTCGTTGACGAGTACCAGGACACGAACCACGCCCAGTACGTTCTCATCAAGATCCTTACCGGTACCGGGCCGGATGCTGGCGAACTTACCGTCGTGGGTGACGCCGACCAGTCGATCTATGCGTTCCGTGGCGCCACGATTCGTAACATCGAGTCCTTCGAAGAGGACTATCCGGCAGCCACCTCGATTCTGCTTGAACAGAACTATCGGTCTACCCAGAACATCCTGACCGCCGCGAACGCCGTTATTTCCAACAACCCGAACCGCCGGGCCAAGAGGCTGTGGACGGACCAGGGGGAGGGCGACAAGGTCATCGGCTACGTTGCCGACTCGGAGCACGACGAGGCACGCTTCCTCATTGAAGAGCTCGAGGCCATGCACAAGTCCGGCAAGCGCAAGTGGTCCGATATTGCGGTCTTCTACCGCGCCAATGCACAGTCCCGTGCCCTGGAAGAGATGCTGATCCGCGCGGGGATCCCGTACAAGCTGATCGGCGGCACCCGCTTCTACGAACGCAAGGAAATCAAGGACGCCCTCGCCTACCTTCAGGTCATCGCCAACCCCGATGACACGGTGGCGATGCGAAGGATCTTTAACACCCCGCGCCGCGGGCTCGGAGCCAAGGCCGAAGATGCTGTTGCGGCACACGCCCAAATGCATGGGATGTCGTTCGGCGGCGCAATTGCCGACGTCGGCAACCCCGAATCCCCGCGCGGTGCAGTCCCCGGCCTCACGCCACGTGCCGAGAAGACGATTGTCGATTTCCGCACCGTCCTGGAAGAGGCACGCGCCGCTTCGGAAGAGGGAGCGGCGCCCGCTGATACCCTCGACGAGCTTATGGCGAAGACGGGATACATGGAGGAGCTACGCAACTCCGATGACCCGCAGGACGAGGCAAGGGTCGATAACCTGGCCGAACTCCATTCGGTCGCAGCCGAGTTCCGCACGACGAATCCCGAGGCCACGCTCGGCGACTTCCTCGAACACGTTGCTCTCGTCTCCGACTCGGACCAGCTACCCGATGAAGATGCGCAAAACGACGGCGAAGTGACCCTCATGACCGTGCACACCGCCAAGGGTCTTGAATTCCCGACCGTGTTCGTCACCGGCCTCGAGGACGGCACCTTCCCCCACATGAGATCGCTTGCCGATCCCTTCGAACTATCCGAAGAGAGGCGTCTCGCGTACGTGGCGCTGACCCGTGCCCGCGAAACCCTTTACATCACGCGCGCCGCAGTCCGCAGCCAGTGGGGTGCGCCCCAGGAGTTGCCGCCGTCCCGGTTCCTCGACGAAATCCCCGATGAACTCGTCGATTGGCGCAGAGAGCACTCCGCGGGTGACGTGCTTCGCCGATCCACGTCGTCCAGCTACTCCGGTGGCTCCCGCTACTCGGATCCCGACTTCGGATCGTCCTCCTACGCTCCCGCCCCCATCGGCAAGGTCAAGCCCGGGCGGCTCGATGGTGGACCGAAACGCAAGAAGCCATCGACCCGGCCCCAGGATTCCCTGACGCCGGAAGATCTCGCAAAGTTCGAGGCGCGCAAGGCCGAACTGGAAGCTGAACGCGCGGCCGCCGCGGAAGAGGCCAAGAAGGCCCGCGCCGAACGTGCCCAGAAGGAAGAGGAGAGCCTCGGCGCCCTCGCTTCCCTCAAGATCGGCGACACCGTGATCCACCGCTCCTTCGGCCCCGGCACGGTTGTCGGTCTGGAAGGCACCGGCTCCAACCGCGTCGCCAAGGTCGACTTCGACGGAAAGAAAACAAAGCGACTCATGCTTTCCATGGCGCCGCTTACCCTGCCGGAATAGCCCACACGCGTGATGGCCCCGGGAGCTATGACACCGAAAGGTGGACGAGCCCCGGGGTCCTCTCGTCCCACCGGTCCCATCGCGGTTCAGCGCGTCGCAGGACATGCGCTATCCCAGGGACCATCAGACATCCTGCCTGCATGATCTTCCTTGTTTTCCGTTGATAGCAGTTGGCGTTAATCCTGCACATCGCCGCCGGTCTGGTACTTCATGAGGTTCGGCGAGTACAGTGCGACGCGCTGGCAGTTCGCTACTAAAGTGGCGGACAGAATCCGGAAAGAGGTGATCATGAGCACCGCAGAAACATCTGCACCAAGGAGGCGGCGAGGCCGCCACCCGATGGCCGACCCGGGGGCATTATCGGCGGCCTTGACGGCCTGCGAGCACTCGCTGTTATCGCCGTCGTCATCTACCACATCACCCCCGGAGCCCTGCCCGGTGGTTTCCTCGGTGTCGACGTGTTCTTCGTTGTCTCCGGCTTCCTCATCACCACGCTCCTGCTCCGCGAGGTCAGGAAAACCAAGAAAGTTGATCTCAAGGGATTCTGGACCCGCCGAGCCCGGCGGCTCTTACCCGCCCTGATCTTCCTTGTCGTCACCGTTGTACCCGCGGCCGCCCTGATCAACCGGGACTTGCTGGTGGGGATCGGCAGGCAGGTTCTCGGTGCCCTCACGTTCTCCTCCAACTGGCTGGAGATTGCCCACGGCTCGTCCTACTTCGACCAAACATCGCCGCTGCTGTTTAAGAACTTCTGGTCGCTTGCCGTTGAAGAACAGTTCTATCTGCTGTGGCCACCGCTCTTCATCCTCATCATCATGATGATCCGCACCTGGCAGACCCGCGTGGGGCTAGCCCTTGGCCTGGCGGGAGTTTCGGCACTGCTCATGGCGATCATGGCGGACCCGATGAACCTCACGCGCGTCTACTACGGCACCGACACCCACCTCTTTGGCCTGACGCTCGGCATTGCCCTCGCCTTCTCGTGGGCACCACCGAGCGGCACGTGGATGGTGGGAACATGGCAGCGCTACAGCCAGATCGTCGGCATCGCCGGCTTCGTGGGCCTCATGACTTTGCTCCTCGTGCTCGAAGACCAGTCGATGATCGCCTACCGCGGCGGCATCCTCCTCGCCTCGATCTGCACCGTCGCACTTATCGCCGCCATGCTCGCCCCCGGCTCACGGCTTGCCAAGATCTCCGACAACCGAGTATCGCGGTGGGTCGGCACGCGTTCTTACGCGATCTACCTGTGGCACTGGCCGATCCTCGTCATGGCTTCTCTGCTATGGCCCGCCGCCCCCGGCACGACCGAGTTCTGGATTCGCTCCGCTCTCGCCGTTGCTGTGACCTTCGGTATCTGCGAGTTCTCCTACCACTACATCGAAACCCCGATCCGCAAGAACGGCTTCAAGGAAACCATCTCGATCGCCGTCAACCACATCGCCACGAGGAGCCCGGCCGCCGTGGGCCTAACCGTTGCCGGCGCCATCATGGTCGCGGGAACCGGAATCGCCGTCGCCAGCGCCCCGAGAAGTCCTCCGTCCAGCTCGAGATCGAGGAGAACGAGAAGCGCTTCGAGGAGCAAAACAACACCGCCCCCGATCCGTCCGGAGACCCGGCGGGACCCGAAGATGCAAACGGGGGAGAGGGCTCCGAAAACGTCAACAACCCCGATGCTCCCGGCACCGATAACCCAGGCTCCGATAACCCGAGAGATCTGAGAACCCGGATGCTTCGCAGAGCCCGGATGGCACGGACAATCCGGATGGATCCGAGGATCCTGACGGTTCCGAGAACCCGGGTGAATCCGAAGGCTCGGAAGATCCCGATAACGGAAATGGCGGCCAGACTCCCGAGGGGGATTGGACCATGCCGACCGGTGATGAGATCACCGCGATTGGTGATTCCCTGATCGTGACCTCTGCCGATGGTCTCGAGGTCCAGTTCCCCGGAATCAACTTCATTGCGAAGTCCAACCGGCAGTGGCATCAGGCTCCCGCTCTCGTTGAGCAGGGCCTCGCCGATGGCACGATCCGCCGTGCTGTCATCCTGGACTTCGGTACGAATGCCGGCATCCCCGACCCGGATGTTGTTCGTCAAACCATCGAGCTGCTTGGGCCGGACCGGATGATTGTCATCGTGACGATCTACGGACTGTCCACGTTTATCGATGCGTCGAACGACTATATTCGTGAGATTGCGAGCGAGTACCCGAACGTTGCGGTTGCCGACTGGCACGCCGCAGTTTCGGCCCAGCCGCAGATGCTTCAGGCGGACCAGACGCACCCAAATATTGAGGGAATGTACCTCTTCGCGGAGACGGTTGACGGAGCTTTCCGTTCGTTCGTGGAATAAACTGGGAATCAGGTCACAGAAAGGCCGGTCCCTTGCTATCCTTGAGCTGATGTCTCGAAGTCGAGACACCGTGACACAATGGGAAGGACCTCCTCCGTGGACCTCTTCGAGTACCAGGCTCGCGACCTCTTTGCCAAGCACGGGGTGCCCGTGCTTGCTGGTCGTGTAGCTACAACTCCTCTGGAAGCTCGTCAAGCAGCAGAAGAACTCAACAGCAGCCTGTTCGTCGTGAAGGCGCAGGTGAAGACCGGCGGCCGAGGTAAGGCCGGCGGCGTCAAACTGGCACGCACACCGGAGGAGGTGGAAGAAGCCGGCTCCCAGATCCTCGGCATGGACATCAAGGGCCACACCGTGCATCGCGTCATGATCGCCGAGGGCGCCGATATTGCTGAGGAATACTATTTCTCCGTTCTCCTCGACCGTTCCGAGCGCCGCTACCTTGCTATGTGCTCGAAGGAAGGCGGCATGGAGATCGAGCAGCTGGCTGTCGAGCGTCCCGATGCACTCGCCAAGGTGCCCGTTGACCCGACCGTTGGCATCACCGAAGAGGTCGCCCGCGACATCGTGAACCAGGCTGGCTTTGATGCTGAGGACGCTGAGAAGATCGTTCCCGTGATCCTCGACCTCTGGAAGGTCTACGTCGAAGAGGATGCCACGCTCGTCGAGGTGAACCCCCTTGTCAAGTCGCCCGATGGCAAGATCATTGCTCTTGACGGCAAGGTTTCCCTCGACGACAACGCGGGCTTCCGTCACCCCGATCACGAAGAGCTTGTCGACAAGTCGGCAGAGAATCCCCTCGAGGCCAAGGCCAAGGAAAAGGGCCTCAACTACGTGAAGCTTGAAGGAGGTCAGGTCGGCA
Source organism: Flaviflexus ciconiae (assembly GCF_003971195.1). Lineage (NCBI taxonomy): Bacteria > Bacillati > Actinomycetota > Actinomycetes > Actinomycetales > Actinomycetaceae > Flaviflexus > Flaviflexus ciconiae. The sequence goes on along the minus strand of NZ_CP034593.1, from coordinate 1,296,118 downwards.
TCATCGGTAACGGTGCCGGACTCGTCATGTCGACCCTTGACGTTGTCGCCTACGCGGGCGAGCAGTACCGGGTTGGCCCCGCTAACTTCCTCGACATCGGTGGCGGCGCCTCCGCCGAGGTCATGTCCAACGGCCTCGACGTCATCCTTGGCGATCCCGAGGTCCGTTCCGTGTTCGTCAACGTCTTCGGCGGAATCACGGCCTGCGACGAGGTTGCCAACGGCATCGTCCAGGCTCTCGCAATCCTCGGTGACACGGCTACGAAGCCGATCGTTGTGCGCCTGGACGGCAACAACGTTGAGGAAGGACGCCGGATCCTCGAAGAGGCGGCACACCCCCTCGTGACGATCATGGACACGATGGACGGAGCAGCCGCGAAGGCTGCGGAGCTCGCGGCGTAAGGAAGTTAAGGCATGTCTATTTTTCTCGACAAGAACTCCAAGGTCATCGTCCAGGGCATCACTGGCTCTGAAGGACGCAAGCACACCGCTCGCATGCTGGGTTCAGGCACCCAGATCGTTGGTGGAACGAACCCGAGGAAGGCCGGCCAGACGGTCGATTTCGATGTTGTTCCCGTAGGCCCCGGCGGCGCGGTAGCGGGCCAGGTTTCGGTCCCGGTTTTCGGAACCGTTGCCGACGCGAAGGAGACGACCGGAGCCGATGTCTCCGTCATCTTCGTGCCCCCGGCATTCACGAAGTCCGCAGTCATCGAGGCCATCGATGCTGGGATGCGACTCGTTGTCATCATCACCGAGGGCGTCCCCGTCGCCGACACTGCCGAGTTCCGCGCCTACGCGGAGCAGAAGGGCGTTCAGCTGATTGGCCCGAACTGCCCTGGCATTATCACCCCCGGCCAGTCCAACGTTGGTATTACCCCGGCGAACATCACCGGCACCGGCAAGATCGGCCTCGTCTCCAAGTCGGGCACCCTCACCTACCAGATGATGTACGAGCTTTCCGATGTTGGGTTCTCTACCTGCATCGGCATCGGTGGCGACCCGATCGTCGGCACGACCCACATCGATGCTCTCGAAGCATTCGAGGCTGACCCCGAGACCGAGCTGATCGTCATGATCGGTGAGATCGGTGGCGACGCCGAAGAGCGCGCAGCCGAGTTCATCAAGGCAAACGTGACGAAGCCCGTCGTCGGCTACGTGGCAGGCTTCACCGCTCCCGAGGGTAAGACGATGGGCCACGCGGGTGCCATCGTTTCCGGCTCTGCCGGAACCGCGCAGGCCAAGAAGGAAGCCCTCGAGGCCGTCGGCGTCTCCGTCGGCAAGACCCCGACCGAGACAGCTAACCTCGCGAGGAGCATCCTCCAGGGCACGTAGCCGGCGGGAGTGACCGATCGGTTTTACCGAGAATCGGGCACTCACCAGATAACGCTATCGAGGGCGGTGCGGAGACCAACTCTGCACCGCCTTCGGCCTACCACGAGAACCGGGAGTTACGCACCGCCTGCAAGGTACTTCTCGTGGGGAAAGCAAATGCCCGGAGGCGAAACGCTTCCGGGCACTGAGCTAGGCGGACCTTAGTCGGCTGATTCAGCGGATACTGCCGAGTATGCGCTGACGGCGGAGTAGCCGGAGTCGGCCGAGTACTGGGTGGACGGAGCAACCTGCTGGACGGGTGCGTTAGCGACCGGAGCGGGCTGGGCGGGTGCCTGCTGGACCGGTGCTGGAGCGGACTTCGTGGCGGTCGAGCCGGAGGTCGCCGGTGCCGGTGCGGGCTCGGGCGTGGTCGCGGAGACCGCCGTGACCGAGATCGTGTCGATGTCGGCGCTGTCGGACGTGGCTTCCGCCGTGTGATCAGCTGAGGTGTTCGCTTCGGCGTCGGCCGCCTTCTCCGGGGCGATGTATACCGCGGGTGTTTCCACGACCGTCGCATCTGCGCCCACCATATTGGTGGCGGCGACGACCCCAATCGCACCGAGGGTTCCGGTGGCGATCCACAGCTTTCGTGACACGGTTTCTCCTTTAACTCGTTTTCTATTATCCATTAAAGGGGGTGTGAATGAGGAGGGGAGGAAGGGTTGATGAGAGTCCTCTCATGAATGAGATGGTGAGTTGTTAATCGAAGCGGCGCGCAATCACTGGAATTATGGAAGCGATGAAAGCCGATGCTCGTACTAGCCCGATTCGCCTCGCGTTCGCAGCGATTCAGCCCATCCTCTACGGGTGGGCCATCGTTGTCGTGCTTGGCATCTTCGCATACACGGTTATGGCGGATTCACCGGCGCTCGGTACCACGTCCTGGCAGGACGTCGCGGGAATCACAACCGGCTGGTGGCTTACGGCCTTCGGCGGCTCCCTGCACTTTGACGGCGTCGCAATCTCCCTGCCGCCGCTCCTCATCACTCTTCTCACTTTCGTAGCTTTCGTGGGGTTTGTCAGGAAGTTGCCGGTGCGCGACTGGATCGACATTCTGGTTCTTATAGCAGCCTCCGCCGCGGTCCCCGCGGTTCTTGGGCAAATCACCCCGACCGGAACAAGCTGGTGGCAGGCCTGCATTGGCGCCGCGACGATGGCTTTCCTTGCCGTCCTCACGTCCAAGAACCGCACCGACTGGCTCGGGACCGGCTTCTTCACAACACCGGCCGGCAGAGCCATATACGACGGACTCATGCTCGGGCGGCGCGCCCTTGCCGTCGGACTCATTCTTGCCACGCTCGTCTTCGTTGCCGCAGTTATCGCCGGGTGGTCGCAGATCGTCACGATCAACAGCTACTACATCCTGGAATGGCACTCGAACGTCATGCTCTGGGTCTTCCAGCTCTCATACCTACCGACCTTTATTCTCTGGACACTGGCCTACCTTGTTGGCGCAGGCTTCTCCATTGGCACCGGGAGCTCATTCTCTGTACTAGGCGTTGAGTCGGCACCGCTTCCAGCGATCCCGCTCTTTGGCGCCCTGCCGCAGCCGGGGGATGGTGCCCCGTTCATCCTTGCGATCGTCGTACTCGTTTTACTTTTTGTGGGCATGCGGCAGGCGAGGGCCTTCCCGGCCCTTGGAGAAGCCGCCCTGACGGGCGCAATCCAGGTGGGTATTGTGGCGCTTGGGTGCTCCTTCCTTGCCCTGGCCTCCCGGGGTTCCATCGGCCCGGAACGCATGAGCGAAACGGGTGCCGAGCCGGCAATCGCCGCTGGCATGGGAGCCCTGATCCTCGGCGTGCCGTTCCTTCTCGGCATGATCCTGGCTCACCGCACCTCGGTCGCGAAGTATCGCGAGGTTTTGGGGATGGCGAAAGACAAGGCCAGCACGATCCGCGCCAAGGCCGCTGACTCTAAGCAGTCCGTTGTTGCTCAGAATGCTCATGACACCGACGATGTGCAAAACGGTGGCAGCGTGAGTGCGCCGGTCACTCGTGGCAATGGTCAGGGCAATCATCACGATGAGACGGGTAGTGAGACAAAGCTGGTGGTGACCGACGAGGGGGACACCATGGAAGACAATGGGGGAGAGAGCCCGTCGGTGACGGTCGATGACACGTCGACCGCAATCACTGCGATCACCGCTCGTACGGCCCCGGATGCTGAAGGAAAGAAGAATGACTAACCGGGCGCGCCTTGCCGTTCTAATCTCGGGCGGCGGGTCGAATCTTGCGGCGCTCATGGAGGCGTGCGAGGACCCTGCCTACGGGGCCAATGTTGTTCTCGTTGTCGCCGACCGGGATGGTTGCGGGGGAGTGGAGATCGCAAAGGACGTGGGGATCGACACCGCCGTTCTGAAGGTCTCCGACTACGCTGAGCGGAACGAATGGGACCGGGCCCTGGCCGCCAGACTTTCGGAAGCGCAGCCGGATCTGGTTGTCTCTGCAGGATTCTTGAAGATGCTGGGAAGCGCGACGCTGGCGGCCTTCCCCGGGCGGATCATTAACACCCACAACTCGCTCCTTCCCGCTTTTCCCGGTATTCACGGTCCGGCCGACGCTTTGGCCTACGGAGTGAAGATTGCCGGGGCGACACTGTTCATTGTTGATGACGGCATGGACACCGGCCAGATCCTTGCCCAGTGCGCAGTTCCCGTACTCGACGGTGACACGGAAGAGACCCTTCTCGAACGGATCAAGGTTGCCGAGCGTGCTCAGCTTGTTCAAACGGTTGGTGCGATGGTGCGGGACGGTTGGCGGATCTCGGGTCGCCGAGCGATCCTTAACAGCCCCGCAGATGATCCCGGTACGTTAAACGGACAGCCTGGGCTCTCGATTCCTGTCGAATAGAAGAATGTGCAATACGTTATGACTTTGGTCATGCCGCAAAACCTCGTGCTTAAATAGCCATAGCCTCAACGGATGGAGATCTGATGCGTCATTGGGTAAGGGGAACCGCGTGTGGAGCGGCTCTCGTGACCTCTGGACTTTTCGTCGGCGCGACGGCTGTTGCCGCTGACATACCCTCTTATCCTGAGACCATCAGTCCGACTGTCAATGTCACAGAGGAACCCACCGAGGATCCGACGAAGGCTCCGTCCGATGATGTGACGACCGCGCCGACCGATGAACCCACGGTGACTCCCACGGATGAACCGACCGAGGAACCGACGGACGAGCCCACGGATGATCCCACCGAGGAACCGACGGATGATCCCACGGATGAACCGACCGAGGAACCGACGGACGAGCCCACGGATGATCCCACCGAGGAACCCACGGATGACCCCACGGACGAGCCCACGGATGATCCCACGGATGAACCGACCGAAGAGCCGACCGTGGATCCGACAACCCCGGTTGACCCGGGCCCGATTTTCCCGACGACGCCTCCGGTGCAGCAGTCGCCCGTGATTTCCCCAATTGCACCGATCACCGCGGTATCCCGTGATGATCTGACGGAAGCGGACCTGCTCCGTGGCCTACAGATCGTTGACGACGTCGATTTCGACCTGGTTGCCGAAATCACCGGCTGGGGCGACTGGTTCAACCCGGTCGAATGTCCGCACGGATATCCGTGCACCTACCGGATCGTCTACACCGTCTTTGACTCGCACGGGAACTTCGATGATGCTGCGCGCGATATCATCATCACGGGCAAGCCGACCAGCAATCTGAGCTCCCTGATTTCCAGGGCCACGAACGACCTTATTGATCGCGGTATCTTCGACACGGAAACCGACGCCGATGATGGTGCCGAGGAGCTTCCCTACACGGGTATTGAAACCGAGTACCTGTTTGGTATCTCCGCGATCCTTCTGGCAAGTGGGACGGGCCTAATCCTCGCTTCACGGAGGAAGTCGATCCGCTAGACTCGTCTCGGCTGCAACTGGCGAGAAAGATGGATGACCATCGGGGAGTAGCCGCGACTACCGCGTCGCACGCCTGGGCATAGCGGTAGAACGTCCATGAGGAGAACCATGACTCGCGCACTCATTTCCGTTTTCGACAAGGCCGGCATCGTCGACCTGGCCAAAGCAATCAGTAGCGCCGGCATCGACATCGTTTCCACCGGCGCCACCGCCCGCGTGATCCGAGAGGCCGGCATCGCCGTCTCCGAAGCTAGTGACGTGACGGGCTTCCCCGAATGCTTCGAGGGCCGGGTCAAAACCCTGCACCCGATCATTCACGGCGGCATCCTGGCCGATCGCACCAAGCCCGAACATGTGGAACAGATGTCGGAGCTTTCCATTGAGCCGATCGATATCGTCGTAGCCAACCTGTACCCCTTCGAAGAAACCTTGGCCTCCGGTGCCACCACCGAGGAATGCATCGAACAGATCGACATCGGCGGCCCCGCCATGGTCCGCGCCGCAGCCAAGAACCACGCCTCCGTCGCTGTCCTGACGTCCCCCAATCAGTACGCCGATGCGATTGCCGCACTCGATCGCGGCGGCTTCACTCCCGAGGAGCGCCGGGTGCTGGCAGCCAAGGCCTTCGCCCACACCGCGGCATATGATGCTGCGGTTGCGAACTGGATGTCGGAACTGACCACCGACGACTACGTCGGCGTTGCCCTGCCCAAGACGGCGACGCTCCGCTACGGCGAAAACCCGCACCAGTCCGCCTGGATCTCCGCCACCGGCAAGGGCGGTGTCGCCAACGCTGAGCAGCTTGGTGGCAAGGAGATGAGCTACAACAACTATCGCGACACCGACGCGGCAGTCCGAGCCGCCTACGATCACGAGGGCCCTGCCGTTGCGATCATCAAGCACACCAACCCCTGCGGTATCGCGACCGCCGACGACATTGCGGTTGCTCACGCAACCGCGCACGCCTGCGATCCCGTCTCCGCCTACGGCGGTGTCATTGCCGCGAACCGCACCGTGACGAAGGCGATGGCTGAGCAGGTGAAGCCGATCTTCACCGAGGTCATTGCTGCACCCGACTACGACGACGATGCTCTTGAGCTTCTTCAAACGAAGAAGAACCTGCGGATCCTCAAGCTCACGCAGAACGATGAAACCCAGGATATCACCCAGATTTCGGGCGGCTACCTGGTCCAGTCCCGCGATCTCGTCGACCAGCCGGGCGACAGGGTTGAGGGATGGTCGCACGTTGCTGGCCCGGAAGCGGATGGGCTTACCCTCGCGGATCTTGAGTTCGCGTGGCGCACGGTTCGTTCCGTCCGCTCCAACGCCGTTCTTCTCGTCAAGGACGGAGCGTCGGTTGGTGTTGGTATGGGTCAGGTCAATCGCGTTGATTCCTGCCGCCTCGCAGTCGAGCGCGCCAACACGCTGGGTGTGGCCGTGGAATCCGACGTCGATTCGGCGGGCGGCGCCCAGTCCGGCACCGGCGGGAGCGAGGAGCGGGCACGCGGTTCCGTCGCCGCTTCCGACGCCTTCTTCCCCTTTGCTGATGGTCTCGAAGTTCTTCTTGATGCTGGCGTGCAGGCCGTTGTCCAGCCCGGCGGATCCATCCGCGATGAAGAAGTGATCGCGGCCGCCAACGAGGCCGGGGTCCCCATGTACTTCACCGGAACCAGACACTTCGCCCACTAATTAGGGCCGCCTTGAGGAGTGAACCTCACGTCGAGAATGCATCCACAGGTTCACGAAGGAAGCTCGCTCAGACGTCGTAGATAGCGCCCGGGAAGGGAGCCACAAGGCATCTCTCCCGGGCGCTTCTCCGTGTTGCTATCGCGCCGCCGTTCTGCGGTTTCTATACGGTTTGCTGGGCGCGAAGAATCTTCTTCAGCGGTAGGGGATCGGCGGCGGCTTCTTCGGAGAGGGATGCGCCGATGTTCTTGCGCAAGGCAACGCCGTCGGCGGGACGGTCAATGGTCAGCCCGCCAGACAGCCTGCCGTCCTTGATCCAGAGGGTACGGGAGCCGTCCTCGAGGACCACGGGAGTGCCTGCCGCATGCCCGATGAAGAGAAGCTCCAGTCCCGCAATGGTTGAGAACACATCGGGGGTTAACGGAACGGGGTCGGCATGCGGGTCGGTCATGATTGCCTCGGCGACCCTGGTTGCCTGGTGCAGGGCAGTGTTCCAATGGCCGGAGGAGGGGCCGATGGAGATCTCGGCGCAGTCGCCAACCGCGTAGACACCCGGCATGTTGGTGCGGCCCCATCCGTCTGTTGTGAGGTCCAGTCCGAGCGTGTTGGGGATAGCGCCGGTTGCCTCGACGAGAGTCCCGGGATTGTCGGGAATCTGACGGAGAATCTTTACTCCCAGGTCCTCGAGTGCCACACGGACCTTTCTTGCCCCCGGGCCGAGGACGGGCAGGATGTCTTCCGCGATCTCAACGAGGTTCACCTGCCTGCCTGCTTCCGCGTAGGACGAAGCCAGTTCGCTTCCGAGCCAGCCGCCACCCACAATCGTGACCTGACCTTCGACAGCGCGAAGCTTTGCCGCGTCGTCGCGGGTCCTGATGGTCAGTGCGCCGCCGATAGCGTTGCGAGCATCGGCCCCCAGCGCAAGGACCGTTATGTCCGATTCGTAGCGGGTGCCGTTTGCGACCACCGCGGTGCCGTCGAGCGATTCAACATTGGCGGTAATGACCTCATCGCAGAGCTGGGAGAGCTCACCGAGACCTTCGGCGGAAAGCGGTTTTCTATACTCCCCAAATAGGACTTTGGTCAGGGGTGGCCGATCGTAGGGTGGAATGCCCTCCCTCTCGATAGCCCTCAAAAGCCCGTCATATCCACGTTCTCGCAGTTCTGCCGCGATTCGTAGGCCCGCCAGTCCGGTGCCGCAAATTGTGATCAAGTTTTCCTCCAACCGATACAGTAATCGTATGGGAGAAAAGCGCGTACCGGCACCGGCCCTCTATGGCGTGATGTCGGTGTGGATCGGCATCGTTGTCGTACTGGCATTCACCGCAGGGCCGGTCCTAGCAACGCGCGCGCTCGCGGCCAGCATGATTGGCCTCGCACTCTTACGCATGTGCCTACCACCCGGAATTGTTCCCGATATTCGCGGTCGCTGGTGGGACTCGTTTACTCTCGCCGCTTTTGGCATTGCCCTCGCCTCACTGTCGAGCTGGGCTGCCATGATTCGGGTGGATTAGAAAGGTTGAATGATGGATCTCGTAACGCGATCAATAGCCAAGGCGCAGGAGTGGTCGGATAATGCCCGACAGTATTCCACTCCGTATGCGTCGAAACTTCTGTCGCAGGTGCTGGACCATCCGGGTGGCCTCGACTACACGGTGTCCTTCGTCGATGGTGTGATTCGCCCCGAGGATGAGCATGTTGTTGCGGAGAAGCTCGATGAAATGTCCCGCAAGGACGCTTCCTTCCTACCCGGGTATCTGTCGGTACTCGCGAAGGGCGGCGGCAGGATTGCGCCCGTCGCACCCGGGCTGGCCCGCACCGTCGCCACCCAGCTGTTTGCTGCCCTCGTCGGCGACCTGGTCGCAGATGTCACGCCATCGAAGCTTGGCCCGACCATTGCCAAGCTCCGGGCCGACGGATCGAGGCTCAACCTGAACCTGCTTGGTGAAGCCGTCCTCGGGACGAAGAAGCGAGCCGGAGGCTCGCCGCCACCACCGAGCTTATTCGCCGGGACGATGTCGACTACGTGTCGCTCAAGGTCTCCTCGGTGATTGGCCCCCACGCCGCCTACGGCTTCAACGAGGCCGTTGAGCATGCTGTCAACCAGTTGCTTCCCGTTTTCCGGGTAGCCCGTGAAAACAACACCTTCATCAACTTGGACATGGAGGAGTACAAGGACCTGCACCTGACGATCGCGGTGTTCAAGAACATCCTCGATCGGGATGAGTTCCTGACCTATCACTCGGGAATTGTTCTCCAGTCGTACCTGCCCGACGGCAGGGAGGCTCTTGCCGACCTGACGGTATGGGCGAAGGAACGCCGCGCCCGGGGCGGGGCACCGATCAAGGTCCGAGTCGTGAAGGGCGCGAACCTGTCAATGGAGCGAGTCGATGCTGCCATGAGGGGGTGGGAGCTTACGGTCCAACCCACGAAGGAGGACACGGACGCCAACTACCTTGTTATGCTTGAAGACTCCCTCACGAAGGAGAATGTCGATGCCGTTCGCATCGGCATTGCCGGACAGAATCTCTTCACTCTCGCTTACGGTGTGCTCCTAGCCCGAGATAATGGCCTCGAGATCGGCACCGAGGTCGATGTGGAGATGCTGGCCGGTATGGCCACCCCGCAAGCGAACGCCGTACGCGATGATGTTGGCCCCCTCCTTTACTACGTGCCGGTCGTCAAACCGGAAGAGTACGACGTCGCCATCTCCTACCTGGTGCGCAGGCTCGAGGAGAACGCCACCCCGAGAACTTTATGTCGAACGTGTTCGCCCTCGAAGACAGCTCCGTATTCGAGCTCGAAGCGGACCGTTTCGTGAAGGCCGCCGCTCGCAAGGACACCGTCCCGCACGGCCCCCGCCGGCGCCAGGACCGGAACAAGGCGCCGGAGCCCTTCGCTGAAGAGTTCTCCAATACCCCGGACACTGATCCGTCCCTGCCCGCCAACCTTGCGTGGGCGCGGGATATTGCGGAGCGGATCCCGAACTCAATCGAGGGAACCCAGACGGCAACAACGCACACCCAGTCAACCTTCGCCGAGCTCGACGAGATGGTGGAGACCGCTATCGATGCCAGCAAGGAGTGGGCGGCGACGCCCGCCACCGAAAGGGCAGCGGTCCTTCTCAAGATCGCAGATGTCTTCGAAGCTAACCGCGGCAGGCTCATCGAGGCCGCCGGCTCGGAGGCAGGCAAGGCCATCGACCAGGCCGATGTTGAGGTTTCCGAAGCCATCGACTTCACCCGGTACTACGCCTCGCTGGCACCCGCGCTCGAGAATGTCGATGGCGCCGTGTTCAAGCCGGTCGAGACCACACTCATCACCCCGCCCTGGAACTTCCCAATCGCCATCCCGGCAGGCGGCGTTCTTGCGGCCCTTGCAACGGGCTCCAGCGTCCTGTTCAAGCCAGCCCGGGTCACCCGCCGCATCGGCTCCCTCATTGCCGAGCTCATGTGGGAGGCGGGAGTGTCCCGCGACGTTCTCCAACTCGTTAACCTCGACGAGTCGGTACCGGGTGCTGACAAGGGCTTGGGTAAGCATCTTGTTGAGGCGGTTGATCAGGTGATTCTCACCGGCTCAATCGACACCGCCCGCATGTTCCGCTCCTGGCGTCCGGACCTGCGAGTCTTTGCAGAGACGTCGGGTAAGAATGCCATCATCGTCACCCCGCACGCCGATATTGACTTGGCGGTCAAGGACGTTGTTGTCTCCGCCTTCGGTCACGCGGGACAGAAGTGTTCGGCAGCATCGCTCGTGATTCTCGTGGGCTCCATCGGCTTCTCGAAGAGATTCCGCAACCAGCTGGTCGATGCGGTGAAGTCACTCAAGATTGGTTACCCGCACGACCTATCATCGGAAATGGGGCCGGTAACCGAAGAGGCCAAGGGCAAGCTCCTGCGGGGTCTCACCCAGCTTGAGCCCGGCCAGTCTTGGGTTGTGAAGCCCCGTCAGCTCGGTGACAAACTGTGGACCCCCGGTGTTCGCTCCGGCGTGCAACCGGGCTCCGAGTATCACCTGACCGAGTACTTTGGTCCGATCCTCGGCGTCATGAGAGCCGATTCCCTCCAGGAGGCGATTGAATGGCAGAACGCGGTCGAGTTCGGCTTGACCGCAGGAATTCACTCGCTCGATTCTGCGGAGATCGCCTACTGGCTGGACCACGTCCACGCCGGAAACGTGTACGTCAACCGCACGATCACGGGTGCCATTGTTCGCAGGCAACCTTTTGGTGGCTGGAAGCGTTCCTCCGTCGGAACAGGTACGAAGGCGGGCGGACCGAGCTACCTGTACGGACTTGGACATGTTGAGCCGGACTTCAGGGGCGTTGCCGACGGCAATGTTTCGCATCCTGTTCTGCAGGACGCGGCCAGCATCGCTAAGCAACTACCCGACCTAGCCCGGACAAAGGAAACCCTGGCCGGCATGGACAAGGCGCTCACTGAAGAATTCCTTGCCGAGCACGATCCATCGCAGCTTGGCGTGGAGCTCAACATCCTCCGCTACCTGGGCTTCCCGCGAGTCGTCATCAGGCTCGGAGCAGGCCAGCCCGTCGGTGACGTGCTGGCAAGCGCCGCGGGTGCCATTGCACTCGGTGCCGGTGTCGAAGTCTCGGCAGCCGAACCGCTACCGGTATCCGTCTCCGAGTTCCTTACGAATAACGCCGTGCTCCTCACGGTCGAGTCGACCGAGGATTGGCACCGCCGCGCCAAGGGCATGTCGGTCTCCGCCGACGGCGTCCGTTTCCGTGTCCTCGGCGAAGACCCGGTGGCACTTGCCGAAGCAATCGATGGATCCATTGATGTTGGGATCTACTCCGATCCGCTGACCCCCGCGGGCCACATCGAGCTCCTTCCCTACATTCAGGAGCAGGCAATCTCGGCAACCAACCATCGGTTCGGCAACCGCACCTCGCTCCTTGAGGGCGTGCTGACGTGAACCGGTGAGTGCTTTCCTCGGTAGGGACGAGAAGGTTTCCGTCAGTAGGCGAAGGTTCTGCCGAAAGGAAAGCCAGAAGGTAACACCACAGGGTGTAGATAAAGCTGTTCCCCGCTCGCACATGCAAGCGGGGAACAGCTTTGTTGTTTTCTTGATTCGGGACTGGCGTTCGTTACCGGGACCGGGCCTCGTTACCGGACGTGGTCCAATTTACCGGGAGCGGACCGTGAGGCTGGTGGTGGATGCGTTGACGGTGAGGAGTGCCTGGGCGGGGTCGGTGAGGCCCTGGCTGACGTAGATGTTCTCGCCGCCGTACTGGCGAAGCCAGGTGAGACCGAGATCGGTTCCGATGTCGACGTTGGTGGCCGCCGTGCGGATTGCAAGGCTCTGCGGATTGACGAGGACGGTAGCTTGACCACCGGTGGTGATGGGGACGGTCAGTGCGGAGGAGGGGTCGATCCAGCGTAGGTCGGCAACGATATCTTCCCTGCGGGAAGTGATGCCGGCAGCAGCATCTGCTTCGCTGACGGGAGCGTATTGGAGGGGCTCCTCCTTCTTCGCTGATTTCGGCCAGAGGGCAATGATGATGAGAAGGAGTGCGATGGCGAGGAGGGTGACGATCAGAATCTGCGTGGAGTCGAACCGATTGATGATCGGTATCTCGAACGCCACGGCGAGTGCCCACAGGGCCTGGAGGACGACGAGGACGCCGATGATGATGGTTCCGATAACGGGTTGCTTAGTCATGGCTACCTCTCGATGGTCAGGGAGGACATAATCATGTCCACATGGATGATGATGTCTGCGTCCTCTATGTCGTCGATTCCGCCGACGTAGTAGACGGTGTCGCCGGTGAAACCGGCGTCGGTTTGGTAGTTACCTGTCGCGTTTTCCAGGTCTGCCATCGTGAAGTCCGTGACGACCGCGATCTTCTGGTCGTTGTCGACAACGAGGTTGATGTCGCCCATCGTGCCTCGCACATCGAATTCTGAATCTTCCAGATCGGTCACGTCGATTTCGATCTCACCCATGAGGACGGAGAACCCGCCCTCGACCTGGCTGACCGTGGTCGGGGACCAGGATCCTTGACCCATGAGGACGTGGTGTTCGGCCTGGGGGAAGGCCATGAGAGCACCCGCGGGAAAGGTAAGGATTGCTGCGATGATGGCGAGGGCCGAGAGCCCGCCGCCGCGGCGGCCGCTTATTCCGTAGCCAATGACGATAAGCCCAAGGACGAGGGAGACGATAGCGAATCCGCCAAGCATGATCGTCGAATCGTTAAAGAACTCGATGTCCTGGTAGCTCATGTAGGTGAAGGCTGCGATAACGATGAGGATAAAAGCGAGTGCAAGGAGAACCGTGCGGGTTCCCGCCACAGGGCGATTATCGGGCGTCTCGGTCTTCACGGGTGTCGTCGAGTAGAGCTCGCTCCGATCCGGTGGAGTGCCGGGCGCACCGGCTGCGCCGGACGTATCCGATGGTCCGGGCGGGGTGCTGCCGGCTGCGCCGGATGTTGCATAACGGTCAGTCGGGGGTTCCATGGTGTACTCCGATGTTGCGTCGCCACCGGTCGTGGATGACGAAAAGGAATCGTACGAATAGTCGGTAGCGTCGCCACCGGTCGTGGATGATGCTGTGGCACCGTCACCGGTGGACGAGCCGTAGCTCGCCGAGCCAGAAGTAGCGGGGCCTGAAGTAGCTGGGCCGGTGGCGGTGCCGAATGAGGAGCTACCGTGACCCGAGGGGGAGCCGTAGCCGGTAGCGGTGCCAGGGCCAGTTGCTGGTCCGGTGCCGTGCGGGGGTTGCTTGTCGCGCTGCGCGTTCAAAGTGACGATGACGACGGCGACAACGACGATGGTGATGAGGAGGGCGAAGGGCCCCGGCCATCCATTACCCCATCCCCAGCCCCAGCCGGTGCCACCGAGAGAAGCGAAGACGATGAGGACACCGAAGACGAAGCTTGCTGTGACCTGACCGTAGAAGGGTTCCTGCCCGTGAATGCGGTCAGTTTCATCCGGGAGGAAGAGCCATCCGAGTGCGTAGAGGGTGATGCCGGCGCCTCCCATGACAGTCAGCGCCACGAAGATCGCGCGAACAACGAGGGTGTCGACGTTCCAGCGCTTGGCGAGACCCGCAGAGACACCGGCCAACGGGGTGTCGCTGGCGCGGGTCACGCCGAACGCTCTTATTGAATCAAAAAAACTATCTCCAGCCATGTCTATATTCTCTGCCGGGGAGATGGCCTGCCGATATTGGGGGAAGCCCTGATCTTCCCCTGATAACCCGAGCAAGGGTGACCTCGGGGTCTCCTAACGTGCGAAGATCAATGTATGGAAAGGTATCCGCTGCGAAGACCCGAGTCGGGCCGGCTCATCCTTGGCGTCTGCCAGGGCATTGCCGATCACCTGGGCGTCAACGTCTGGCTCGTACGCATCGTCTTTGTGGCGCTCGGATTCTTCCGGTTCGCCGGAGCGTTCATTTACCTGTGGCTGGTGTTTGCCATTGCGTCGTCCACGGAAATCCCCGACCGCACCGAAAAGCGGTTCAGCCCGTCCCGTCAGGTGCGGCTCCTGTTCCTTGCCCTCGTCATTGCCATTGCCGCGATCGTCATATGGGCCACTCAGAGCATTATTGAGATCAATCTCGGGATACTTCTTTCCATTCTGTGCGTCGGCGTTGGCGCGGCCCTCGCCTGGAGCAGGATCGGTGGCAGCTCGATCCGGGTCCAGGCCATCAGGATCATCTCCGGTATTGCCCTCCTCGTTATTGGTGTCCTGATCTTCGCGGTCCGCAACGAGGACCCGCGGACGATGCTTACCTCAGTCGTTGTTGGTCTCGCGGTCCTTCTGCTTGCCCTCGTTGGAATGTGGCCCGCTGCCGCCCAGATCATTAAAGAACTCAATGTGGCGCGTCAGGAGAGCGCTGCAGAAGCCGCCCGCGCCGATATCGCCGCCCACCTGCACGACTCCGTTCTGCAAACCCTCACCCTGATCCGTAACAGCGCGAGCGATCCGGCAACCGTTACTCGCTTGGCCAGGGTTCAGGAACGCCAGCTGCGCACCTGGCTTTACGGTCAGAAGAACGAAGAGGAATCTTTGTCGGAATCCCTGCGGGTCATGGTGGGCGAGGTCGAGGACCTGTACGGCGTCGAGATCGACTTCGTTTCCGTCGGCGAAGACGCGGCCGGTGAGCACACCGCAGCTTTCCTCGCGGCGGGACGCGAGGCGGTCGTTAATGCTGTGCGGCACGGCGAGCCACCGGTCAGCGTGTATGCCGAGTTTTCAAAGGACGCATTGGAGCTGTTCGTTCGCGACCACGGAACCGGTTTCGAGCTTGGTGAGATCCCCGATGATCGGCACGGTGTTAAAGACTCGATCCTGGCCCGCACCGTCAGGCACGGTGGCACAGCTACGATCAAGACAAGAGATCCCGGAACCGAAGTTCATATCCTTATTCCACGAGGAGAATCATGATCAGCATCGTCATCGTCGATGATCACCCGCTCGCGAGGGCCGGAATGTTGGGAGAACTCAACCGGGTTGGGGGCTTCGAGATTGTCGGCGAAGCCCACGATGTCGACTCCGCTATCGATACCGTCCGGGCGCTCCGCCCCAACGTTGTTCTCCTCGATGTTCACATGCCAGGGGGAAGTGGCGGCGGTGGAGCTGAAGTCGTCCGGGAATGCGTTGATATGTATCCCGGCACGAAGTTCCTCGCTATCTCCGTGTCCGACGCTGCAAGAGATGTTGTCGCAGTCGTTCGAGCGGGCGCACGCGGCTACGTCACCAAGGACGTGACGGGGGAGAGGCTCGGGGACGCAATCCGCAAGGTCCACGACGGCGATGCTGCCTTCTCGGCCCGCCTCGCAGGCTTTGTTCTCGATGCCTTTGGCACGGGAGCGGGAGATATTGCCGACCGCGACGATGAGCTCGATCGCCTGACGGGACGAGAGCAGGAAGTCATGCGGCTCATCGCCCGAGGCATGTCCTACAAGGAAGTGGCGAGCGACCTCTACATTTCGATCAAGACCGTTGAAACCCACGTGTCCGCTGTGCTTCGCAAGCTCCAGCTCTCCAACCGGCACGAGCTGGCCCGGTGGGCGGCGGCCCGCCGTATCGTCTGAGCTGGACTTCGCACCATCCGGAGGTTCGAGCACTGCTTGCGCGGAGAAGCCGGGCGCACACAAGACGTGCACCCGGTCCCTCGAGCGACATGCTCAGCCGCTGTTCTCCTGACGAGCCGACGCTTGTTAGCCGATGTTCGTTGAAAGGATCGGGAGAACCTGGGCGGGCTTGTCGAAGTTCGGGTCGGACACGATGTAGGCAACGTCCTTGAGGCCAAGCCACCACTGGTCACGCGGCAGGCGCGTTTCCGGATCCCAGTGCTCTTCCATGTGCGAGAGCCGGTGGACCTTGATCTCGCCCTCGGTCATGCCGACATAGGTGCAGTCATCCTTACCCTCCGATAGGTAACCGTCGAGCGCGCTGATCGCCTTGTTAACGAGGCGGACGGCGAGGAGCCGGTCGAAGGGGGAGGGGTTACCTCCCTGCTGCTGGTGGCCGATCACGGACTGGCGGACATCGAATAGTCCGGCACCCTCCTCCTCGAATACGCGGGTGAGGAAGTCCGTCGTGTAATGCTCGGAAGCATATTCGTTTCGCACAACCAGGTAGAGGCTCCGGCCCCTCTCAAATGCCTCGACCATTTTTGCAGTATCGTCGGCCAGCTGTGCCAGGGTTATCCCCGTTTCTGCCAGGTACACCTGTTCTGCACCGGAGGCAATGGCGCTCATGAGAGCCAGGTAGCCGCTGTTGCGGCCCATTGTTTCCGTGACGAAGCAGCGGCGGGAAGCGGAGGCGGACTGTTTGATCTGATTGAGAACCCGAACGTTCGTGTTCAGCGCCGTATCGGTTCCAATTGACAGTTCGGTGAGCGGCAGATTGTTATCGATCGAGGCAGGCACGCAGATGATCGGGATCTTGAACGCCGAAAAACGCTGGCGTTCCTCCTTCATCTTCAGCGCGGCCTCGAAGCCGTTGAGCCCGCCAATGATCATGATGCCGTCGATCTTCGCGTCCTCGATGGTCCGCCCCATCGCGTAGAACTCGTCAATGGACGGGATGCGGCGGCGGGTGCCAAGAGCGGCACCGCCCGTGCTGGACCAGGACTCCACGTCCCACCAGGACAGGGGAACCAGCTTGCCGTCAACCAGGCCCGGCAAACCGCCCTTGATGCCCACCATCTCGTAGCCACGATCAATACCAAGACGCACGGCTGTACGAGCCGCAGTATTCATGCCCGGTGCGAGCCCACCCACGTGGACCAGAGCAATCCGGCCCTTGGGCTTCGCGTGACCGTTCGGCGGAACCGGAGCGGAAAGAACATCGAAGGTCTTGACCATCTCGCCGTAGGAGGTGCCGCGGGCACCGATTGCGGCCTCATAGTCGCCTTCTGCCGTGTAGGTCTTAACCGCACGAGTATCCTGCACAGCCTTCATGAGAGGAAGCTTGACCAGGCGATTGCGGCGAGTGCCAATAATGTAGGCATCCCCGTCGGAGTTGATGAGCTCCAGGGTTGCCGTGTAACCGAGCAGGGTCGGCATCCACCTGTCGTAGGCGGACGGCATGCCACCGCGCTGCACGTGACCGAGCATCGTGACCCGGGCGGCCTCACCGAGCCGCTCCTCAAGAGCGTTCTTCACGCGCTCCGATGTGATCTTCTCACCGTGCCGGTCCATCGCGCCCTCGGCAACAATGATGATGGAGTCGCGGCGGCCCGCGTCGCGGCCCTCCTTGAGGACCCGGCTCATGTCATCCTCCCAGCCATCGGCCGGGGGATGTTCGGGAACAAAGACGTAGTCACAGCCGCCGGCAATGGCGCTCATGAGAGCCAGGTAGCCGCAGTGCCTGCCCATGACCTCAATGATGAAAGACCGGCGGTGAGATTCGGCGGTGGAAGAGATCGCGTCAATCGCGTCGATGATGCGGTGCAGTGCCGAGTCGGCACCGACCGTCATGTCAGTTCCCACCAGATCGTTATCAATCGAGCCAACAACGCCGGCAATGTAAAGCTTCGGATGAGCATCGGCCTGCTCCCGAGTGATCTCACCACGATCAACGAGCTCCTCGAGCAGCGACGACCACTCCTCCCGCAACTCGTTTGTGCCCGTCTGGGTTCCGTCACCACCGATTGAGACAAGACGGTCGATACCGCGGGTCACGAAGTTCTTCACCGCGTCCCTCATGCCCTCGCGCTCGCGGAAACGATCCGAACGAGCCGTGCCGATGATCGTGCCGCCCCGGTGGAGAATATCGGAAACATCCGACCAGGACATTTCCTGGATCAGATCGCCGCCCTCAACGGCTCCCTTCCAGCCTTCCCGCACCGCGAACGGTTTAGCGCCGACGTGCAGGGCTGTGCGAATCACGGAGCGGACAATGGCATTCATTCCCTGGGCGTCGCCACCCGAGGTTAAGACGGCAATCTTCACTGGTTCCATGTCTCTATTGTCCCCGATGAAAAAGATAAGTGGGACGTGACTTAGGGGCAAGAAACGGCAAACGATCGTGGTATATGCTCTGCCCTCCACAAATCCAGCGAATCTCTCAGTGTTATGAACATCCTTGCTGAAAGCCGTGCAACAATGTCAACGCTCCGCCCATATTCTGGGACGCAACCCTGGGTTGCTAAGGCGCAGGGCTGAGAGACCTATACCCGGGGCTTCGATACGAGCCGGGCGGTGATGAGAAGAGGTCCGGGACACGATCGCATGCATTCCTGATCAACATCGGAGGAAGTCTCACCATCTGGTCGGCGGCAAACCCGCTGCCGGGCTCACGCACACGGGATCACACTGGGAGGCTGGAGCAACCCGGGTCGAAAGGCAAGCTGCCGGACGAAAATGCTGATGCATCCCGCGGTGCGGGAGGGCCGTGCACAGCGTGAGTGGGGAGTCCTCCACCTCCCAATACCGCTCTGGCCTCCCTACGGGCCCATCAAGTGCGACATAATGCAGAACATGAGTAGCGACGACCGTTTCCGACCAGATGGCAACCAGCAGCCGCACAAGGAGGGCGCCGGGGGAGATCCCCGCGGTGGCCAGCAACCGGGTGCGTCTGCGCAGGACGAGTCCCAGCAGTGGTCCGGCCAGACACCCTACTCGGGGCAGACCCCGCACAGCGGTCAGTACCCGAACCAGCAGAATCTGCAGTGGACCGGCAATACCCCGCACACCGGCCAGCACCCGCACACCGGCCAGCACCCGCAAGGCGGCCAGCACCCGCAGGGCGGTCAGGCACCAAACGAGCAAAACCTGCAGTGGTCCGGTAACTCGCCGCAGACCGGCCAGTACGAACAGTCCGGTCACTGGCCCCAGCAGGGCGGCCCAGGTGGCCCGGGCGGTCCGGGTTATCCTCCCGGCCAGCCCCAGCAGGGCGGCTACCCGCCGAAGAGGTCCCGCTCGACCGCAATCATCGCGGTCCTTGTCGTGCTCATCCTGGTTCTTGTGGGCCTTGGAATCTGGTGGTGGGTTGGCCGGTCCTCCGAAGCCGAGGCGGCGGACGGCGCTGACAGCGCCACGGATGCCACGACGACGCTCGTGGAACGGGTCAACAGCGGCGACCTGACGTCTGTTTACGACTCGATCTCCCCATCTGAGAAGCAGTACGCCTCGGCAATGACGTCGATCCTTATGCGCTACTCGTGGGAGGCTATCTCCACCGATGAACCGATCGATAACGAGGATGCTCAGGAAGACATCACCGAGGCCCTGGGCCGCTACTCGGAGGTCGTTGACTTCTCGCTGGAGATTGACCAGTCGGAGGAAGTCGAGATTGCGCACGGAATGACCGCGGTGACGGTCACCGATGGAACTCTGTCATTGGAGATCACCGATGAGGATGAGTTCGCGGAAATTACGGGCGACCTGATTTCGCAAATGTACTCCGATGAGCAGATTCAGCAGAACTTTGGAGTCGAGGACGCTGACCAACTGACCGCGATGATCAAGGTTGGTCTCCAGCAGGAGGGGCTCGACAGTTACTCGGCTGACTTCTCGGAGGAGGGCCCGCTGATTCTCGTCATGGTTGAGGAAGAGAAGGGCTGGTACGTTTCGCCCGTGTCGTCCTTCATTGCCTACCTCAACAGGGACTACTTCACCGACAGCGACTACCGGGAGTCATTCATTCAGCGCAACGGTGAGTTCACGATGGCAACCCCGGAGCCCTCTTCATCACCGGAGGAAGCCACCGAACGGTTCGTCGACTCCCTGTCGGACGGTTCCATCACAGATTCGCTGGGATATCTCCCGCTCGCAGAGCAGCGCCTCCTGGGGCTTGCGATCTACCTGTCGGAAATCCCGGAAATCCAAGAAGTGAGCTTCGGTGAGCTCGTTGCCCTGTCGAATCTGACAACCACGAGCATCGAAGTCTCGGATCATTCCGCACTCACGATCATCAACTCCCTGTTCCTCTCCCTCAATCCTGCAGTGTCCGGAACGAGCATGCAGATCCAGATTGAGAACGAACAGCTCACGGTTGGCACATGTGAACCCGTAGATATCTCGCTTCTCTACGATGAGGACCACCCGGCACTGGCCTTTGCCCTTGTGGAAGACGGTTCCGGATGGAATGTCTCCCTCGTTGGTACGTTCTTCAACTTTGTTGGCGCCGTGTCATCGAACGCTGAGAACGTCTATAAATACCAGCTTCTCCTCGACGAAGTTGCCGAGTGCACGGCATTCTAGGGTTCACCGACCGAGTTTGGAACTGAGCGGTGCGCGGCCTCTTCCATGGAGTTTCGCGCCGAATCAGATACCAGATCGTTAGCTGTGACCATAACTGCGGTGGGGCGTCTCAAGGCGCCCCACCGTTTCCTAACTTGTGTGAGAATTGAGTGACGCCATCCACACTTGAGAAGGACCATCATGACTGCATCGCCCATTGACCCCGCAGGAACAGCGGCCTGGAAGAATCTCGAGACGATTGCACGCGAACTAGCGCCGAACTTCCGCGAATGGTTCGCCCAGAACCCGAACCGTGCCGAACAGTTCTCGTTCCAGGCCGCAGATCTCCACGTCGACCTGTCCAAGTCGTTCCTCACCGACGAGGTACGCGCCGCACTCGTTGACCTTGCTCGCCAAACCAACGTTGAAGAACGCAGGGACGCGATGCTGAGCGGAGAGAAGATCAACGTGACCGAGGACCGCGCCGTGCTCCACACGGCGCTCCGCGCCCCGCGCGGCAGCACCATCACCGTGGATGGTGAGAACGTGGTCGACCAGGTCCACGAGGTCCTCGACCGCGTCTACGAGTTCGCAACGAAGGTCCGCTCGGGCGAATGGACGGGGATCACCGGCCGCCCCATCGAAACCGTGGTTAACATCGGCATCGGTGGTTCCGACCTGGGCCCGGTCATGGCATACGAGGCCCTGAAGCCCTACCTGCAGGAAGACCTCGAGGTTCGGTTTATTTCGAACATCGATCCGACGGACGCGGGGGAGGAGCTGTCCGGCCTCGACCCCGAGACGACGCTCTTCATCATTGCGTCCAAGACCTTCACGACTCTCGAGACCCTGACGAACGCCAAGGTGGCCCGCGCCTGGCTTCTCGACAACCTGCCCGAGGGAACGGGCGATGAGGCCGTTGCCAAGCACTTCGTTGCCGTGTCGACCGCTCTCGACAAGGTCGCCGAGTTCGGCATCGACCCCAATAACGCGTTCGGCTTCTGGTCCTGGGTCGGCGGCCGCTACTCGGTCGACTCCGCCGTTGGCACGAGCCTCGCAATCGCAATTGGCCCCGAAAACTTCGCGGACTTCCTCGCAGGCTTCAGGGCCATGGATGAGCATTTCGCGAATGCACCCGCGGAAGAGAACGTCCCGCTCCTCATGGGCATGCTCAACATCTTCTACACGAACTTCATGAATGCTGGCACGCACGCCGTGCTCCCGTACTCCCAGTACCTGCATCGCTTTGCGGCCTATCTCCAGCAGCTCACGATGGAGTCGAACGGCAAGTCGGTGCGCTGGGATGGCACGCCCGTCACAACCACGACCGGTGAAGTGTTCTGGGGTGAGCCCGGCACGAACGGTCAGCATGCCTTCTACCAGCTCATCCACCAGGGTACCCAGCTGATTCCCGCCGACTTCATTGCCTTCGCCAATCCGACATATCCGTTTGCGACGGATGGTCAGGACCAGCACGAGCTGTTCCTCGGTAACTTCTTCGCGCAGACAAAGGCACTTGCATTCGGTAAGACCGCGGACGAAGTCCGCGCGGAAGGCACCGCCGAGGCCATCGTCCCGGCCCGCGTCTTCGAAGGCAATAAGCCGACGGCGTCGATCATGGCCCCCTACCTGAGCCCCTCGGTTCTCGGTCAGCTGATCGCCCTCTACGAGCACATCACGTTCGTCCAGGGCATCGTGTGGGGCATCGACTCCTTCGACCAGTGGGGAGTTGAGCTCGGCAAGCAGATGGCGAACGATCTTGGTCCCGCGATCGCAGGTGACGAAGCGGCACTTGCGGATCAGGATCCGTCCACCCGTTCGCTTATCGCCTACTACCGTGAACATCGGGACGCAAGGCCCGCAGAAGACAATTAGATTGGTTCTAGACTTGTGGGTGGATACCCCGCCCGGGTCCATTTCGACATAGGAGTTGTAAACACATGACCACGTCTCCCGTAACCGTGACCGTCACCGGCGCTGCCGGCAACATTGGGTACGCGCTGCTGTTCCGTATCGCATCCGGTGGCCTTCTCGGTCCCGATGTTCCGGTTCGCCTCAACCTTCTCGAGATTCCCGCCGCGGTCAAGGCCGCCGAGGGAACGGCAATGGAGCTGAACGACTCGGCCTTCCCCCTGCTTGATTCCGTCAACATTTATGACGATGCGAACCAGGCCTTCGAGGGCGCGAACGTCGGCCTTCTCGTCGGTGCACGCCCCCGCACGAAGGGCATGGAGCGCGCGGACCTGCTCGCGGCCAACGGCGGCATCTTCGGACCCCAGGGCAAGGCAATCAATGACCACGCAGCCGATGACGTCAAGGTTCTCGTTGTTGGTAACCCGGCCAACACGAACGCCTACATCGCCGCCGCATCCGCACCGGACGTTCCCGCGGACCGCTTCAACGCGATGATGAGGCTCGACCACAACCGCGCCATGAGCCAGCTCAAGGAAAAGACCGGCACCGCGATCTCCGACATCAAGAACGTTGTCGTGTGGGGTAACCACTCCGCGGATCAGCACCCGGACGTCTCCTACGCAACGCTCGCAGGCAAGCCCGCCATCGACGCCGTCGACGCTGACTGGCTGAACAGCTACTTCGTCCCGACGGTTGCCAAGCGCGGCGCCGCCATCATCGAAGCACGTGGAGCTTCCTCCGCCGCCTCGGCAGCATCCGCAGCCATCGACCACGTCTACGACTGGGTCAACGGCACCCCGAGGGCGAATGGACGACGGCGGGCGTCGCCTCGCACGGCGAGTACGGCGTCCCGAGGGCCTGATCTTCGGCTTCCCGACCATCGCCAAGAACGGCGAGTGGGAGATCGTCACCGACCTCGAGGTATCGGACGCAACCCGCGCAGGCATCGACCGAAACATCAAGGCCGCCCAGGAAGAGATCGACGCCGTGAAGGAACTCGGCATCCTCTAATCCCGGCCACCGGAGACTCGAGGGCATGATGTCGATATTCCATCGGCGTCATGCCCTCCGGTCATTCTTGAACGCGGCCACTGCTGTACCAGTGCACGTATTGACGACGATGGTCGACTGCAAGGCAGCGTGAGGCGTGGGGCTCACCCGGGTACATTCGGCGCAACAAGAAACAAAACTATTCATAACCACGGCAATAGGATCCGGCTATGGAGCGAAATCTGGAGAATAAGCACCGCGATCTCGCGTGGAGGAAGAATCGAGACATCGGTCTGCTACTTGTATCGATAGCGCTCTTTGCCACCGTTTTCTCTTTTGTCTTCGAGGGAAAAGTCGTTGCCGGCAGCGGTGCAATCATTGTTGCTTTCGGTCTCGCCGGCCTCGTGTTCCTGGGCAGGTCTTTCGGTATGCGGAAAAGAGCGGATAACACTTCTCTCGGAGAAGATGCCGGCGAGTAAACTTTTCCCTCGCGCTCACCGAGTCCCGTGGTAATTATTGCTGAATCGGCCGTCTAGACCATGCGAAACCCGAAGCCATTGCTTGAATTGGTTGTTTTGGATGGTGGCATGCACGAGTGATGGGAACTGAAGCTGCCAGCCAGCCGACCTGCCGCGCGGCGGGCCCTCACTCTTGAGAAGTTCCTGGCGACAATGTCTGCCCGGCTCGTTCATGCATCGTCCTCGTGGACAGGGTGAGCTGCTCGACTAGTTTCCCCCCCCTTTCCCGCGGAGACCCCTGGGGGACCCTTGTCTGCGGGATGAATGACGATTCGATTTTAAGTCTCGATGCCCGTGGGGCGCGGAACACCTCCCGTCGAGAACCCGCACCAGCATCCACCGCTTCGGCTTTCGTCCCTGTCCCAAACGAGTTCTTTCCCGCAAACTTCCCAATCCCCAATCGCTAATATTGCGAACGATTCTCATTATCGGTACTGTGTGGGTGTGCCTCAGACTCTTACCTCTTCGCGTGCGGTAACGCTCGCACTGATGCTGATTCTTCTTGCGGCGGCCGTCATGGCCGCCGTCATGATCGGCCCACTTTCTCTGCCATTCGGTGAAACTCTGCGTGCGCTCTGGGGCATGATCGCGGATCCCGGAGGGGCGCAGGGTGCCGATGCGGTGGTCTCTGCGGTGCGCGTCCCCCGCGTTCTGGTTGCCGTGCTCGTGGGAGCTGGACTTGGCGTCGCTGGCGCTGCGATGCAGGGGGTGTTCCGCAATCCGCTAGCGGAGCCGGGAATTACTGGAGTATCCGCAGGGGCAGCAACCGTCGCCGTTCTACTTATCGTCACCGGCACCGGTTCGCACATTCTTCCGCTCGGTGCGTTCCTCGGATCCCTTGGCGCGGTCGCGATCGTCCAGGCGGTTGGCGTCGTGTCCGGCTCTACGTCTTCGCTCCTCCTGGTCGGCATCGCTCTGAACGCGTTCCTCGGGGCGATAATTTCGGCCACGGTCGCGAATGCGGAGGACGCTGAGGATGCTCGGTCTGCCATGTTCTGGCTGAATGGCAACCTGACCGGACGGACCATGCAGGACGTGGGAATGAGCCTTGCGCCTCTGCTTATCGGTGTCGCCATCGTTCTCCTGTGCTCCCGGGATCTCAACCTGCTGAGCCTCGGGGAGGCAACGGCGGCAACCTCGGGGATGAATGTGGGAAGGACGAAGCACATCATTCTTGCCGGTGCAGCCCTCGCGACCGGTGCGGGTGTCGCTATCACCGGAGTGATCTCCTTCGTTGGCCTCGTCGTGCCCCACGTGGTGCGGCTCATTTGGGGATCGGACCACCGTTTCCTTCTCCCGGCTAGCGCCCTGATAGGAGCAATATTCCTCCTCGTTGCGGACACTGCCGCCCGCATGATCTTCAACCCCATCGTCCTTCAAACGGGAACAGTGACGGCTATCATCGGTGCGCCCTTCCTGCTCTGTCTCGTTCTCGCCCAGGCAAGGAGACAATCATGACCGGCCTTATGCCCGAACAGCAGACGGCGCCGAATACGGCGTCAAGAGAAGCGCGGACGGAGGCGCCAAGCGCCGTGGAGATGACCGAGGTCAGCGCCGGCTATCGACGCAAGAACGTCCTTGACTCCGTTAACGCCTCTTTTGCGCCCGGCCTTATTCACGGGATCATCGGACCTAACGGGGCAGGCAAGTCCACCCTCGTGAAGGCCGCCCTTGGGCTTGTGCCATCGTCTGGCGACATCAGAATCGCGGGGGAGAGGCTGGCATCTCTTTCATCAAAGGAGCGTGCCCGCCTCATGAGCTATCTTCCCCAAGACACTCCTCCCGTTGACTTCACGGGCGAGCAATACGTGCAGATGAGCAGGTATGCGCGGCTTGGGAGATTCTCGTCCCCAACGGCCGAGGATGAGGAGGCCGTTGATGAGGCACTTCGCATGACAGGTGCTAGTGCATGGCGGGACCGCCCAATGAGAAGCACGTCTGGTGGTGAACGCCAACTCACAGCCCTTGCTCGCGCCATTGCACAGGATCCACAGATCCTTATCGTCGATGAGCCGAGTTCGGCCCTGGACATGGGACATGAGATCGACGTCTTCCGACTGTTTAAGCCGTGGATCAAAGAATCGAGTAGCCGCACGATCATCGCGGTGCTACACGACCTCGATATTGCAGCGAGGTTCTGCGACCGGCTCACCCTCGTAGACGGCGGCCGCGTCAAGGCATCAGGACCGCCCGCGGAGATCCTCGTTCCCGACCTGCTGAACGATGCTTACGGCGTGACGGTCGACGTTCGCCGTAGCGAAGCGACGGGGTACCTCACGGTCACCGCGGTCTAACGGGCGGCGCCACGTCGGCGCCGCAGAACATTGACAAACAACGCCCCGCGCTAGGCGGGCTTAAGAAGGAGTACCATGAAAGTACGGATCACCGCGCCCAAAATCATCAGCCTCGCTGCCGTCTCAGCGCTTGCGCTCGCGGCATGTGGGGCAGACACCGAGCAAGAAGACAGCGGTGCAGGCCCAAGCACCATCCAGGTACAAACAGAGGAGCCGGGCGGTGATGTGTCGAGCGGCAATGACGATGCCGTATCGGGGAGTGACGATTCTTCGTCGGATGCTCAGGTTGATGCATCGCCGGGTACGTGGCCGCGCACAGTGGACCTCGGCGATCAGCAGATCGAGATTGCCGAGGAGCCTGCGAGGATCATTGCGGTTTCCGCAGAAACTGCCGATATGGCACTGCGGCTCGCCGGCCCGGAGCGGGTGATTGCCGTTCCAGCATCCAGCCAATCCGAGGCAAGTACGGTTCCCGACCTAGCGTCCCAGGTGGAGCAGGTTCTCCCTCCCGGAACGGATCCGGATCCGGAGCAGATCCTTGCCATGGGACCGGACCTCGTTCTCAACACGACTCGTCACGGAGGCGAAGAGACGGCGGGAGACCAGCTCGAACAGACGGGAGTGCCCGTGCTCAACCTCGACCCATCATCGTTCTCGACACCGGAAGACATTGCCGAGACTCTCGTTCTCCTTGGCGAAGCCCTCGGGGAAGAAGACCTCGCTGCCGAACTCTCGGCTCAGTTCCTTGCCGACATCGAAGAGATTGACGCCGAGGCAACCAACTCCGGGACGCGCTTCCTCGCGCTCATGGCGCGCGGAGATTCGATCATGGCAATGGATGATTCGATCATGCTCCCGGGCATGGCCGTGCGGGCAGGGGCGGTGAATGCGGAGGAGACCATTGGCCTGACGCAGACACGCCCGATCGATGCCGAAATGATTGCCGTTGCCAACCCTGATGTCATCTTTGTGGAGGACTTTCAGGGGATGGGCCTCGAACCGTTTGAAGAGACCCTGAGCAACCCGGCGCTCGCGGATGTTCCCGCGGTCGCGAACGATCGCGTCTACCTCGTTCCCATGTCCGAGGCGTCGGGAACGTCGGGGCTCAATACCGCCGCTGGCTACCGCACGATCGTTGATGCCCTGAACGAATAGTGCCTAACGCCGAATCCTTGGCGACCCTGACTGTCCCGCGGGGCCGGTGGCAGCAGCCCCATTCAGTCTCCTGCCATTCCCGCGGGCACCCAGCATCTTCAGTCAGACCTTCGTTTCCCTTAGCGGGATCGGCGAGCTCCCCAGCGCCCCTCATCCCGCGTTACCCTGATCGGATAGTCGAAGGCCTTCGAAATATTCTCGCTCGTCACGACTTGCTTGACAGGACCAGCGGCTGTCAACGTACCCTGCCGGATCAGGGCCGCATGCGTTGTCGTTGCGGGAAGCTCCTCCAGGTGATGAGTGACAAGCAGAGAAGTGACGTTCGATTCGGCAAGACCATCGAGTGTTTCAAGCAGTCGTTCCCGCGCCGCTAAATCCAATCCCGTCGTTGGCTCGTCAAGCAGGAGGAGCTGGGGATCGCCGGCAAGAGCACGAGCAATAAGAGCCCGGCCACGCTCACCCTGAGAAAGGGTGGGCCATGGTGCCTCGCGGTGGCTATCGAGCCCAATGTCGGTAATGAGCGAGTGGGCTTTTTTAAGATCGGTGTCGGTTGGCTCCCATCTCATTGGAAGCTCGATGGTACCGGTGATTCCCGTCAGGACGACCTCGGTGACCGACGGTGCACCGCGGAGCGGATGCCTGGGATTGACGTGGCCAATGAGGCACCGAATTTCGCGAAGGTCGACTCTGCCAACTCGGTGCCCAAGAATGTCGACTGTCCCGCTCGACGGGTGCGCGAGCCCTCCGCAGAGCGACAGGATGGTGGACTTACCGGCGCCGTTCTCACCGAGCAGCGCCCATCGTTCCCCCGTTCGGACCGTGAAATCGACTCCATCGAGGATCTGAATCCCGTTGCGGCGGAACGTCACCGCGTTCAAGGCAAGAACGGCTTGCCCACCATTGCTCCGATCGATCACGCTAATTCCCTCTCGATGCACGCAATACGTCAGTTGAATCTATACCGGGTGCAGCCGGTCATTTTTCGGTCAGCGAGGACAACAACGTCGCGACCGCGCCCCCGGTGGAAGTCGGCGCGCACACGGGGCTAGCCCTTTTGGTTTTGGTATGGCCGTGTGGGTTACCTCGCCGATGTTTGAAGAGCGGCACTCACTCCTCTTGCAGTCCACTGGAAATGTGGTGGCCCCGCCATGTTGTCCAGGCACTGCCAGTGGTGGGTATCTCGCCGGCTTCCCATTTCGGTCTGGTGCGTCACGGACCTTTACGGGAATACGACGGTGCGCTGTCCATTGCGTAGCACGCGGTCTTCGGCGTGCCACCGGACGGCGCGGGCGAGGACACGGCGTTCGACGTCTTCGCCGATGGCTTGGAGGTCGGGGGCCGACAGGGCGTGGGAAACGCGCTCGACGTCCTGCTCGATGATCGGCCCTTCATCCAGATCCTCGGTCACGTAGTGGGCGGTTGCGCCGATGAGCTTGACGCCGCGGTCGTGGGCCTGCTGGTAGGGGCGGGCGCCCTTGAAGGAGGGCAGGAAGGAGTGGTGGATGTTGATGATCGATCCCGCCATGCGCTTGCACAGCTGCGGTGACAACACCTGCATGTACCTCGCTAGGACGATCAGCTCGGCACCGGTTTCGTCCACGATCTCCATGAGCTGGGCTTCGGCTTCCTCGCGGCGTTCCTTCACGAACGGAATGTGGGTGTAGGGGGCCTCGTAGAAGTCGGCAATGGGGCGGAGCTTGTCGTGGTTGGAGACAACCCGAGCGACCTCGATAGGGAGGCGCCCCATGCGCTGCTCGTAAAGCAGGTCGGTCAAGCAATGCGATGTGGTGGACGCCATGATGATGGTCTTCAGGGGACGGTCCTTCTCGGCGAGCTCAATTCGTCCCTGGAACCGGTCCGCGAGCTCGTCAACGGGCTCCCTCAGGTCGCCGATGGTGCCGGGGATCTCGGCTTCGATGCGGAGGAAGAACTGACCGGTGTCAATGTCGCCGTACTGCTGGGATTCCAGGATGTTGCCGCCAGCGGAGGCAAGGACCCCGGTGACGGAGTGGACGATCCCGGGGCGGTCCGGGCAGGAGAGCGAAAGAACGATTGCAGGCATGGTTGCAAGGGTATCGCCTTCCATGTTTCAGCCGGTGGATTTTTCACGTGCCGGACAGGCTTCCGTCAGATTGACGGGATACGATGGTGCCACCTGTCCAAGACCCTGGAGAAACTAATGGATCTGCTCAACTCATCGATCGCAGAGGTCGACCCCGAAATCGCCGCAGTTCTCGAGAACGAACTGGGCCGTCAGCGCGACACCCTTGAAATGATTGCGTCGGAGAACTTCGTTCCCCGTGCCGTCCTGGAGGCGCAGGGCTCGGTGCTGACCAACAAGTACGCGGAGGGTTACCCGGGTCGCCGCTACTACGGTGGTTGCGAACACGTCGATGTTGCGGAGAACCTCGCGATTGAGCGAGCCAAGGCCGTGTTCGGATGCGAATACGTGAACGTTCAGCCGCACTCCGGTGCCCAGGCGAACGCCGCTATTTACCATGCGCTCGTCACCCCCGGTGACACGGTCATGGGCCTTGAACTCAGCCACGGCGGTCACCTGACCCACGGCATGAAGATCAACTTCTCCGGTAAGAACTACCGCATCGTTTCCTACGGGGTTCAGAAGGAAACCGGCCTGATCGACATGGAAGAGGTGGAGGAGATTGCGCGCCGCGAGCAGCCGAAGCTGATCGTGGCCGGCTGGTCCGCCTACCCCCGCCACCTGGACTTCGCTCGCTTCCGCGAGATCGCCGACGCCGTTGGCGCCTACCTGTGGGTTGACATGGCTCACTTCGCCGGCCTCGTTGCAGCGGGCCTGCACCCGAATCCGATCCCGCACGCCGATGTTGTGACGACCACGATCCACAAGACGATCGGCGGTCCCCGCTCCGGCATGATCCTCGCCCAGACGACCGAGCTGGAAAAGAAGCTGAACTCGGCCGTGTTCCCGGGCCAGCAGGGCGGGCCTCTCATGCATGTCATTGCCGCGAAGGCTGTTGCCATGAAGGTCGCTCAGTCGCCCGAGTTCAAGGAACGCCAGCAGAACACCCTGGACGGTGCACGCATCCTGGCCGAGCGCCTGCTCCAGCAGGACGTTGCGGACGCTGGAATTGCCCTCGTGTCCGGTGGCACCGACGTCCACCTCGTTCTCGTTGACCTGCGCGACTGCGCGCTCGACGGTCAGCAGGCGGAGGACCTCCTCCACGAGGTCGGCATTACCGTCAACCGTAACTCGGTTCCGTTCGATCCCCGTCCGCCAAGGGTCACCTCCGGTCTTCGCATCGGC
Source organism: Flaviflexus ciconiae (assembly GCF_003971195.1). Classification (NCBI taxonomy): domain Bacteria; kingdom Bacillati; phylum Actinomycetota; class Actinomycetes; order Actinomycetales; family Actinomycetaceae; genus Flaviflexus; species Flaviflexus ciconiae. The sequence goes on along the minus strand of NZ_CP034593.1, from coordinate 1,265,377 downwards.
ACCCCGGCTCTCGCCACCCGCGGATTCGGCAAGGCCGAGTTCGAAGAGGTTGCCGACATTATCGCCGAGACCCTGATCGCAGGTAAGGCCGCTGACGTTGCCGCCCTGTCGGCACGCGTCAAGGCACTGACCGACGCCTTCCCGCTGTACCCGGGGCTCTGAGTTGGTAGCCGAAGTACTGGATGGCAAGGCCACCGCACAGACCATTAAGGACGAGCTAGCCGCGCGCGTCGCCGCACTCAAGGAGAAGGGAATCGTTCCGGGCCTCGGCACGGTTCTCGTCGGGGATGATCCCGGCTCCCAGAAGTACGTTGCCGGTAAGCACAAGGACTGCCAGGAAGTCGGAATCAACTCGATCCGCGAAGACCTCCCGGCTTCCGCCTCCCAGGAGGAGATCCTCGGCGCTATCGAGCGCCTTAACGAGGATCCGGCCTGCACCGGCTACATCGTCCAGCTTCCGCTCCCGGACGGCATCGACACGAATCTTGTCCTCGAGTCCGTCGACCCCGACAAGGACGCGGACGGCCTGCACCCGACAAACCTCGGCAGGCTCGCACTGCGCGCTAAGGAGCCGATCACGTCGCCGCTTCCCTGCACGCCCACCGCCGTGATCGAACTGCTCCGCCGCTACGAGATCGACCTCGACGGTAAAGATGTCGCGGTGATCGGCCGCGGCACCACCGTCGGCCGTTCTATCGGGCTCCTGCTGACCCGCCGTTCCATTAACGCCACCGTCACCCTCATGCACACCGGCACGGTTGGCATGGCGGAGAAGGTGGCGATGGCGGACGTGGTCGTTGCCGCGGCCGGCTCGCCCGGCCTGGTCCGTGCCAACTGGCTCAAACCCGGTGCCGTCGTCCTCGATGTTGGAGTTTCCCGCGTTGTCGGGGAGGATGGAAAGGCCCGGATCGTCGGAGACGTCGATCCGCAGGCAAAGGAAGTGGCGGGATGGCTCTCGCCGAACCCAGGGGGAGTGGGCCCGATGACCCGGGCAATGCTCCTCGAAAACGTTGTCACAATGGCAGAAAGCAAGCTTTGAGGGTAACAACCGTAAACGTCAATGGAATCCGTGCCGCCGTCAAAAAGGGCATGCAGGAGTGGGTCACCGAGAACAACCCCGATGTGCTCCTCCTCCAGGAAGTTCGCGCACCTGAAGAACTCGTGGAAGGACTCCTCCCCGGAGACTGGAGCGTCGTCCAGCAGGCCTCCCGTGCGAAGGGGCGCAGCGGCGTCGCCATCGCCGTCCGCCCCCACCTCGATGTCACCGCAGCCCGGATTGGGCTCGAAGGGGACAACGACGTGGACTCGGGACGCTGGGTCGAAGCCGACGTCACCGTCGGATCCCGCACCGTCACCTTCGTCTCCGCCTACCTCTACTCGGGTACGGCAACAAAGCCGGAGGTCATGGCAGCCAAGTACCGTCACCTGGACATGGCGGAGGACCGTCTTGGCCAGATCGAGAACGAACTGCTCATGGCGGGCGACTTCAACGTCGTTCGCGGACCGAAGGACATCAAGAACTTCAAGCCGAACCACAACAAGACGTCCGGCGTTCTTGACCAGGAAATGGCCTACCTCGAGCGGTGGTTCGATACCTACGAGGACGTGCACCGCAACCTCGTCGGCGACGTCCAGGGCCCCTACACCTGGTGGTCCCAGCGCGGCAAGGCATTCGATAACGATGCCGGGTGGCGCATCGACTACCAGATGGCCACGAAGGCGCTCGCGGACACCGCGGTCTCCGCGGAAGTCGGCCGAGCAGGCGACTATGCGAGCCGGTGGTCCGACCACGCACCGCTGACAATCGACTACGACGTGACGGACTTCTAGGGATTCCAACGGGTTGCGGGACTCGGTTCCAGACTGAACAGCATGACGGAGGAGGGGCAGTCACTCGGCTGTCCCTCCTCCGTTTCACGCGTAAAACTGCATCTCAGCACACGCGTCGGCCCTGTTTCGTTTAGGCTGGACGCGTGGCAAATGACAACGACATTTACTATGACGCTCCCTCCACGGTGCCATCGACTAGGCCGATCACCGTGGAGCCGGAGCCTTTCCTGCACAAGATCCAGCACATCCGGCTGCTGAGAGCATTCCAGCGGTACGGGGTGGCCAAGGGTGCGCTCCTATCCGGTGGTATTGCCTACTCGGCTATCTTCTCCATCGCGGCCGCCCTCACGATCTCCATCACGGCTTTCATGGCCGTGCTGGGTTCCAATGAGGAGCTACGGAACACCGTCTTTAACGGCATCAACGACGCCATGCCGGGAATCCTCCAGACCGAAGACGATCCCAGCGGACTCATATCCCCCGATTCGCTGGTGATGGAAACTGCCCTGAATCCGGCCTCGATCATCGCCATGGGTGTCCTGCTCTGGACCGCGCTGTCGGTCATGAACGCCCTCAAGGTCTCGATCCGGGCCATGTTCGGCATCTCGAAGCTACCCGAGAACTTCATTGTCCTGAAGGCCCGCGACCTGCTCGCCTTCCTCGGTCTTGCTCTCGGCGTTCTTCTCGGTTCCGTTCTGACATCCGTGGCGGGCACCCTGGCGGACACCATCCTCGACTTCATTGGCATCGAAGGAAGCTTTGCCCAGTGGGCGATCAGGATCGGTTCGCTTTTCGTCGCTTTCCTCGTTGACCTTGTTGTCATCATGCTGCTCTTCCGCTTCACGGCCGGTGCCCGGCCGCCCCGGAAGGACCTGTTCATGGGAGCGGCCCTCGGTGCGCTCGGCACATCCGTTGTTCGCTTCCTCGGTACATCCGTTATTGGCTCCGTCTCAGACAATCCGGTGCTTGCCCCGTTTGCTGCGATCGCAACGCTCCTCCTGTGGATCAACTTCGTTACCCGTATCGTTCTCATCGCCGCGGCGTTCACCGCCAACCCGCCGGCACCCATGAAGATCACGGTTCCCGAATCCATCCACGCACATGACACCCCGAACTTCGTGACCCTGTCCGTTCCGGAGACAACGAGGTGGACCCATGAGCCGTTCACCGGCGTTGTCGTTCCTGATATGACGAAGGACCCCGAGTTCTCCGACCGGCTGCGAAAGAACCTGCCAGAATGGGACGGTCGCAAGGGTAAGAAGAGTTCGAAGAAGATCGAGAAGCTCGAGCTGAAGCTTGCCCAGGCGAAAATGGATCACCGGCTTGAGAGCGAAAAGGCAAAGAGATGACGTTTGTTGCGATTGTTCCCGCAGGCGGTGCCGGAACGAGGCTGTGGCCCCTGTCGAGGCGCAGCCACCCGAAGTTCCTCATTGACATGACGGGTGTGGGACGCACCCTCATCCAAGCCACCTCCGACCGGCTGGAAGGCCTCGCGGATGACCTCATTGTCGTGACCGGCAAAGACCATGCGAAGGCGGTTGCCGAGCAACTGGATCTCTCCGAAGACGCCCTCGTCATCGAACCCTCGCCGCGGGGCACCATGCCGGCCATTGGCCTGGTTGCCGCCATCGTTGAAAAGCGGTACGGCCCCGATGCCGTGGTTGGCTCCTTCGCCGCCGACCACCTGATCTCCGACACCGGAGCATTCCAACAGGCGGTGCGCACGGCCATCGACTCCGCAAAGACCGGCAAGGTCGTCACCATCGGCATCACCCCCACCTCGCCCGACACGGGCTTCGGCTACATTCACGTCGGCGAGGAAACGACTGTCAAGGGCGCGTACGCCGTTGCCGAGTTCATGGAGAAGCCGGACCTTCCGCGCGCCGTCGAATATGTCGAATCCGGTACCTTCCTCTGGAACGCCGGCATGTTTGTCTCCAGGGTGGGTGTTCTGCTCGATTCTCTTGCGCAGTTCAAGCCGGAGCTTGCCGCCGGCCTGCGAGCCATCGCAGCCGAGTGGGACGGCCCGGGACGGGCCGAGGCCCTCACCGGATGGGATGACCTGGAAGACTCGGTTATCGACCGCGCCATTGCCGAGCCCCTGGCAGAAATTGGGGGAGTGACGACGGTGCCGGTCTCGATGGGCTGGTCCGATATCGGCGGTTATGCCTCGCTGTCCGAACACCTGGATAACTCTGCCGAGCAGGTGTCCTCCGGCGGCTCCGCCCAGCCCGTTGTCCTATCGGGATCCGACGGTGCCGTCGTTTACTCTCATGACCGGCCGATTGTGATCCACGGGATCCCCGAGGCTGTTGTGGTCGATACTGGTGATGTTCTGCTCGTGACAACCAAGGAACAGTCGGCGGGACTTGGGGGCGTGGTTGCCTCCCTTGGTGACGACCTGAACAGACTTCGATAAATTCGACCGCGGTCACCACCAAAAAACATGCCCGGACTGCTGGGAGGGTGGGGCCACGCGGTGTGACAAAAATTCGAAGCCGGTGAACACCGCGCAAACTAATCTGTCAAAACACTGCCGTATTGACGAAAAGTGTGGGACTATTTAAACCCGTTATCAAACTTTGATGACTATTTTGCCCTTCTGTGTACGTTAACGGCACGTTAACGAGTATGCTATTGGTGAAATCCGTGCCGCACGGGCGCGGACCTATGAAATAGGAGTAACGCGTGAAGAAATCCACGTCATTTATGGCACTTGCTGGTGTCGCTGCTCTTGTCCTTGCCGGCTGTGCCGACGATGCCGCCGATGAGACGACGGATTCGACCGAGGACACGGTAGAGACCACTGACTCGGAGGACACCGAGGACACCGATACCGATACCGAGGATACCGACACCGAGGATACGGATACCGAAGACACCGATGGTGAGGGCACCGAGGACGGCGACGGCGCCGGCCGTGACTACGCCTCCATCGACGCTTCCGAATACACCGCTTGCATCGTCTCTGACGCAGGCGGCTGGGACGACAAGTCCTTCAACGAGTCGGCATTCAACGGCCTCATGGAAGCTGAGGAGCTCATGGGTGTCCAGACCTCGACCGCCGAGTCGTCGTCCGACACTGACTTCGCTCCGAACGTGAACGCCATGGTTGCCGAGGGCTGTGACCTCGTCATCGGTGTTGGCTTCCTTCTGGAAGAGGCAACGAGCGGCGCTGCTCAGGAGAACCCGGACGTTTCGTTCGCTCTCGTTGACTCCCCCTTCGAGACCCCGTCCGACAACGCTCGTGCGCTTCTCTTCAACACCGCCGAGGCTGCTTACCTCGCAGGCTACGCGGCTGCAGGCATGACCGAGACCGGCGTTGTCGCCACCTTCGGTGGTCTGCCGATCCCGTCCGTCCAAATCTTCATGGACGGTTTCGTTGACGGCGTCGCCGCCTACAACGAGGCATACCCGGACGCTAACGTTCAGGTTCTGGGCTGGGACAAGGAGTCCCAGACCGGTTCCTTCTCGAACTCGTTCGATGATCAGGCACAGGGTCAGCAGCTCGCCAACAACTTCATCAACCAGGGTGCCGACATCATCATGCCGGTCGCCGGTCCGGTTGGCCTCGGCGCTGCCGCTGCCGCTCAGACCGCTGGCGACGTCTACATCATCGGTGTTGACTCCGACTGGTACGAGTCCGCTCCCGAGTTCTCGTCGATCATCCTGACCTCGGTCCTCAAGGACATCGACGTTTCGGTCCTCGACGCAATTGCCGATGTGGCAACCGACGAGTTCGACAGCGAAGCCTACGTTGGCACGCTTGAGAACGGCGGCGTGAACATCGCTCCGTTCCACGACTTCGAGTCCGACGTTCCCGCCGAGCTCGTATCCGAAATTGATGCGCTCCGCGAGCAGATCATCTCGGGTGAACTCGTTGTAGAGACCCCGAACGCACCGTAATATTCGGTCATCCGGCGGGCCTAGGATCATGCCCCACATGGTTCTAGGCCCGCCCTTTTTCGCCACGTCCAGCAAATCCGTTATCATCAATCGGCCGCTGGAACACAGAGAAAGGCAACAGCCAAGGTGAAGCTTGAGCTTGTCGGGATCACAAAGAAGTTTGGATCCCTTATCGCCAATGACCATATCGACCTTGTCGTTGAACCCGGACAGATCCATGCGCTCCTCGGAGAGAATGGTGCGGGCAAGTCGACTCTTATGAACGTTTTGTACGGGCTGTACGACCCCGATGAAGGGGAGATCCGTATCGACGGGAAGCCCGTGACCTTTAAAGGCCCGGGTGACGCCGTCGCGGCCGGCATTGGCATGGTCCACCAGCACTTCATGCTCGTCCCCGTGTTTACCGTTGCCGAGTCCGTCGCACTCGGCTACGAACCAACCGTCCCCGGCATTGGGCTCATCAAGACGAAGGAAGCCCACCAGATCGTCAAGGACGTATCGAAGCGCTTCGGCTTCGACCTTGACCCGAAAGCCAAGATCGAGGATCTGCCTGTTGGTGCCCAGCAGCGCGTTGAAATCGTCAAGGCTCTGTCCCGCAAGGCCCAGATCCTGATCCTCGATGAGCCCACCGCCGTGCTCACACCCGCCGAAACCGATGAGCTCATGGAGATCATGAAGGAACTCGCGGCAGCCGGCACGTCAATCGTTTTCATCACCCACAAGCTTCGCGAGGTCCGCGCCGTGGCCGACAAGATCACGGTGATTCGCCGTGGCAAGGTTGTTGGCGAAGCATCTCCCGATTCCTCCGAGGCAGAGCTGGCGAACATGATGGTGGGCCGCTCCGTCATGCTCAAGGTGGACAAGACCGAGCCCGAGCCGGCTCCCAACGTTGTTTCGGTCAAGAACCTGTCGTACGTCAACGATGACCTCGTGACAGTGGTTGACCGCGTCAATCTCGACATCCAGAAGGGCGAAATCCTCGGCATCGCCGGCGTTCAAGGAAACGGTCAAACCGAGCTCGCCGAGATCCTCCTCGGGCTGCGTGCCCCCACGAGGGGCGACATCCTGCTCGACGGTAAATCGATCGTGAAGCACCCTGTCCGCAAGCGGGTCGACGAGGGACTGGGGTACATCCCGGAGGACCGCATGAGGGACGGAATGGTCCAGCCTTTCTCGGTTGCCGAGAACCTGGTCCTCAACCAGTACCGTTCCGAACGGTTCTCCCGCGGCCCATCTCTGAAGCTCAAGGAAATCCACGAGAACGCGGAGACGCTCCGCGACGAGTTTGATATTCGACTGACGAACGTTTCCGACCCGATCACGACACTGTCGGGCGGTAACCAGCAGAAGGTCATCGTGGCGCGCGAAATGTCGCGCAAGCTCACGCTTCTTGTCGCATCCCAGCCGACCCGCGGTGTCGATGTTGGCTCCATCGAGTTCATTCACAACCGCATCGTCCAGGAACGAGACACCGGAACCGCCGTTGTTCTCATCTCCTCGGAGCTGGACGAGATTCAGTCCCTGTCCGACCGCATCGCGGTCATGTACCGAGGCCGGGTCGTCGGCATCGTTCCCGCACA